>DASQPE010000171.1:0-6154 GCA_035644115.1 Gemmatimonadales bacterium
CCGACCAGATGACCGGTGGGGGGCGTCTTCCAGCCGCGCAGCCACGGCGTTCGCGAGCGGGACCTGCTTTCGCTCGGTGACCCCACTTCCGCTGGCACGTGTGCCAACCGCCGATCAGAGGCGTCGCGGTGTAGCCACAAACGGGCTAGCTTCCGCTGGGGAAGGCGTGTCGCCGAATCTGTCACCGATTGACGCCGGCAGACCCCGGCAAGTGCGGCAGATCACAGTCTCCGTCCTCTGAAAACCGGCAACTTGCCGGAAGTCAGGAGCATGGCCCCGCAAGCAGGGTCACCGGTTCGATCCCGGTCCGCTCCATTCGCATTTCGGGCGCGCAGCCCATTCGCTGACGCGCCGCACCCGTTCGCGGGGCCCGTCATCGGCCACTGAAGTCGCTCGCTCCCGGGCTCGCCCGGCAGCCCGCCCTCCTCAGGTCCGATCGCCGCCGCTCTCTGGCGGGCCCCCACTGCCAGCCGCCAATCATCGTGCGAGGGTGCCCTGCATCCGCACCCGCGACAACGGTATGCGGCATGGAGGTGAGCGATGTCTCGGCTCATTCTCGCATCGATGCGACTGCCGGTCACCGTCCGGCAGACGCCCGAGGGCCCCCGGGTCAGCGAAAGCGTCGGCGGTGTCGCGACCGGGCTCCGCGCGATCCAAATCAAGGGCTGCGGCCCCTGGGTCGGCTGGGCCGGCGCCGCGGATGAGTCGGAGGCTGACCGTCGCTCGCTGGAGAAGCAGCTGGACGAATTCGGGTGTGTTCCGGTCCATCTCACGCTGCCGGAGATCAAGGGCTTCTACGTGGGCTACGCCAATGGCGTCCTCTGGCCCCTATGCCACTACCTGATCGATCAGCTTCCGCTTCGGCCCCGCCACTGGAGCACCTACGAAACCATCAACGCCCGCTTCGCCGACGTGCTGGCCGAGCTGTACCGGCCGGGTGATGTGGTGTGGATCCATGATTATCAGCTGATGCGGGTGCCGGCGCTCCTCCGGGAACGGATACCGGGCGCCCGGATTGGATTCTTCCTCCACATCCCGTTTCCCTCGTTCGAAGTGTTCCGGGTCCTGCCGACCCGGGAGCTGATCATCGAAGGTCTCCTTGGCGCCGACCTGGTCGGCTTTCACACCGCGGCCTACGCCAAGCATTTCAGCATTGCCGCGGCCGAGCTGCTCGATCTCGCGGTCGAGGGCCCGGGCGAGGAGTCACTCATTCGCCATCCGGGCGGCGAGACCGCGGTCGGCGTTTTTCCCATGGGCATCGACGCCGAGCGCTTCAGCGGTCTGGCCGAAAAGGCCGATCCGGCGGCGCAGCGCCGCACGTTGGCCGTAAGCCGGCGGGAGCGGTTGCTGGTCGGCATCGATCGGCTCGACTACACGAAGGGCATTCCCCGGCGGCTCCTGGCGTTCGAGTACCTGCTGCACCGCCATCCGGAGTTGAAGGAGCACGTGACGCTGCTCCAGGTGGCGGTTCCGTCGCGCACCGGCGTAGCAGCCTACCGCCGGCTTCGCCGCCAGGTGGACGCACAGGTAGGCCGTATCAACGGCCTGTTCGGGACCCCGGCGTGGACCCCGGTCCGCTACCTCTATCATGGGTTCGCGCAGACCGAGCTGGTCGGCTTGTACCGGATCGCGGACGTGATGCTGGTGACGCCAATGCGGGACGGAATGAATCTGGTCGCGAAGGAGTTCGTGGCCTCACGGCCGGACGAAGACGGCGTGCTGCTGCTCAGCGAGTTCGCCGGTGCCGCGGCGGAGCTGGCCGAGGCTGTGCTGATCAACCCCTACGACGTCGAGGGCACTACCAGCGCGCTCTATCGCGCGCTCACTATGTCGCGGGAGGAGCGCCGGAGCCGCATGCAGGCGCTGCGCCGGCGCGTGACGCAGCACACCCTGGACCGCTGGCGCCGGGCATTCGTGAGCGCGCTCGAGGCGCGCGGCCGGCCGACCGCCAGCGACGAGCCTCGCGGGCGGCCCAGTCCGGCCAGCCAGGTTCGCGCGGCGCTGGAGGAGATTCGCTCCGCGTCGGATCTGGTCCTGCTGCTCGACTATGACGGCACCCTGGTTCCGTTCGCTCCCGCACCGGAGCTGGCCCGGCCGGATAGCTCGCTGATCGAGCTCCTGGCCCAGCTCGCCGCCCGCCCCCATACCGACGTTCACCTCGTGAGCGGCCGCCAGCAGAGTGTGCTCGAGGAGTGGTTTGGCCGCCTGCCCATCGGGCTTCACGCCGAGCACGGCGCCTGGTCGCGCCTGAACGGGGAGCGGACCTGGCGGCGGCATGAGTCCGTTCGCCCACTGCCCTACGACGATCTCCTCGCCCTGCTCAAGCGGTACACTCGGGAGACGCCGGGTGCGCTGATCGAGCGCAAGGCGGCCGGGCTTTCGTGGCATTTCCGGATGGCTCGGGCGGAGCAGGGCGCCCGCCATGCGGAGCGGCTGCTGGAGGAGGCGGCGGAGCGCTGGCCTCGCGATGTCGTGGAAGTGCTGCGGGGCAATCAGGTGCTGGAGTTCCGTCCCGCAGGGGTGCACAAAGGTCTGATCATGCCCCATGTGCTCGCGGCCGCGCCTCCCGATGCTCGGGTGGTGGCGATCGGGGACGACCGGACCGACGAAGATCTCTTCGCGGCGCTGCCCGAAGGCGCCGTCAGCATTCACGTGGGGCCTGGGCCGAGCGCGGCGGCGATCCGCTTGCGCGACCCCGAGGCCTGCCGCGCTCTGCTTGCGGGCATGCTCACCCCGGTCCCCGCCGGGGTGTAGGCCCAACCGGCTCCCCTATCCCGATCGCGAAGTTTCCCTTACGTTTTGGGAAATTCTCGTGCTGTTCCGCTGCCCATGGCTCGGGGCTGCCCCTGCCGTGCCGGAGGTGCCGTGTCGCAGTGGCGGTCGGCCGTGCCCAAGCGGGAGTCCGGTCAAGCGGTGGTGGAGTACGCCCTGGTGCTGGCGCTGGTGGCCGCCGGACTGCTCATCGCCCTGTTATTGCTGCGCAGCTCCCTCGGGGGTGCCTATGACCGCATGGCGCACCGGGTCAGTCCCCGAGCCCCGGGCAGGAGCCCGGAAACCGGCGTGGTCTCTTCGGAGCGGGACGAAGGGCGGACCGAAGCCAAGTCGCCCGGGGGCGGGAAAGGCCACTGACCCATGGGACCAGGGCGCCCTCGTAGCCATGCGCGGCTCCGCTACCCGCCCGCCGTGCGGCCCAGTCTCATCCTTGACAGTGGCGCGCTCAACGTCCTCGACCTCTCCGAGCGCGGGCTGCGGTATCGACAGGATTCCGGTCCCGAGCCGCCCGTGGGGGCCACGCTGGAAGGCATCCTCCGGCTGAGCAGTGGCGAGACATTGCCGGTGCGTGGCACGGTCGTCCGTGTGGTGCACCCGGACACGCCCGATGGTCCCGGGATCATCGAGGTCGCCGCCTACCTCAACGACGTCGGCATCCCCCGCCGGGTGATCATCGCCGAACGCCAGGCCCTTCAAGCATCGCCCGACCAGTGACCCCAGGTCTGTCGTCAGCCGCATACTGACTCTTCGCCGATAGAGGACCACCTGCCGCACGGCGTTCCCGCCCTCCGCACGGTCATCGTGGTCCCGTGCTACAACGAAGCGGCTCGTCTGGACGTCCCGCGGTTCCTGGAGTTCGCCCGGGCGTCGGCCGACGTCGGGCTGCTGTTCGTGGACGACGGCAGCATCGACCGGACCGCCGACGTGCTCACCGAACTGGTTCGGGAGGTGCCCCACCGCATCCGCGCGATCCGGCTGGCAGCGAACCAGGGCAAGGCAGGGGCGGTGCGTGCGGGCATGCTCCTGGCCCTGCCGGGTGAGCCGACCTTCGTGGGATTCTGGGACGCCGATCTCGCGACCCCGCTTTCGGCGGTCGCGCGCTTCGTGGCGACCCTCGATGCCCGCCCCGAGTTGGTCGGTGCGATCGGCGCGCGCGTGCGGCTCCTCGGCACCAATATCGAGCGATCGGCGGTGCGGCATTACCTGGGTCGGATCTTCGCGACCGCCGCGTCGGTCGTGCTCCAGCTCGCAGTCTACGACACCCAGTGCGGCGCAAAGCTGTTCCGCGCCGGGCCGCTCCTGCGGGCGGCCCTCGGGTCGCCGTTCCGGAGTCGGTGGGCGTTCGACGTCGAGCTGCTCGCTCGGCTGGATCAGGCCGGGCGGCGCGGGGGCCCGCGGGCCGCGGGCGAGCTGGTGGTGGAGCTGGCGTTGCAGGAATGGCGCGATGTAGGAGGATCGAAACTCGCGCCGCCCGCAATGCTGCGGGCGGCGCTCGATCTGGCGTTCATCCGCCGGGATGCCCGGCGGGATGTCGGGCGGAGTGTGCCGCCGCCCGCGTTTGCCTGGCTCTAGGCCGAAGCCCAGGTCGTCAGGTCGTCAGCACGCTCTCGAAGCGGGCGAAGTCGTCCAGGATTAAGCCGGTGCCCCGCACTACACAGGTGAGCGGGTCGGCGTCGCGCCGGACGGTGAGCCCGGTCTCCTCGCTGAGCAGCCGATCCAGCCCGCGAATGAGCGCGCCGCCGCCGGTGAGGGTGATGCCGTGGTCCAGGATGTCGCTGGCGAGCTCGGGCGGGGTCGCCTCGAGCGCCCGCCGGACCGCGTTGACGATCTGGGAGATCGGTTCCTGGATCGCATCCCGGATCCCGGCCGAGTCCACCCGCACGGTCTTGGGCAAACCGGAGATGAGATCGCGGCCCTTGACCTCCATCTCCACCTCGGGATCGAGCGGCGCCGCGGAGCCGATCGTGATCTTGACCATCTCGGCAGTGGGCTCGCCGATCAGCAGACTGTAGTTCTTGCGCATGAACTGGACGATCGCCTGGTCGAGCTCATCGCCACCGGTGCGGATCGACGCATCGCAGACGATCCCCGACAGCGCGATGACGGCGACGTTGGTGGTCCCGCCGCCGATGTCCACCACCATGTTACCGCTCGGCGTGTCCACCGGCAGCCCAACGCCGATCGCCGCCGCCATCGGCTCGGCGACCATCAGCAGCCGCTTGACGCCGGCCGACTGGGCCGAGTCGCGCACGGCCCGGCGCTCCACCTCGGTGATCCCGGAGGGGACGCAGACGATGACCGTCGGCTTCACCCGCAGGATCCGCCGGTCGAGCACGGCCCGGAGAAAGTGCCGGAGCATCTTTTCCGCGACCTCGAAGTTGGCGATCACGCCATCCTTCATCGGTCGCACGGCGAGAATGCCTTCCGGGGTGCGACCCAGCATTCGCTTGGCTTCGAGGCCGATGCCCATGATCTCGCCGGTGGCCTGGTTTACCGCCGCCACCGAGGGCTCGTTGAGCACGACCCCCTCGCCCTTTACCAGCACCAGCGTGTTGGCAGTGCCGAGGTCCACCGCGATCTCGCTGGCCGGGCGCCAGGTGCGCTTGCGGTTGGGAACGATGTGTGGGCCATCGGGGGAGACTTTGCTGCGCTCGTCGCTCGGCGCCGGCGGGGCTACCGGCGCAGTCGGCGTGCGAGTGGGTGGTTCCAGGGCTGCCGTCACAGAGGGAACGTCCTCGTGGTCGTGGTGATTGGCCTGCGCTTATGCGTTAACGTCAAGCCCTGCCTTGCAGATATCCCGTGCGGTTGCGGAATACCCACGGCGGACGTGGGCCCAGCTGCAACCGTCGCGGTACCGGTCTCACTCTCGGCAAGATGTGATCCAAGCAACAGTCCGCTCGGCGATCGGCATCGGGTCGGGCGGGGGAGCCTATCGGGCGGTCTGGCAAGGTGGCGTTTTGGGGGACTGATGCTGGACTGTAAGATGTTACGCTTCAACCGCTTTGCTGACGATAAGCCGGGGCGCTGATGCCGGTCGGCCTGCTCCCTCTCTACGTCCTGCTGGTGCTCGCCGCGACCGCCGTCGAGCCACCGGCTGCCCGGCGACTCGCCTTCGTCGGCCTGGTGTCGTTTGCGCTTGGCCTGGCGGCGTACGCCGTCAGCCCGGGCAGCGATGATCTGATCGGCATCGCGCGCGCTGCGCCTGCCTCCGCCGATGCCTTCTTCCGGGTGAACACCGGACTGCTCCTGCTCGGGGCCATCGTGTGCGCGGTTGCGGCGGCCCACGCCATTCGGCGTGGACCGACACCGTCGGCGGGACGGGCTCTGGCCCTGCTCGGGATCGGCGGGTTCGTCCTGTGGAGCTTGGCACCGCTCATTGCCC
>DASQPE010000172.1:0-5217 GCA_035644115.1 Gemmatimonadales bacterium
GACGGCGCGACATAGAGCACCCGCCAGTTTGGTGCCGGTCCCATTCCTCCGCCCTCGGTGTGCACTTCGTAGGGGCGCACCACAGTTATGTCGGTGGGACGCGCGGCGAATCGCCGGAACGCGCCGATCAACAGCCTGGACGGACTCTCCGGCACCGCGAACTGCCACTCCTCGTGTACGTGCGCGCGAGCTCGTCCAGACTGGAGATACGCGCCGCCGAGCTCGATCGCTGCCTGTGGCGCGGGGGGCCAGAACCGCACGGCTTCATCGATCATCATCGATAGCTCCTGCCGCTCGTGAGTCGCCACCATCGTCAGCCACAACCTGGGGCGGCGATGACGCGTGATCTATTCCCGGTACGGGTAGTCTTTTTATCCCCCGTTCGGGGAGACGGCTGGAGAGAGCTGCGGCGAGTCAGTCGAGGTGGATGAGACCGCGGGTCAACGCTACGGTAACGGCTTCGGTACGATCGGCGACGTCCAGTTTGGCGAAGATGTTCTTCAGGTGGATCTTGACGGTTTCGTCGGTCCGGCCGATCGCGCGGGCTACTTCCTTATTGCTGAGCCCTCGCGCCACCAGCTGCAACACCTCGAGCTCGCGCTCGCTGAGCTCGCTGCGCTCGGGGAATTCCGCCAGCCGGGTTGCCACTGCGGCCGGAATCACCCGCTCACCGCGCCGCACCGCCCGTACCGCGGAGATCACCTCGGTCAGAAGCATGTCTTTCAGCAGGTAACCCCGGGCGCCCGCCTCCAGCGCCCGCCGGATATCGGCGTCTCCCTCATAGGTGGTCAACGCCAGGATGCGCGCGGCGGGAAACTCCGCGGTGATCGTGCGGATCGCCTCGACGCCGTCCATGACCGGCATGCGGAGGTCCATCAGGACCACGTCGGGCCGATGCTCGCGGAACAGCGCCACGGCCCGCTCGCCGTTCTCCGCCTCCGCCACCACCTCGAGGTCGCCCTGCTCGATGATGACCGCCGACAGACCGGTCCGCACCACCGGGTGGTCGTCGGCCACCAGAACGCGGATGCGTCCGTCTGGGTTGGTCGTCTTGTCCTCAGCCTCCATGGGCGCCCCGCTCTTGGTAGTAGTCACTCCTCGAAGAAACGGCCGCGACGGCTGGCAGGCAATTCCCCGTTCGGGGAAATCCGCCGGTTCCGGCCTGGAACCCGCGGCCACGCGAGGCGGGATCGGTCGTCCCGATCGGGGGAGCACCACGGTTCAAGCGCGGCCCGGTTGCCGGCCCGAAGTTGACGGGGTGCGGGAGATGGCGGGAGATGACGACAGCAGTAGCGGGTTGAAGCCGCACGATGGCGAACCTACAAGGAGTGGAGATGCAGAGCAGACTGCGAGGCATAGCGCTGGGCACATGCCTCATCATCACGGCGGGCTGTGCCGGGCAACAGGTCGCGATCGACTACAGCCCGGCGACCGGCTTTTCACAGTACCGAACCTTCGCGCTGGTGTCGCGACCCGACAGCGCGTCGCACCAGCTGATCGACGACCGGGTGCGCAACTCGGTCGAAGCGCAGCTCGGGGCCAAGGGCCTGACCGAGACCGATCGGTCCAAGGCCGATCTCTTCGTGGGCTACGGTGTGGTCGACCGAACCCACAAGGAGGTGAACACGTACGGGAACGGCTGGGGCTGGGGTGGCGGATGGGGATGGCGGTACTACCGCTGGGGAGTGGCATGGCCGATGGACGTGCAACGCACCGTCGAGACCTACACCGACGGCACGGTGGTGATCTGTCTGGTCGACGCGAAGACCCGGCACGTGGTCTGGCAGGGCCAGGCGGCAGGCGTGATCGAACTGCCGGTCGGCGACCCGGCCAAAGCGACCCGCCGAATCGACGAGGCGGTCGGAAAGATGTTCGCGAAGTATCCGGCGCAGTCGGCCGGCTAATCGTCGTTGTTGCTGGTCTAAAGACCGGGCGCGCCGGCTTGGGCGCCCGGTGGCGTTACGAGCCACCACGTCGGAGCGGTTATGCGAGTTCTCACAGCACTTGGCCTGTCCGGAGCCGTCGCTGCCCTCGCGGCGTCCGTCTCCATCGTTCCCCGCATCCGGGCGGCCCAGCGTCCGGTCCCGCACCCGCACGGCTGCACGGCACAGCGGGGCGCGCGGCCGACAGCATGCATCGCCGCGGGGCGCCGGGACAACCGCGTAGCCCAGCCGTTCCCCGCCGGCGACGCCCCGGCGGCCTTCCTCTTTGCGTCAGTCCAGCCGCTGAAGGCTCCGGTGGCGTGGCGCAGGATCTACCAGGAGGTCGAGCGTTGCGCCGGAAAGCAGGGCGACTACGACGCAATCCGTTGGGCCGTGATGGAAGCGCCGTTGCTCGGCCCGAAAGGGCCGACCTACGCCTTCACCGTCGGCCGCAGGATCGTGCTGGTACGGGACGACACCACCTACCTCCGGCACGAGATGCTGCACCACATCCTGGAGGTCTCGGGCTGGCGCCCGCGTCCGCTCAAGCCGGGCGAGCACTACACCATCGCCGATCTGCACCCGATGCCGCTCTTCGGCCTGTGCACCGGGGGCCACTGATGGGCGAGAACGGGTGGTGCTGGTGCCCCGGTAGCCTGCTCCCCGTCCGGGGGAGCACCAGAGTGCAAGCCCTCCCGCGCCCGGCACCCCAATTTCACGCTTGGTTTCGATGGCCCGGCCCCGTACCCGCACTCTGCGGGTGGAGCCGGCCAAGGGCAAACAGTCTCGAGGGGACCAATGAAGAACCGTATGGCCGGGTGGAGTCGAGGGCTGATCACCGCCGGGCTCGTGCTCGGCGCCGTCTTCGCGCGGCCGGCTGCCGCCCAGGCGCCGCTTGCCTCCACTGACTCGGGCGACGCCGGCTGGCCGCGACAGTTCCTGAGCGCCACCACCACGTTCTCGGTGTATCAACCGCAGGTGGACAGCTGGAAGGGGAACCGGCTCGAGGTTCGGGCCGCGGTCGCGGTGCGCGACACCGGCGCCGCCGAGCCGGCGTTCGGCGTGATTTGGATGTCCGCCCGAACCGACGTGGACAAGACCAACCGGATGGTGTCGCTGGATGATCTCAAGATCACCAAGGCGTCCTTCCCCTCGGCTGCCGCCAGCGGCGCTGCCTGGCAGAGCACCCTGCAGCAGCTCCTGCCCGAGAACTGCCGGTCCATCGCCCTCGATCGCCTGGAGGCCGACCTCGCGGTCCAGCAGGAGATTCGAGAAGGGAGCGCGCAACCGCTCAGGAACGTTCCGCCTCGAGTCGTCTTCTCGAGCGTGCCGGCGATGCTGGTCCCGATCGACGGCCAGCCGGTACTACGGCCGGCAGCAGACGGTCTCCAACGGGTGATCAACACCCGAGTGCTCCTCCTCCAGGACGCGGGCACGTTCTATCTCCACGTCTTCGATGGCTGGATGCAGGCGCCCGCGCTCACCGGACCGTGGTCGGTGACGAAATCGCCGCCCGGCGCGCTCGCGACCGTTTTGCAATCGGCGTCGGCCGACAACCAGGTGGAGCTGCTCGACGGAGCCGCCGCCGATTCGACCCAACCGGCGCCGTCGCTGGCCTCCGGTCCGGCGCCCGCGATCTACGTGAGCACGGACCCGGCCGAGCTCATCGTCACCGACGGAGCGCCGGACTACGTGCCGGTCGAAGGGACTCAGCTGCTTTACGTGCGGAACACCACCGGCCGGGTCTTCAAATCGATCGGGGACAACCAAACCTACGTGCTGATCTCGGGCCGCTGGTACCGCGCCGCGTCCACCCAGGGCCCGTGGACCTACGTGTCGGGCAAGAACCTGCCGGGCGACTTCGCCAGGATCCCCGACACGAGCCCGGTCGAGAACGTGAAGGCTTCGGTACCCGAGACGCCGCAGGCGCAGGAAGCCGCGATCGCGAACTCGATTCCCCAGACGGCAACCGTGAAGCGCGCGGGCACGACACTGGACCCGGCGCCGACTATCGACGGGGAGCCCCAGCTCCGGCCGATCGAAGGCACGACGCTGCAGTACGTGCTGAACGCATCGCTCCCGATCATCGAGACCGGCCCGATCGCATTCTATGCCGTGCAGAACGGGGTCTGGTTCGTCGCGAGCTCGGTGCAGGGTCCCTGGGCGGTAGCGGCGAGCGTGCCGGCCGAGATCTACTCGATCCCGCCGAGCTCGCCGCTCTACTACGTGACGTTCGTGCGGGTGTATGACGCCACGCCGGATGAGGTGTACGTCGGCTACACGCCGGGTTACTACGGCACGGTGATGGATCCGACCGGCGTGGTGATCTACGGCACGGGGTACTACTACACGCCCTGGATCGGAGCCGACTGGTATGGATT
This sequence comes from Gemmatimonadales bacterium, assembly GCA_035644115.1. Lineage (GTDB taxonomy): Bacteria > Gemmatimonadota > Gemmatimonadetes > Gemmatimonadales > GWC2-71-9 > DASQPE01. The sequence goes on from DASQPE010000172.1 coordinate 4,304, forward strand.
CCCCCTGACCTACGGGTTTGGCGCGTGCGTGCGCTGGACGCCGTGGACCGGGTGGGGCTACGGCTACGGCTTCGGCTGGAGCTGGGGACTCGGCATCGGGATGGCCTGGGGCGGTTGGGGCTGGGGTCCGCATCCGTGGTGGGGGCCATCGGCCTGGTGGTGGGGCCGGGGTTTCCGTGGGTTCGGGCGTGGAGTGCCGTTTCGGGGCCGAGGCGGTTGGGCCGGCACAACTGGCGACGTGTACGCGCGCTGGGATCGGGCCCGGGTCGTGAATCGTGCGCCGCTCCGGGCCGAGGCCTGGACCGGAGGACTCCGCGGGACCCACGTCGGTGTCGCGTACAACTCACATACCGGTATGCTCGGCATCGGGCAGCGGGTTCCGGTGCGCAACATCTACAGCTACAACCGCGCGACGATCGAGCGCAGCGCCCAGCTCGGGGGACGGGTGGGTGGCATCGAGGCCAGCCCGCGGCGAGCCATCCCGGGTGGACGAGCCATCCCGGGTGGAATCGAGCGATCGGCGCCCACGCGCGCGCCGGCTGGCCGGCCTGCGATCACCGCACCGGCTCCGCGCTTCGGCGGCCCCGCTCGGGCCGGCGGGGATGTCTACGCGGCTCCCGGCGGCGACGTGTACCGCCGCTCTCCGGCCGGCGCCTGGCAGCAGCACGTGGGCAACGGATGGCAGCGCTCCGGCGCGGCACCACCGGCGCTCGACCGCGAGTTCCAGGCTCGCACAATGGGTGAGCAGCGGGCTCAGGGATTTCGAGCCATCGGGGGATCCCGGGGCGGATTTGGTGGCGGCATGCGGGGCGGGGGCGGGATCCGAGCGGGTGGCAGGCACTAGCCCACTGCTGGCGGAGAGGATGGTCGGGAACGATGGCTAGGCCGCGTATCGCGCTGGCGCTCGGGAGCGG
>DASQPE010000173.1:0-2676 GCA_035644115.1 Gemmatimonadales bacterium
ATGCTGACGAGGTCAGGCGAGCGAGCGCCGAGCAGCGGACCGTGCGGATTATCGGATGCTGTTTTCTCTTACTCGCAGCCTACGTCTGCTACGAGGCCGTCCATGCGCTTGTCGAGAGAAAGAGCCCTGACCACTCGACAGTCGGGATCGTGCTTGCCATCCTCTCCCTGCTCGTCATGCCCACGCTTGCCCATTTCAAGCGGCGCATCGCCTCCGAACTGACCAGCGGAGCGCTGGAGGCCGAGGCCCGGCAGACCGAGGTCTGCGCCTGGCTCTCGGCCGTCCTTCTCGCGGGCCTCGGGCTCAACGCGTGGCTTGGCTGGCGGTGGGCGGACCCGGTTGCCGCACTGGGCATGACGCCACTCATTGCGCGGGAGGGCTGGCAGGCAGCACGCGGCCATACATGCTGCGCGGACTAGGCACCGGAGGCTGAGCCGCGTGCAGGCTTGAGCAACTCGATGAAGGCGCGGGTACTCGCGCTCAACGCCCGGGCCTCGTTGTGGATGATTAGCGGCTTCAGTTCTCGGTGCAGGGGACTGGAAGTCGCCTTATGTTCCCTGCATCTTTTGGTGTTTTGTCGCCGGTCAGTCCCAGCGGACCGCAGCTAGCGCCGAACCGCCCGCCGCGGCGAAGGCGACGACGAGCCACGGCGGCGCGCCCCACAGCGTGAGCAGGCCGAAGGCAGCCAGAGCGAGGGCGAAGTCGGCGGGCGCATGGATCGCGCTCGACCAAACCGGATGATACAGAGCCGCGAGGAGCAAACCCACCACCGCGGCATTGATGCCTCGAAGCGCCGCCTGGAACGCGGCCCGGGCGCGGAGGACGTCCCAGAATGGTAGAGCGCCCACGACGAGCAGGAAGGACGGGAGGAAGATCGCGACCAGGGCAAGAGCCGCTCCAGCCCAGCCGTTCGGTCTGTATCGCATGACCGCGCCCAGATATGCCGCGAAGGTGAAGAGCGGGCCTGGCACCGCCTGAGCCGCGCCGTAACCGGCAAGGAACTGTTCGTTCGACACCCATCCGGGCGGCACGACCTCCGCCTGGAGCAGAGGCAGCACGACGTGCCCTCCGCCGAAGACCAGCGAGCCCGCGCGGTAGAAACCATCGAAGACGGCGAGCGTGGGCGAGGGCGTCAGATAGCGGAGCACGGGCAGGGCCACGAGCAGCGCGAAGAACGTGGCCAGGGCGCCGGTCCCGAGTGCCCGCCCGAAGGGGACTCTCACGTGGTGTGCCCCCGTCCCACCGGATCCCGGGAGCAGGCGCCAACCGGCGATTCCCGCCACCACGATCACCAGCACCTGACCGCTGGCCGCCGGCCAGGCCGACACGGCCAGCGCAGCCAGAATGGCCATCGTGGCGCGCTCGCGGTCGGGGCACAGCGACCGGGCCATTCCCCACACCGCCTGGGCCACGACCGCGACCGCGGCGACCTTCAGGCCATGGAGCCACCCAGCGTGGGAGAGATCCACGCCACGAATGCCGAGCCCAAAGAGCACGAGGGCGAAAGCGGACGGGAGCGTGAAGCCAATCCAGGCGGCCAGCCCACCGAGCAGGCCAGCTCGCAGGATCCCGACGGCCATGCCGACCTGGCTGCTCGCCGGGCCCGGCAAGAACTGACAGAGGGCCACCAGATCGGTGTAGGTCTGATCGTCCACCCAGCGCCGCCGCGCGACGTACTCATTCCGGAAGTAGCCGATGTGGGCTACGGGACCGCCGAAGGAGGTGAGCCCCAGTCGTGTGGCTGCTGCGAGCACCTCGAGGGCGGCGTGCCAGCGGCCCGGCGCGCGTAACTCCGCACCCGCCGGCTCGCCCGTGAGATCCTGAGGCGGTTCCATGCTACGGCGTAACTCTCCTCGTCGCGCGTGCTTTCCGCCTCGGTGGACGCTCACTCCGCGATCTGACTCGCCCGCCAGCCCCCGACGGACCCTCTCGCTTTTCCACAACCTCTTGGACAAGCTCGACGATCTGCCGCCGGCTTTGATCGAGAGCGCTGCGTCCAGATCTCGTGGCTGAGTAGTACTTCCGCATCTTGCCCCCGACGACTTGATCCGTCCGGAGCAGATATCCGGCTTCCGTCAGGCTGTGCAGGATGGGATACACGGTGCCGGGACTCAGGCGGTACCCGTGACGCCGCAGCTCCTCGATGAGCGATAGACCGTAGAGCGGCTCCTGCGCCGCATGGTGGAGAATATGGATCTTGATGAAGCCGAGGAAGAATCCCCGCAGCATTTCTTGGCTCGAGAGTATAATTCCGCCCGCCGATATCGACAAGCGATAATATCGGGCCTACACAGATCACCCATGGCCGGAGCCAAAATCAAGCCTGACGCCCCATCCATCACCATGTGAGGAAACCACACCCGTGACTACCGTCAGCGTTCGTTACATGATCGACGATGTCGATGCCGCCATCGCGTTTTACACCACCTACCTCGGCTTCTCCCTCGAATCCAGCGCCTCTCCGGCCTTCGCCGCCATCACTCGTGGCCCGCTTCGACTCTTGCTCAGCGGGAAGACCAGCTCGGGCGCTCGGCCCATGCCCGACGGCCGGCAGCCCGTCCCCGGCGGTTGGAGCCGCATTCAACTGCCGGTGGCCGACCTGACCGCTGAGGTCGCACGGCTTCGCGCCGCCGGACTCCGGTTTCGGAACGACATCGTGACCGGCGTGGGCGGCTC
>DASQPE010000174.1:0-10710 GCA_035644115.1 Gemmatimonadales bacterium
CTATCGGGGCGAGTCACCGTGGAGTCCTGAGCGAGCAGCGGAACCGACCATACCAGGAGTGCAACCAGGGAGAGAGTGGCGGGAGCGTGTGGGAATCTAACCCACCGGAGCCACCGAAGGCGTCTCCATCGCGGTTTTGAAGACCGGCCCGTCCACCAGGACGGATCCACTCCCCGGAGTGAACGTAAGAGGTGAGAGGTAAGAGGTGAGAGGGATGCCGCACCTGCCGAGCCCCTCTTACCTCTCACCTCTCACCTCTTACCGCAATGGCTTCGATCTCCACCTTCACGCCCTTGGGCAGGCCGCTGACGGCGACAGTCGAGCGGGCGGGCCGGTGACTGCCGAAGGCGTTGGCATAGACCTCGTTCATGGCGGCGAAGTCAGCCATGTCGGTGAGGAAGACGGTGGTTTTCACCACCCGGTCGAGGCCGCTCCCGGCCGCCTGCAGAATGGCCCCGAGGTTCTCCATCACTCGCGCAGTCTGCTCCGCGATCCCACCGGGGACTACGTCGCCGGTCGCCGGGTCGATCGCGACCTGGCCTGCCGTAAAGACGAGGCCGCCGGCGATGATGCCCTGGCTGTAGGGACCGATAGCCTTGGGGGCGCCGGTCGTGGACACGAGCTCCATGTCAGAAGAGTCCTTCGATGGTGCCGTCGGGATGCACCCGGATCGCTTCGGCGGCGGGTGTCTTGGACAGACCGGGCATGGTCATGATATCGCCGGCGAGCGCGACCACAAATCCCGCTCCGGCTGAAACGTAAGCGTCGCGGACGGTGAGCCGGTAGCCGCTGGGCCGGCCGAGCTTGGTGGCGTCATCCGAAAGCGAATACTGCGTCTTGGCCATGCACACCGGCGTGTTGCCGTAGCCGATCCCCTCGATCTGTTCGATCGCCTTGCTGGCGGACGCAGTGAAGTCGACGCCGTCGGCGCCGTAGATCTCCTTCGCGATGGTCTCGATCTTCTGCTTGATCGGAAGGTTCGCATCGTAGAGCGGCCGGAACTTGGCCTTGCCTTCGGCCAGGATCGCAAGCACTTCCTGGGCGACCGCCTCACCTCCGGCCCCACCCTTGGCCCAGACGTCGCTCAGAGCGGCCCGGGCGCCCCACAACCGGCAGGCCGACAGCACGGCATCGATCTCCTCGGGCGTGTCGGACACGAACCGATTGAGCGCGACCACGGGCGGCACGCCGAACTTCATCACGTTCTTCACGTGCGCTTCAAGGTTGACGAGCCCGCGCGCGAGCGCCGCGACATCCGGCGTGCCCAGGTTTTCCTTCTTCACGCCGCCGTGCATCTTGAGCGCCCGAACCGTGGCCACGATGATGGCGGCCTCGGGGTTGAGCCCCGCAAAACGACACTTGATGTCGAAGAACTTCTCGGCTCCGAGGTCGGCTCCGAATCCGGCCTCGGTCAGCACGATGTCACAGAGCGAGAGGGCCAGTCGGGTTGCGGCGACCGAATTGCAGCCGTGGGCGATGTTACCGAACGGCCCGCCATGGACCAAGGCCGGGCCGCCTTCCAGGGTCTGGACTAGGTTCGGCAGAATGGCGTCCTTGAGGAGCAGCGTCATCGCGCCGGCGGCCTTGAGCTGGGCCGCGGTGACCGGTTTCCGGTCCCGGGTGTAGCCCACGATGATCCGTCCGATCCTGGCCTCGAGGTCGCCGAGGTCCGTTGCGAGGCAGAGGATCGCCATGATCTCGCTGCCCGGCACGATGACGAACCGGTCTTCCCGCACGGGGCCGGCGTTGATTCCCCCCAGGCTGATCACGATGGACCGCAGGGCGCGGTCGTTCATGTCGATGGTGCGAGGCCAGGTGATGCGGCGGGGATCGACGCTCAATGCGTTCCCCTGGTGCAGGTGGTTGTCCAGCATCGCCGAGAGCAGGTTGTGCGCCGAGGTGATCGCGTGGAAGTCGCCGGTGAAGTGGAGGTTGATCTCGTCCATGGGGACGACCTGCGCGTACCCCCCGCCCGCCGCGCCGCCCTTCACTCCGAACACCGGGCCGAGCGAAGGCTCCCGCATGCAGAGGATCACCTTCTTCCCCATCCGCCGCAGCGCCTGGGTCACACCAACGGTAACGGTGGACTTCCCCTCGCCGGCCGGAGTCGGGTTGATCCCGGTGACCAGCACCAGCCTGCCACTCGGCTTCCGGGCCCTTATGGCTTCCGCAGAGATCTTGGCCTTGTAGCGGCCGTACGGCAGGAACTCTTCCGGGCCGAGTCCCACTTCGGCGGCGACGTCTGCGATGGGGCGCAGCTTCGCGGCCTGCGCGATAGCGATGTCGGACGGAACAATGGTCACGAGGGAGCTCCGGAGAAGTTGGCGATGGGTTATCGGCTACTGGTCGTCGGCCCTGGTCAACCCCGCCCCGAACACTCGCGCGGCGTTTGCGCCGGTGGCGGCAATGACCGCGCCAACCTCGAGGCCCAGCACCAGGGCGATCTGCTCGGCTACGCGGCGCACGTACGCCGGCTCGTTCCGTTGTCCACGGTGCGGAACTGGTGCGAGGTACGGACCGTCGGTTTCTACCAGGATCCGGTCCAGCGGAGTCTCCCGGATGGCGTCGTTGAGGGCCCAATTCCGAAAGGTGACCATCCCGCTGAATGAGACATAGTGCCCCAGCCCCACCCCTGCCCGCAAGAGCCCCAGACCACTGCTGAATGAGTGAAGGACGGCGGTCACGCCGGGGTGACTTCGGAGTACGGCGGCCACGTCGTCGTCGGCGTCCCGAGCGTGAATAACCGCCGGTCGCCCGGCAGCCTCGGCAATGGAGAGCTGCTGGTCGAAGGCAGCCTGCTGAGCCGGCCGGGGGGAGTGGTCATAGTGGTAGTCCAGCCCCATCTCTCCCGCGGCTACGACCGCGGGATGGCGCAGCGCTTCGGCCAGCCACTCGGCGTAGGCGGGGTCCCAGGCGGAGGCTTCGTGAGGATGAAGGCCGGCGGTGGCAGCGAGCCGAGAGTCGGCGGCCGCGAGCGCCAGGGCACCGGCCGCCGAGGCGCGCGACTCTCCGATGACCACGATCCGCTCGACCCCCGCTGCCTCCGCCCGCGCGAGCACGGCGTCGCGGTCCGGATCATAAGCGGGATCGGTGAGGTGACAGTGCGTGTCGATCAGCATGGGGCGGCTGGCTGTTCCACCCCCGGCTCGGTCAGCCTAGGGAGGGTGCTTTTCGTCCCGATGTGGCCGGCGCGGGCGCGCCGGATTTCTGGGCCGGCGCCCGCGCGCCCCGGGCGTCCGGCCCGGGCCACCGCTGCTCGATCGCCATGAGCACCGGCGAGGCGATATAAATGGAGGAGAAGGTGCCGGTGAACACCCCGAAGAACATGACCAGGGCGAAGGGACGGATCACCTCGCCGCCGAAGATGGCGAGGGCGGTGAGCGTCGCGAGGCTGGTGCCGTGGGTCAGGATGCTCCGGGGCAGCGTCTCATTGATCGATCGATTCAGGATATCGGCGAACGTTTCCTTCTTATGCTTGCGGAGGTTCTCTCGTACCCGGTCGAAGATGATGATCGTGTCGTTCAGGGAGTAACCGACCATCGAGAGCACCGCACCGACCACCACCAGGCTCACCTCGAGCCGCATCACCCCGATGAAGGCAATCGTCGCCAGAATGTCGTGCGCGGTGGCGACCACCGCGGCGAGACCGAACCGCCATTCAAACCGGTAGGCCAGATACGCCAACACCGCAAAGAAGGACAGGAAGATCGCCAGGAAGGCTTTCTGCCGGAGCTCCCCGCCGACCTTGGGCCCGACGGCTTCGGTCCGTTGAATGACGTAATTTCCCTTGCCCAGCACGCTGTCGAGCGCCCTTCCCACCTCGGTTGCGGTAGCCTGCGTGTCGTTGGCGTCGCTCCCCGCCTTTGCGACCCGGGCGCGAATCACGTACTCGTTCGCCGCCCCGAACTGCTGGATCTCCGCCCCGTGAATCCCCTGGTGGTCGAGGGCGGTCCGGAGCGCCCCGGCATCCATCACCTGCTTCGCGCTGATCTGCAACAGCGTGCCGCCGGTGAACTCGATGCTGTAGTTGAGCCCCCGGACCAGCAGGAACACGAGACCCGGGATGATGATCGCAGCCGTCACTGCGTACGCGTATTTCCGGACCCCGATGAAGTCGTACTTGGCGTGGGCGAAGAAGCGGGTCATCGTCAGATGCTCAGGGTGGACATGGCTGGCCGTCGGTCCAGCCAGATGAGATAGAAGGTGCGGGTCACGAACACGGCCGTGATCATGGAGGCGGCGATGCCCATGATCAGGGTGACGGCGAATCCCTTCACCGGACCGGTGCCGAACTGAAAGAGGAAAAGCGCCGTCAGCACGGTGGCCACGTTCGAGTCGACGATGGCATTCATCGCGTGCTTGAAGCCTTCGTCGACGCTTAGCCGGATCGTCTTGCCCAGCAGGAGCTCCTCGCGAATCCGCTCGAAGATCAGCACGTTCGCGTCGACCGCGATGCCGATCGACAGTACCAGGCCCGCGAGGCCGGGGAGCGTGAGCGTGGCGTCGAGTGCGGCGAGGCCCCCGAAGGTGAACAAGACGTAGAGCCCGAGGGCCAGGACGGCGAGCACGCCGCTGAGGCGGTAGTACACCACCATGATGAGGATCACCATCGCGGTGCCGACGACGCCGGCCGTGATCCCTTTGCGGATCGAGTCCGCGCCGAGGCTCGCCCCGACCTGTCGCTCTTCCACGATCTTGAGCGGAATCGGAAGGGCGCCGGCACGGAGGGTGAGCGCGAGGTCCTGCGCCTCCTGCAGCCCTTTGCCACCCAGCGTGATCTGTCCGTTGCGCCCGATGCGGCTCTGAATCACCGGTGGCCGCCCCTGGACCCGGCCGTCGAGGATGATGGCCATGTAGTCGCCGACGTGCTTACCGGTCTCCTCCCCAAACTTGCGGCCGCCCGCGCGATCGAGCTCGAACGTCACGATCGGGCCGTTGGTCAGGGGATCCAGCTGCGCCTGGGCGTTCTCCAGATTGCTGCCGGTGACGATGCTCTTCTCCTCGAGGGCGTACAGGTAGCGGTACGATTGGACCCCGACGCTGGTCGGCGAGGCCGCCCAGCGGAGCGTGACCCCCCGGGGCAGGTAGCGTCGAACCTCCGGCAGGCTCAGCAGGCTGTCCACCCGGGGAAAGGCGGTCTCGGGAACCAGATACTCGCCCGGCACCTGGCCACCCCCGACAGCCGCCGGGGACTGGATCAGCGACTCGAGCACACCGCCCGGGACGGCCGCGGTGTCGGCGCTCTTTTGGGCGGAATCCGCGCCCTTCTTCGTGGTGTCGGATCCCTTCTTGGCAGTGTCGGTCCCGAGCAGCTGCTCGACGGCCGACGGGCGCTTGGCCGCCCCGGTATCCACGCCCTTGACGCCGAGCGCCCGGAGGGTCCGATCCATTCCGGGGAGCGCCTTGTCGAGCGCCCGGGTCTTGTCGGTGATCTTGAATTCGAGAAACGCATTGCGCTGCACGATCGCCTTGGCGCGGGCCGGGTCGGTGATGCCGGCCAGCTCGACCACGATCCGGTTGTCGCCCACCTTCTGGACCAGCGGCTCGGTGACGCCGAACTCGTCGATCCGCTTGCGCAGCACGGTCAGGGCGAGCTCGATGTCCCGCTTGGGATCGGCTGACACCTGCTTGGACTGATCCAGCTCGAGCGCGAGGTGCATGCCGCCCTGCAGGTCGAGCCCGTACTTGATGGGGACCCGCTTCTCCTGCTTGTCGTGCATGACCCCGTCATCGCCGCGGGCGCGGACCGTGATGGTCCGGGGGACCAGGGCGAAGATACAGCCGGCGATCAGCAGGCCGATGATGATGAGGCGATTTCGGATCGAAGCGAACATCGTCAATCCCGTGGCTTATGCGTGACTGGCGCTGCGCGGATCGAGCTCCGTGCGGTCGGCACCGAGAACGGCCTGCGCCCGGGCGCGATCGTGCGCCAACTGGTCCTGCAGCTCGGCGGCCGACCCGAAGCGGCGCACGTCGCGGAGCCGCTCGACCCATTCGAGCCGCACCCACTCACCGTAGAGGTCTCCTTCGAAACCGAGCAGGTGCGCTTCGATCGACCGGCGGCCGTCGCCGAAGGTGGGCTTGGCGCCCTGGTTCATCATCCCGCCGACCCGGCCGCCCCGCCACTCGACCCAGACCGCATAGACCCCGTCGGGCGGCAACAACTTCTCGGCCGGGATGTCGCCGAGGTTGATGGTGGGAACCCCGAGCAGCCGGCCTCGCCGCTCGCCTTCGACCACCCGCCCCGTCACCTGGTAGGGCCGCCCGAGCAGTCGCGCCGCGGTGCGAAGGTCGCCCCCCGCCACCGCCCGGCGAATCCGCCCGCTCGAGATCGGCTCGCCGCCGAGATCCACCGGAGCCACGACGTCGACCGCAAAGCCAAGCTGGGCGCCCAAGCGCCGCAAGGTCTCGATGTCGCCGCTGCGGCCGCGACCGAACCCATGATCGTGGCCAAAGACCAGCTCCCGCATCTGGCAACGGGCGAGCAACACGTCGCGTACGAAGGCCTCGGGAGAAAGCTCGGCCAACTGGTGGTCGAAGCGGAGAAAGTACGCGTAGTCGACCGGCAACTGGGCCAGCATCTCCCGCCGCTCGACTCCGCTGGTGAGCAAGGGCGGCGCCGCTTGCGGGTTCACCACCGCGAGCGGATGGGGCTCGAAGGTGACCAGGACGCTGGCGCGGCCACCGGCCCGGGCCCGTCGCGCGACCTCCACCAGCACCGCCTGGTGACCCAGGTGCACGCCGTCGAACGAGCCGACGGTAACCACGGTGCCGTTGGGCAAGGCGGGCAGGCGGACCGGAGGACGGGCGGACAGTGCGTCGCTCACGGGCTCTCCAGCACGACGACGGGTTTGAGCCAGGCACCCTCCGACCGCGCCACCCCGATCAGGTTGCCACCCGCAAGCAGCGCGACGTGCGCAACACCGTCCGCCGGTCCGCCGGTCCGCCGGTCCGCCTGATCCGCCACTGCTCTTCCGTGCCGAACAGCGGCCCGGGTGGACTCATCCAGCTCCACCGTCGGCAGGTGGGCGAGGATCCGGGTGAGCGGCACCAGCGGGGTGTCCGGCGCCAGCCGATCGAGCGGAACGGCCTCTTCGACCCGAAGCCCGCCGATCGCTTCGCGGCGCAGGGCGGTGAGATGGCCGCCCACCCCGAGCACCTCTCCCAGGTCCCGGGCGAGCGCCCGGAGATAGGTGCCCGCGCTCACCGTCGCGCGGAACCCGACCTCCGGCGGCCGCCACTCGGTCAGCTCGATCCGATGCACCGTGACCGGCACCTCCGCGAGGTCAACCACCTGCCCTCGACGCGCCAGACGATAGCTTCGCTCGCCGGCCACTCGCTTGGCTGAATAGGCCGGGGGGCGCTGACGCCCGCTTCCACCGAGCCCAACCAGTGCGTTCCGGACCACCGTCTCGCTCAGCCCGCTCACATCGGCCGGCTCACCGAGCGCCGCACCGGTCCGGTCATCGGTGGCGGTGCGAGCTCCGAGCCGGGCGACGGCCAGGTACGTCTTGTCGGAGCTCTCGACGAACCGAGCCAGCCGAGTCGCCCGGCCGAGCAGCACGACCAGCAACCCGGTCGCGAATGGATCCAGGGTACCGGTGTGGCCCACCGCGCGGGTGCCGAGAACCCGCCGCACCCGCGCCACCACATCGTGCGAGGTGAGGCCTTCGGGCTTATCGAGCAGCAGCGCCCCGATCAGTCCGGTCCTCGTTTGAGCTCCCCGAGCAGCGTGTTGATCCGGGCCGCGTGCTCGAGCCCGCGGTCGAGCTCGAAGTGGAGCTCGGGGACAATCCGGGTAGTGAGTGCCCGTGCCACCTTGCTGCGGAGGAACCCGGCCGCACTTTGCAGCCCTTCGAGCGCGCGCTGGCGCTCGGCCTCTTCTCCCGAGAGTGCGACCAGCACTCGGGCGTGGCTCAGATCGTTGGTCACCCGCACCTCGGTGACAGTCATGAGCCGGACCCGCGGATCGCGCACTTCGCCCCGGATCAGCGCGTCGGTGACGGCCTGACGAACGGTTTCCGCGACCTGGTCCGGCCGCCGCGAATGGGAGCGCCGCGATTTCATCGGTATGCCGTGGCGGTGTCCATGATGCGGACGCCGTCGGCCTTCTCCACCATGCGGTCGGCCGTGCGCAGGGTTTCCTCGACCACGTCACGCGCACTGCCGACCGCGGCACAGGCGATCTCCGCCCGCTGCCAGAGATCCTGGTGACCGGTCTCCGCCACCGACACGTTGAGCGTGCGACGCAGCGCAGCCGTAAGCGGCTTCAGCACGGAGCGCTTGTCCTTGAGCGACTGGCAGCCTTCGAGATGCAGTTCCCAGGTTCGGATACCGATCAGCATGGCTAGTGACTAGCCGCTGCCTCCGGCTGCAAGGTCCGCTTCACCTCTTCCATGCGGAACGACTCGATCCGGTCGCCGACTTTGACGTCGTTGAAGTTTTCGATGCCGATCCCGCACTCGAGCCCCTCGCGGACCTCCCGCACATCGTCCTTGAAGCGCTTGAGGCTGGAGACGTTGCCGGTGTAGACCACGCCGCCGTCGCGGATGATGCGGGCCTTGGCGGTCCGCTGGATCGTGCCGCTTCGCACCATGCAGCCCGCGATGGTGCCCACCTTGCTCACCTTGAACAGCTGCAGCACCTCGGCCTCGCCCAGGACGGTTTCCTTCTCCTCCGGCTTGAGCAGCCCTTCGAGGGCGCTGCGCACATCTTCGACCGCTTCGTAGATGATGCGGTAGGTGCGAACGTCCACTTGCTCCCGCTCCGCCGCGGCGCGGGCATTCGAATCGGGCCGCACGTGGAAGCCGAGGACGATCGCTCCGGATGCCTTGGCCAGCAGCACGTCGCTCTCGGTGATGGCGCCCACGCCGCGGTGCACCACGTCCACCCGGACCTCGGCGGTCGAGAGCTGGGCCAGCGCGTCGGCCAGGGCCTCGGCGGGGCCGCCCTGGTCGGCCTTGATGATGATCCGGAGGTTGGTGACTTCACCCTCCTTGAGCGCGCGACTGATGTCCTCCAGCGTCCCGCCGCGCTGGCTGCGCCGGTTCTGCGCCTCGCGCTCGAGTCGCTGCCGCTTCTGAGCAATCTCCCGGGCCTCGACCGCGTCGGTGACCACGGCGAACGAGTCGCCGGCCGACGGCACTCCCTCGAAGCCGAGGATCTGGACCGGCATCGACGGGCCCACCTCCTTGACCGTCTTGCCCCGCTCGTCGTAGAGCGCACGCACCCGACCGGAGAACTTGCCGCAGATGAAGTTGTCGCCCACCCGGAGGGTGCCACGTTGCACCAGGACGGTGGCCAGCGGACCCTTGCCGGGGTCGAGCGTGGCCTCGAGCACGGTGCCGTGAGCCGGCGCGCTCGGGTTGGCCTTGAGATCGAGCAGCTCGGCCTGGAGCAGGATCTGCTCCAGCAGGCGATCGATGCCAGTCCCCTTTTTGGCGGAGATCGCGGCCGACAGCACGTTGCCGCCGAACTCCTCGAGCACGACGTTCTGCTGGAGCAGGTCGCGCTTCACCTTGTCCACGTTGGCGGCGGGGAGGTCGATCTTGTTGATGGCGACGATCATCGGCACGCCCGCGTTTCTGGCGTGGCTGATGGCCTCCACCGTCTGCGGCATGACCTGATCGTCGGCCGCAACCACGAGCACGACGATGTCGGTGACCTGGGCGCCGCGGGCCCGCATGGCGGTGAAGGCCTGGTGGCCCGGCGTATCGAGGAAGGTGATTGCCTTGCCGTCGCCCAGAGTCACGTGGTACGCGCCGATGTGCTGGGTGATGCCGCCGGCCTCGCCGGCGACGACGTTGGTCTTGCGGATGTGGTCAAGCAACGAGGTCTTGCCGTGGTCCACGTGACCCATGATGGTTACGACCGGCGGCCGGGCCTCCAGCTCGCCGGGCTGATCCGGCTCCTCGGTCTCCGCTTCCGCCGCGTACTCTTCCTCCCGCACGGCCTGGAAGCCGAACTCGGATGCGATCAGCTCGATCTGATCGAAATCGAGCCGCTGGTTGACCGTGACCATCATGCCCAGCTCCTTGAAGGCGAACTGGACGATCTGGGTCGACGGAATCTTCATGGCTTCGGCGAGCTCGGAGACCGAGATGTACTCGTTGACCCGGATACGGGTCTTTTCCTTTTCCCGCTCCTCGGCCAGGCGGCCCGCGACCTGCTCGCGGTACGAGGGCTCGTCGGACCGGCGAGCGCCTTTCCGACCCGGGGTGGCGCCCTTGATGTTCTGGAGCGTGCGGAGGATGTTGGCCTGCACGGCTTCCTGATCCACCATCGAGCGCTTGCCTTTCTTGCCCTTCTTTCGCCCACCGCCCTTCTCCGCATCCGGCCCGAACTGACGGGCGGGCGGGCCGCTCCGGTCGGCGGGCCCGCGGGACGCGGGCGCCGCCGGACCGCTGCTGCTGAACACCGGCTTGGGTCGCGACGGATACCCGCCCGGACCGCGGCCGGGGCTACTGGAGGCGGGCGCGGGGCGCTGAATGCGGGGCGGGATGAACGGAGCCCGGGTCGGCACCGGCGCGGCGCTATCCGGCCGGGCGGGCGCGGGCGGCTCGGCCACGGCCGTGCCGGTGTCGTCGTCCGACTGGGATGAAACCGGCGGCAGGTCCTTGAACAGCGCTCGCGCCCGCTCTTCGAGCGATTGCGTGGGCTGGAGGTCCGGCTCGTGCACGATCGGTCGCTCGAGCTCGAGGGCCGCCAGCT
>DASQPE010000175.1:0-8945 GCA_035644115.1 Gemmatimonadales bacterium
GGCTATTCGGGGGTCACGCTCGGTCTCCTGCACGGCTCCTGCCCTGACGGCCTCATCCTTTGCCACCAGGCGAGCCGGGAGTACATCGGCGATTATCGCGAGGAGAGCTGGCTCCGCATTCCCCCGCTCACCGACTACGTCCGCGCCTACGAGACCATCGGCTCGCTGGTCCATCCGACCCGCGTCGTGGGGATCTGCCTGAACACCTACGACCTGGCGGAAGAGCCCGCGAGGAGGGCCTGTGAGCGGGCCGGGCGTGAGACCGGGCTGCCCGCCACCGATCCGGTGCGGTTCGACTCCGCCCCGCTGATCGACGCGGTCCTCCGGGCCCGCGAGGCGAAGCTGGCCCACGGACCGGCGGCTGCGACGTAAGCCACTGTTACGCTGGATAACGCGCCGAGTTGCGCTCGGAGGGTAGGGGAGCCGGGGAGGACCTCCGCTAGGGTGGGTCGTGCCCCGGCGTATTCTGCCCATCCCATCCTCCTTCCCCCTTGCCCGCCTGGTCGCGCTCTGTCGTCCAGTAGAGCCGCTCGGCGTCTGGCTCGAGGCGGCGCGCCCGCCCGTTCGTCTGGTCGTGCTGGGGCCGGGCGGCCGCCGTCTCATCCTCCTCGCCTCCGATCTGGGCACGCTGCTCGGTGCCGCGGCGCGCGTCGCGGTCTGGGACGGTGCGGCTCTCCGAACCATCGCGGCTCGCGCGCTCGGCCGTGCCCGGCGGCTCGAGCTGGGGAACGATGCCCGGGCCGGTGACGCGCTCACCCCGCCTCGGTTGGGCGCGCAAGTCCTGCCGTGGAGTCGGGTCGCCCAGTGTGATGTGACGCTCTCACAACCGATTGACTGCGTCGTGGAGGGGCCCGTAGGTTAGCGGCGTGTCCCTCGCGCTGACGGTCCAGGAAATTCTCCAACGCCTAGCGCAGATCCTCCGCCTGGACGGCGCGGAGATCGGCCGAAAGCTGGCTCAGGTCGTCAGCATCTGGGTGCTGGCCTGGCTCGCCCTCCGGCTCACTCGGCTCGCCGCTCGGCGGATCGAGGGCATGGTCGACGACCACGATCCGAGCATCATCACGCTGCGCGAGAAGCGGGGGATGACCATCGCGCAGCTGCTGCGTACGGTCGGCAGCACGCTGGTTCTCGTCGTCGGGATTCTGCTCACCCTCAATCTCTTCATCGAGATCGGACCGCTCCTCGCCGGCGCGGGGATCCTCGGCCTCGCGGTCTCGTTCGGGGCCCAGGGCCTGGTGAAGGACGTGATCACCGGGTTCTTTCTGCTGCTGGAAAACCAATTCGCCCTGGGCGACGTGATCGAGGTCGCCGGCAAGTCGGGCGTCGTGGAGCAGATCACCCTGCGGGTGGTCGTGCTGCGCGATCTCGAAGGGACGCGCCACATCATCCCCAACAGCGAGATCAAAACGGTGAGCAACAAAACGGCCGGCTGGGGACGGGCGGTGATCGACGTCGGCGTCGGGGTCGCGGAGAACGTCGACCGGGTCCTGGAAACAGTCCGGGACGTGACCGCACAGCTGGCCGGCGACGAGGAGTGGCGCCCGATGCTGGACGGCACGCCGGAGGTGTGGGGCGTCGAAACGATCGGCGACAACCGGGTGGTGGTGCGCCTGGTTGCCCGCACCCAGCCTGGTGCGCAATGGGGTATCGCGCGCGAGCTCCGGCGGCGGCTCAAGGTCCGGTTCGACGCCGACGGTATAAGGCTTCCCGGCGTCCCGCTGGTGGCTCAGCCGCTGGCTCCGCCGGCCCCCGATGCCGAGAAAGCGCCCGACGGCGATAAGGCGGCCGCGGTGCAGCCGGCAAGGGTTGCCCGGTGACTCTCCGCCTCTACAACACGCTGACCCGCTCGGTGGAGCCGTTCGAGCCGGTCCACCCCCGGCGGGTCAGCCTCTATACCTGTGGCCCCACCATTTACAACTACGCCCACATCGGAAACTTCCGCACCTTCCTGTTCGAGGATCTGCTGCGGCGCTGGTTGGAGACCAGTGGCTACGAGGTCTTCCACATCATGAACCTGACCGACGTGGACGACCGGACCATCGCCGCGGCGCGAAAGCGGGACATGTCGCTGCGCGAGTACGTGGAGCCTTTCGCGCGCGCCTTCTTCGAGGACCGGAACTATCTGCGGATCCGGCCGGCGCACGCTTATCCGCGTGCCACCGAGTACGTGGGAAGCATGATCGCGCTCACCAGCGCGCTGCTCGAGAAGGGCGTTGCCTACCGCGGCGAGGACGGGTCGATCTACTTCGCGATCGCGAAGTTCCCGGCCTACGGGCGCCTGTCCCGGCTGGATCAGCGCGAGCTCAAGACCGGCGCGAGCGAGCGGGTGTCGGCGGACGAATACGCCAAGGAGGACGCCCGCGACTTCGTGCTCTGGAAGGCGGCCAAGCCGGACGACGAGGCGGTCGGCGCGGCCTGGGACGCGCCGTTCGGACGGGGCCGCCCCGGATGGCACCTCGAGTGCTCGGCCATGGCGCTCGGCCTGATCGGGGAGAAGTGGGGGGTCGACGTGCTCGACATCCATGCCGGCGGGGTGGACCTCATCTTCCCCCATCATGAAGACGAGATCGCGCAGAGCTGCGCTTATACCGGCAAGCCGGACTTCGCCCGCTATTGGCTGCACGGCGAGTTCCTCAACGTGCAGGGAAGCAAGATGTCCAAGCGGGAGGGCAACATATTCACGGCTCGGGACCTAAAGGATCAGGGAATCGATGCGGGGGCGGTGCGATTCCTGATGTTCGGAACCCATTACCAGCAGAAGCTGGACTGGAGCGACGACGCTCTCACGGCAGCCACCAACGGTTCGGCCCGGCTGGGCCGGTTTCGGGACCGGCTCGCGACGGCCGCCGCGGCTGACGCGGGCGCAGAAGACCCGGAAAGCGTGCAGGTAGCGGCGACGTTTCGGGCCCGTTTTGCCGACGCGTTGGACGACAACCTGAATGCTCCCCAGGCGCTGGCCGCGGTGTTCGAGCTGCTGCTGCCCGAGGGGAATCGCCTCCTGGACGCCGGCCGGGCCGTGGGACCCGGCTTGGCGGGGGCCTGGGAGCTGGTGGAGTGCGTGCTCGATGTGGCGCCCAGCGCCCGGGCCCAGACGATCAGAGTGGGGGGGAGCATCACCCCGACCGGTGATCTAGGGGTCCGGGCGGGCTCTCCGGCCGAGGCGGTGGCCGAGGACGGCGTGCTGACGACACCGCCGGAGGTACCGCCGCCCGATGCCGAAGGGGCCCAGCGTTGGGCGCGTTGGTGGGCCGAAATCCGGGTCGCGGAGAAGCGGCGGCGGAATTTTGCCGAAGCGGACAGGATCCGGGCCCTGCTTCGGAAGCACGGATGGGAGGTTCAGGACGCCAAGGACGGGTCGATCCAGATTCGGAGGCTCGGCGGCGGTTGACGCGCGCTAACTTGGCGTCTATCATATGGGTCTGTTCTTTTCGGCCTCTTTGGCTGACGTAGCTCAACTGGCAGAGCACCGGTTTTGTAAACCGGCGGTTAGGGGTTCGATTCCCCTCGTCAGCTCGGTGATGCCGACACCGTAGGGCAACGCGACCGAACCCCGCCAGGGCGGCGGGGTTCTGTCTCGACAGGGTGAGTGGAGCGATCAGGGTGGGGTGGCCGAGTGGCTAATGGCAGCAGACTGTAAATCTGCCGGGCTCTGCCCTACGTAGGTTCGAATCCTACCCCCACCATAGGCGGGCAGGCGGGCAGAGCGAGAGATGGAACCGATGCGCGATGCGGCGGCGGCGCAATGTGGCGGTAGGGCTGGGTGGACTGCCCGCCCGCCTGACTCGCGGGCGTAGCTCAGTTGGTAGAGCGTCAGCCTTCCAAGCTGAATGTCGCGGGTTCGAGCCCCGTCGCCCGCTTATCGCTTGAGCTGGTTATCGGTTGAGCCTGTCGCTCGCGTAGCTCAGTCGGTAGAGCGCATCCTTGGTAAGGATGAGGTCACCGGTTCGATCCCGGTCGCGAGCTTGAAAAGACACTACTGGGAGCCAGTGAGAGCGCATGCCCCGCGACAAGATCATTCTGGAGTGCACCGAGTGCCGGAGCCGGAATTTCTTCCAGGACAAGAATCGGCGAAAGCACCCGGAGCGCGTGGAATACCGGAAATACTGCCCTCGGTGTGACAAGCATCGGGTGCACAAGGAGTCGAAGTGAGCTCTGAGGTTCAAGCGGCACCATCGGCCGGCAAGTTGTCCGGCGCGGTGGCGCAGGCCGGTGGCTTTCTCAAGGCGGTCCGAGCCGAGCTGGAAAAGGTCACCTGGCCGACGCGGCCGGAACTGACCAAGGCGACGCGCATGATCGTCATCCTGTCGGTCGTGCTGGGCATCGCGATCGGCCTGCTCGATTGGGTGTTGCAGAAGATCCTGGTGGACGGGGTCGCTGCGCTGGCGCGGTGACGGCGATGGACTACCGCTGGTATGCCATCCAGACCACGGCCGGCCATGAGAACAAGGTGCGGAGTCTTCTGGCCAAGCGCATCGCCGACGATCCGCGCCCGGACGACGAAAAGCTGATCCGCCAGGCGCTGGTGCCGGTCCAGGAAGTGATCGAGATCAAGAACGGCAAGAAGGTCAACGTCGAGCGCAAGCTCTACCCGGGCTACGTGCTGGTCGAGATGCAGATGAGCCAGGAGGCCCTGCACGTCGTCAACAGCATCCAGGGCGTGATCAAGTTCGTGGGCTCGGGCAAGCTCCCGCAGCCGTTGCGCCAGGACGAGGTCAACCGTCTGCTCGGCATCGCCGAGGCGGTGGCCGAGACGGAGCCGAAAGAAGAGATCCCCTTCATGGTGGGGCAGGTGGTCGAGATCACCGAGGGGCCGTTCTCCGATTTCAGTGGCACGGTTGAAGAGGTGCTGGGCGACAAGGGCAAGGTGAAGGTGAGCGTGAGCCTCTTCGGCCGGCCCACCGCCGTCGAGCTCGATTATACGCAACTCCGCGGGCACTGAGGCCCGCTCCCGCGACCGCGCGGGTCATCGCGGCAGCCGTTCCCGGGCACTCCCGGAGTTCGGCGCCAGAGGAGAAGCATGGCAAAGAAGATCCAGGCAGTCGTAAAGCTCCAGTGCCCGGCTGGCGCGGCGAGTCCCGCCCCGCCGGTGGGCACCGCCTTGGGTCCCCATGGCGTGAACATCATGGAGTTCGTGAAGCAGTTCAACGCCCGGACCCAGTCTCAGTCGGGCATGGTGATCCCGGTCGTGGTGACGATTTTCGGCGACCGGACGTTCAACTTCATCACCAAGACGCCCCCGGCGCCCAACCTCCTGTTGAAGGAGGCGGGGATCGAAAAGGGCAGCGCCCAGCCCAACCGGACCAAGGTCGGCAAGGTGACGCGCGCGCAGCTCAAGAAGATCGCCGAGATCAAGATGCAGGATCTCAACGCGTCCGACCTGGACAGCGCCATCCGGATGATCGCCGGCACGGCGCGGTCCATGGGCCTCGAGGTGGCCGACTGATGCCGGCTGTGGGCAAGAAGTTTCAGAGCGCGGCGGCCAAGGTGGATCGCGCGCGCCAGTACTCGGTGCCGGAGGCAGTGGCCCTGATCAAGCAGGCGTCCTTCGCCAAGTTCGACGAGACCGTGGACGTCGCGGTCAACCTGGGCGTCGATCCGCGCCACGCCGACCAGATCGTGCGGGGGACGGTGGTCCTGCCCCATGGCACCGGCAAGTCGGTGCGGGTCCTGGTCATCACCCAGGGCGACAAAGTGAAGGACGCCGAGGCGGCTGGCGCAGACTTCGTCGGCATTGAGTACATCCAGAAGATCAAGGACGGCTGGCTCGACTGCGATGTCATCGTGGCGACGCCGGACGTCATGGGCCAGCTGGGCCAGTTGGGCCGGGTGCTCGGTCCCCGCGGGCTCATGCCCAATCCGAAGGCCGGGACGGTGACGGTGGACGTGACCAAGGCAGTTCGGGAGATCAAGGCGGGCAAGATCGAGTTCCGGGTGGACAAGACCGGAAACGTGCATGCGCCGGTCGGGAAAATCTCCTTCAAGCAGGAGCAGCTCGCCGACAACGTGCACGCCTTCATGGAGACGATCGCGCGGGCGCGGCCGGCGGCGGCCAAGGGGACCTACATCAAGTCGGCCACGGTCTCGAGCACCATGGGGCCGGGCGTCAAGCTCGATACGGCGGTGTATCGATGAGCAAGACCGAACGCCAGGCGACGGTGGAGGCGCTCAGCGCCCAGCTCCGCGGGTCGCCCAATCTGTACGTGACCGACTTCAGCGGTCTCAACGTGCTGCGGATGACGGAGTTCCGCCGGCGGCTCAGGGCCGCGGGCGTCGAGTACATCGTGGTGAAGAACACGCTGGCGCAGCGGGCCCTCGCGGCCAACGCCGTGACCGGGCTGGACCCGCACCTCAAGGGTCCGACCGGGCTGGTGCTGGCCGGGAACGACCCGGTCGCCGCAGCCAAGGTCATCACCGACTTCGCCAGGGAGTTCGAGCGGCCGGCGATCAAGATCGGGCTGGTAGACGGCAAGGCGGTCACTTCGGACCAGGTCAAGCGGCTCGCCAGCCTGCCGTCCCGCGAGCAGCTCCTCAGCCAGTTGGCCGGCGCGTTCCAGGCCCCGCTGGCGCAGCTGGCCGGCGCGATGAACGGCCTCCTGTACCAAGTCGTGGGCGCCCTCGAGGCGCTTCGTTCGCAGCGTAGCGCTGCTTCATAATCGGATGGAGACAACAGACACCATGGCCACCACCACGCTGAGCAACGAAGAGATCCTCGAGGCGATCGGCAACAAGACGGTGATCGAGCTCGCGGAGCTGATCGAGGGGTTCAAGAGCAAGTTCAACGTCACCATCGCCGCGCCGGTCGCGGCCGGGCCGGCGGCGGGTGGTCCGGGCGGTGGCGCCGCCGCTCCGGCGGTCGAAGAGAAGACCGAATGGGCCGTCGTCCTGAAGGAGGGCGGCGCCAAGAAGATTCAGGTCATCAAGGTGGTGCGGGAGATCACCAGCCTGGGCCTCAAGGAGGCCAAGGACACGGTGGACAACACTCCGAGCACCGTCAAGGAAGGTATCTCGAAGGCGGAGGCCGAAGAGATCAAGAAAAAGCTGGAAGACCAGGGCGCAGTCGTCGAGCTGAAGTAGGGTCGCCTGGTCCGGCGGGCGGCCCGCTTGAGCGGGCCGCACGAAGGATTTCCTGGCCACCCTATTTCAGTGAGACGCATGCGAGCTCGAAGCTTCCCGTTTTCCGTTGTTTTCCCGAGCCCCGCGAGGTCACCCCGCTTTCGGCGGGGGATTCGCGTTGGGGCCATTTGTGCTGCGTGTGAGAGTGCCTGATGCCCGAGAACCGATCCGCAATCACGTTCAGTAAGCGCGAGGGCGGCATGCCAATGCCGCACCTCCTCGACATCCAAACGGCCGCGTTCCAGACGCTGCTGGTCCCCGACAACATCGACGGGGACCGCCAAGACGTGTCGCTGGAACGGGTATTCCGCGATCTGTTTCCGATCTCGGACGTAAACGGCAAGTACAGCCTCGATTTCCTCCGCTACTCGCTGGGCGAGCCCAAGTACAGCGTGGAGGAGTGCATCGAGCGCGATATGACCTACGCGGCGCCGCTCAAGGCGACGCTCCAGCTCGTCGTGTTCGAAGACGTCGACGGCGAGCGGCGGCCCAAGAACATCATCGAGAAGGAAGTCTACCTGGGCGAGCTGCCCATCATGACTCCCCTCGGGACGTTCGTGATCAACGGGGCCGAGCGCGTCGTGGTGAGCCAGCTGCACCGCTCGCCGGGCGTCGTGTTCGAGGAAGACACCCACCCCAACGGGCAGCTGCTCTACTCGGCGCGGATCATCCCGTTCCGGGGGTCGTGGGTCGAGTTCACCATCGACATTCACGATGTGATCTTCGTGCACATCGACAAGAAGAAGAAGTTCCCGGCCACCGCCCTCCTGCGGGCGTTCGGCTACGGCACCAACGCCGACATTCTCAAGCTCTTCTTCGCGACCAAGGAGCTGAACCTCACGGCCCAGCCGGGCAGCCGGCATGAGCGCCGGGAGGTGGTGGGCGCGCTGCTGGCCCATGCGGTGCCGAATCCGGAAGATCCGGCGGGGGCGCCGCTCGGCGACGTGGGCGACGAGCTCACCCAGGAGCGGCTCAACGAGATGCGGCACAAGGGCCTGCGCTCGGTGACCGTGTTCGCGGGCTACACCAAGATCGACATCCGCGACGAGGAGCAGCCGACCACCACCCGCGACCGGCACAATCACGTGCTGGCTCGCCCCATCGCAGACCCCGGCACCGGCGAGCTCCTGGCCGACGCCGGAGACGAGCTCACCGACAAGCTGCGCGAGCGGCTCAAGAAGCTGGCCGATGGCGAGCGCGACCGGCGGGAGCGGGACCTGCAGCGTGCCTCGACCGAGCTGAGCGAGCAGGCGCGCCGGTCTCAGCAGGAAGAGATCCAGGACTGGTACGCGCGGGCCCTGCGGGTCGAGGTCCTGCTGCCGCCTGGCCGGTCGGAGTCGCCGCTGATCAAGAACACGCTGGCCAAGGACCCGACCCACAGCGAGGCCGAGGCCCTGGAGCAGATTTACGCCCTGCTGCGGCCGGGCGATGCACCCAACCTGGAAACCGCCCGGCAGCAGCTCCAGAAGCTGTTCTTCAACCCGAAGCGCTACGATCTCGGGCGGGTGGGCCGGTACAAGATCAACCAGCGGCTCAAGCTGGGGATCAACCCGAACAAGACGGTCCTGACGGAGGATGATTTCATCGAGATCATCCGCTACCTGATCGACCTGCACGACGGGCGCGGGTTCACCGACGACATCGACCATCTCGGCAATCGGCGGATCCGGAGCGTGGGCGAGCTGATCGCGAACCAGTTCAGCGTCGGGCTCTCCCGCATGGCTCGGCTGGTAAAGGAGCGGATGAGCATCAACTCGGATCCCGAGAAGATCTCACTCGACGACCTGGTCAACGCCCGCACGGTGAGCGCGGTGATCCAGGCGTTCTTCGGC
>DASQPE010000176.1:0-10643 GCA_035644115.1 Gemmatimonadales bacterium
AGGGCACGCGTCGCCTCGGCGGCTTCAATCCCGGTCATGCCGAAAGATAGGCGATTTCACGGCACGTAGGTCTCGAAGAACCCAGCCCCCGAGTCAGCCACTGCGGCGCCCGCTATCCGACCGGCCAGCGTGAACCGGCCGCGCATTTGAAGAAAGTGCCGGCGCAGCCCCTCGGCCTCGTGCCGGCTGGCCAGTGCATCCTCAACTTCGACCCCGAGCCGAAGGGTATCGGCCTCGCGCGCAGCGACGATTTCGAGTCGCTCGGGGGCGACGACGCCCGGGGAGTGGCGCACCGGGCGACTGCCGCTGTAACGAATCGCCTTGAAGCGGAGCAGCTGGCGGACCCCCAGAGAATCGACCAGGGTGAGAAAAAAGGGAGCGCCGGCCCTGTCACTGTGGGGTGTACTGACCCCGCCGTAGAGCAGCGCGAGCGCCCCGCCTCGCGCAGCACCCCACTCCCAGGTGACCCCACGCCAAACCCCCCAGTTGTGGTCGTGATAGGCCGGCGCGTCCTCGATCCTGCGGCAACCGGCCGCTACGCAAAGGGTGCCGCTGGCGTCGCCGACCAATGCCGGCACGGCATAGCCCGACAGCAGCTGCTCTTCCCGAAGCTCCACCGGGGGGAAATAGCGGTTGGCTCGCGGCCTGAGCTCGAGATCGACGCGCGCTTCGCCGGCATCACCGGCGGCTCGAGCAGCAATCCGATACACCCCGCCACTCTGCCGGACCGTGCTCTCCCCCACGGTCAGTTCAGCGGCCGCTGTGTCGAATGTGACACGCCCCGCCGAGACTCGCGCGACAAACCTCTCGTAGCGCCCGTCCGGGCGGCGCCGGGTCAGCAGAACCTGCCCGCCCCAGCGCCCGCGCGAGACCTCGCCCGCGACCAGAAGTGTGATATACCACCACTCCTCCGGCCCCACGACGACGTTGAAGTAATCCCACTCGGCCCAGGTCGAGTCGGGCCTCGGCGGGACGTGGAACCGATCGAGCTCGTCGTAGAGCTGGCCGGGGTTCGGCGCGATCCAGGCCGAGTCGGCTGGGGTGTCGCGCCAGCGCCCCGTGAGGATGTCGAGGCCGGTGCCGACCGCCGCTGCCCGGCTGGGAATCTCGCCGCCGGCTCTGACCGCGACCGTCGTCCGACCGCGCGCGAGGTAGACAATTTTGCCCTCGATGGCCGGCGCGACCGCACGCACGACGCCCGCCTGCCGCGGCCCGCCCAGGAGCTGTCGGGAAAGAAACCGCGCATGATCGATCCCGAAGAACATCCCGCTGACCCCACCGGTCCGCATCGCCTCGACGTCGATGCCCTGCGGCAGCACCGTGACCTCGCCGCCGCCCACCAGCGCCACGTCGCGGGATTGATCCAGCATCGCCTCGCCTACCGAGAGCAACACGATCATGACCCCGACCCCGAGCGCGAACCCGAAGAGGAGAAAGGCAGAGCGGCGCTTCTTCGCCCAGAAGTGGCGGAAGGCGAGGGTGAGGATCATGTCTTCACGCTTTTCACTACTTGCCCATCCAGCATGTGAACCTCCCGCCCCGCCTCCGCCGCCAACTGGGTGTCATGCGTCACGACGACCAGCGTGGTCCCGTCCCGGTTGAGCCGGCGGAAGAGCCGGAGGATCTCGTGGCCCGTCGCCGCATCGAGCTCGCCCGTCGGCTCGTCGGCCAGAACGAGCGCCGGCCGGTTCGCCAGTGCGCGCGCGATGGCCACCCGCTGCATCTCACCACCGGAGAGTTGCGTGGCCCGGTGCCGCGCGCGATGCGCCAGGCCCACATAGTCCAGCAACTCGAGCGCGCGGGCCCGCCGCTCCGGCAAGGGCACCCCTGCTTCGGACATGGGCAGCTCGACGTTCTCCCGCGCCGTGAGCACCGGCAGCAGGTGAAACCGCTGAAATACGAAGCCGAGCCGGGTCAGCCGCAGCCGGGTCAGGTCGCGATCGCGGAGAGCGCCGAGCCGCACCCCCTCGATCTCGATCCAGCCTGCCGATGGCGTATCGATACCGCCGAGCAGATGCAGCAGGGTGGACTTGCCGGAGCCGGATGGCCCGGCGATCCCGACGTACTCGCCGGGCTCGACCGTCAGGCTCACGCCGCGGAGCGCGTGCACCCACTCGCCCGCCATGGGGTAGTCTTTCCGGACCTCATGCGCCGCGAGCAAGCTCACGGCACCTCCGCTCGGAGCGTCGCGGCTATCGGGGCTCGGCTCGCAAGCCAGGCCGGATAAAGCCCGGCCGCGGCGCCGGTGAGGCCAAGAACTGCGGCGGCGACGGTGATCGACCGGGGCTCGGCCACGAAGAACGACAGCGCCGCCGGCAGACCCGGGAAGCTGGTCAGGATGGCGTCCAGATAGCGCGCGGTCGCAGTCCCGAGTGCGGCACCCAGCGCCCCGCCGATCGCGGTCAACGCCACACCCTCGGCCAGGACATCGCGCACGATCCGCGACCGCGGCACCCCGATCGCCCGCAGAGTGGCGATCTCGCCAAGCCGTTCGTTGACCGTGATCGTAAGCAGGGTCACCACCAGCAGCACGGCGACGATCAGGCTGATGGTGCCGAGGATGTACGAAAGCTGTCGGAAGTAGAGCAGGCGCGCGCGAAAATGGCCGACCAGCTGGGCGACGCTGTTTACCTCCACCCCGGGGAGCTCGGCTCCCAGCCGGGCCGCGACCGCGGGCACCGCCGGGTCGCTGCGCGCCTTCACCATCACGAGGGACGCCCGATCGCCGTCCGCCGCCCCGATGAGCCGCTGCATGACCGGCAGCGTGAGCCCCACGGAACGTTGTCCGGGATAGTCGTAGAGCCAGCGGACCAGACCCCGAACGACCAGGCGGCGCTCGACCGCGGCGTCGACCACTTGCGGATCGAGTCGGCCGACGACCCGGATCGTGTCTCCGGGCACGGCCCCGAGCGCGCCGGCCGACGCGGCGCTCAGGAGAATGCCAAGAGTATCTCCTCCCACCAGGTCGCGCCCGTCGCTCACCTCGTACAGCGCCTGGGCGGCCGGATCGATACCGTAACCAAACAAGGTCACGAGGGAGTCCGCCGTCCGGGCATACACCGACCCGCCCAGCACGGGAGCCGCGGATGCAATGTCGGGATCGGCCCGAAGCGAGCGCACCAGCCGGCTCACCCCGGTCAGGGTCGCCTCGGTGTCGAACGGCAGGGTTCCCTTCGGGCTCAACCGAATCTGATACCCGCGGCTCAGCAGCATCCGCTCGAAGGAGCGCTCGATGCCACCGCTCAGCATGACCATGTCGAGCAGCATCGCCGAAGCGATGGCAATGCCCGCGACCGACAGCGCGGTTCGAAGCGGGTGACGGAGCAGATTGCGAAACGCGACGCCCGGCGCCATCACCCCCGTCCCCAGAGCGCCGTGGGCGAGGTGCGTACCAGCCGCCAGGCGGCCAGCGCGCCGGCGCCGAGACCGAGCCCCAGAGACAGTGCCACGCTGAAGAGCACGATCCGGGGCGTCACCAGAGAGAAGATCAGGGCGGTATCGAACAGTCGGCGGTAGTACGCGTTGGTCAGGGCGCCCCCGAGCAGAGCGAGCCCCACGCCGACTGCCGAGCCGGCCAGGGCGATAAGAGCAGCCTCGAGGAGCAATGCCAGGAACACGACCCGCCGCCGCACCCCGATGAATCGCATCACTGCCGCATCCAACCGTCGCTCCTCGACCTTGAGCAGCATGATGCAAAGCAGGAAGATCGCGCTCGCCACGATAGTGACGACCGCGATGGCGCGATGGAAGCGACTCACGACCAGGAAGGTCTGCGAGGATCCGGACGCGACCGCGGCGGAGGGGAATGCCCGGAAGCCGAACGCCAGGCGATTCAGCGCCGCGGCGGCGCGGGCCGGATCCGTGCCGGCCTCGAGCGCGACGCCAAAGCGGTCAACCCGGTCCGGCGCCCGCAGCAGTACGGCCAGGTCCGGGATGTGGAAGCGCACGGAACGCTCCGGGCGGATGACGCCGGAAGGGTCGGGCCGGGGCTCGTAGATCGCATCCACCACGATCGGGGTCCGCAGGGAATCCACGGCCGTGCCCGTGCGCAGGGTGTCGCCCACCCGCAGGCCAAGCTCGCGGGCTAGCCGCCGCTCGACCGCGATCCGAGGGGTCTGGGCGGACAGGCGGACCAGCGGACTGGCGGACAGCAAGCTGATCGCGGCGACGCCCGAGAGCCTGGCAAACCAACGAGTCATGGCGAGGCGCCGCCCGAGGCGCGAGTTCAGGTTCCCTATTATCCTACACGCATCAACACTACCCCTCGCAAACGGGACGACATGGCCGATCGAAACCGACCGCGGGTAGCCGTGATCGGTGCGGGTCATCGCGGGCGCGGCTGGGCCGCGCTGGCGCTGAGCCGCGGATGGTCGGTCTCCCTCTACGACCTCGACTCCGGGCTCCTGCAGCGGGCAAGCGACGACGTGGGCGAGCGGGTCCGGCGGTTAACCGACCTCGGCCGCGCCGATCCGCTCGCCGCAGCCGGCGCGCTCGATTCGCTCCGGGTCGGACGGAGCCTGTTGCATGCCGTGGGCGATGCCGAACTGGTATTCGACGTCATGCCGCTCGACCTGGCCGGCAAGCAGCGCCTGGTCGAACAGATCGAACAGGTAGCCCGGGTCTCGGCGATCACCGTCAGCATCACTGCCACGATGCACTCCAGTGCGCTGTGCGCCCGGCTTAGGCGGCCCGAGCGGCACTTGGTCGCCCACGCCCTCGATCCGGTGGAGATGACGCCGCTGGTGGAGATCGTACCGAGCTCGCTTACCGACGCCGACTGCACCGAGCAGGTTCGCGCCTGGTTCGAGGAGCTGGACCGGAAAACGGTGATCCTCAAGCGCGAGGTGGCCGGCAACGCGACCGGCCGCATCCTGGCCGCGGTCTGGCGCGAGTGCATCGACCTCGTGCTGGAAGGAGTGGTGGACCTGGTCGACGTGGACCGGTTGGTGTCGCTGGGCCCGGCGATCGAGTGGGCCACGGCGGGTCCCCACCTGACTCAGGTGATGGGCGCGGGAGCCCGGGGCACCGGGGTCTTCCTGAGCGAAGCCCTCCAGGAATACGAGCGGGTCTGGAGCCGGCTCGCCCGCTGGGACACGTTGGCGCCGGAGGATCGTCAGCGGCTCATCCGGCTGATCGAGCGGGTCTACGACGAGGCGCCGAGCGACCTGCGCGCCGAGCGGGACCGCTTCCTGGCGCGGCTGCTTCGGGTGATCGAGCCGCACACCGATGTCGAGCTTACGCTGGACGAGGAGCCCGGGCCACCGGGAGCAGGCGACGGCGAGTCCTGAGCGCGAATGCCCTACCGCGCCAGCCGCCGGAACGGGTGCTCGAAGCTGAGATACAGGAACAACGCGTCCGGATCCGCATCAGTGAGGCTCACGGTATAAGCGAGCCCGGTAACGATCTGAAGCCCACCGCGGCAGTTGAACCCCCAGCGAAACCCGGGATTGAGGAACGCAGAGCTCACCCGCTCGGTAGCGCCCGCTCCGATCACCTCGGATTGCCGCAACCACACCGCCTCGAGCATCAGGTTGAAGAGCGGCCGAACCAGCCAGATGACGCTGGTACCGGCATTGAACGATGCCGTCGTGGCCCGGTCGCCCAGGCCGTTCTCGGCGGACGGAAGCAAGGTCGCGCCGGCGTTCCAGTGAGCTGACAGACGCGGGTTCAGGACCAGGGTAAGCGGCAGGTTGACCTGGACCCCGAGGGTTCCGTCACCCCGGCCGCTCCGGGGTCGTCCGGTGGGAAGCACTGCGCTCACTCGCGGAGCCAGATAGGTCCTGCCGCCGGTGGCGCCAACGGCCTGAAAGCGGTAGTTGACCAGGGCGTCGCCTAGACCAGTGGTGGCGAAATCGGCGTGGTGCTCGAGGGGAATGGTGTAGCTCAGCTGATGCCGCACCCCGCCAAGGGGCCACTCCTGAGTCAGAGTGTAGATCCAGTCGCTGCCGCCTGAGCCGCGGGTGAAGCTGCTGATCTCCTGGACTACGCCGGGGGCCTGATTGTAGGCCTCCTCGATGAGGAAGCTGTTGTCCTCGAGCGGCTCCGGCTCCTGGGCACCGGCCGGCATCGCAGCAAAACAGCAACTGAGAACCGCAGAGACGCAGAGGGCGCGGAGGGCTTCGCGCATCTCCGACCCCCGTCTCCAAGACCACAAAACAAGGTGGTCGCGCATACGGAGGTCCGCCTTCGAGGATCCCTCTGCGCCTCTGCGGTGCAATCCCTCAGGCCAGCCAGCCGCGGACGGTACTCATCAGGAGCCAGCCGTTCAGGCCGATGATCGTCGCGGCGACCAACCAGGCGGTGCCGCGGAGAAGCGGACCGCTTGCGAAGGTGCCCATCTTGCCGCGGTCGCCGGTGAACCGGACCAGCGGCACCACCGCAAAGGAGAGCTGAAGGCTGAGGATGACCTGGCTCAGGATCAGCAGCGCGCCGGTTCCCTTTTCGCCATACAGGGCCGTCACGATCACCGCCGGGATGATCGCGATGAGACGAGTGATGAGCCGCCGCAACCATGCGGGCAAGCGGATGTTCAGGAACCCCTCCATCACGATCTGCCCGGCCAGCGTGCCCGTGATGGTGGAGTTTTGACCGGACGCAAGGAGCGCAACGGCAAAGAGTCCGCTCGCGAGCGTGCTCCCAAGGAGCGGCGTCAGCAACCGATGCGCGTCGCCGATGTCGGCGACCTCCCGGTGACCGGTCCAGTGGAACGTCGCCGCCGACATAATCAGAATCGCCGCGTTGATGCAGAAGGCGAACAGGAGCGCGACAGTCGAGTCGAAGGTGGCAAACCGGATCGCCTCCCGCTTTGCCCCGACGTCGCGGCCGATCTGTCGGGTCTGCACGATGGACGAGTGCAGGTAGAGGTTGTGCGGCATTACCGTGGCGCCCAGGATCCCGATCGCGATGTAGAGCATGGTCGGGTTGCTGACGATTTCCGTGGTGGGCAGGAATCCGCCGGCGACCGCTGCGATGTCCGGCCGGGAGAGCACCAGCTCGACCCCGAAACACGCCCCGATGGTCAGCACCAGCGCCAGAATGAACGCCTCGAGATACCGGAAACCGCGGTTCTGGAGCATCAGGATCAGCAGCACGTCGAGCGCGGTGAGGCAGACGCCCCACAGTAGCGGAATGCCGAACAGCAGGTTCAGCGCGATCGCCGACCCGATCACTTCCGCCAGGTCGCAAGCCGCGATGGCGATCTCGCACAACACCCACAACCCGAAGCTGACCGGGCGCGAGTAGTGGTCGCGACAGGCTTGCGCCAGATCTCGGCCGGTGACGATGCCGAGCCGCAGCGCGAGCGCCTGGAGCAGGATCGCCATCAGGTTGGACAGCAGAATGACGCTGAGGAGCGTGTAGCCAAAACGCGCCCCGCCGGCCAGGTCGGTGGCCCAGTTGCCGGGGTCCATGTAGCCGACCGCCACCATGTAGCCCGGTCCGGCAAAAGCGAGTGCCTTCCGCCAGAAAGAGGGCGCACGCGGGATGGCAACCGATGCATGCGCCTCCGGCAGGCTCGGCTGAGTGCGGGGATAGCGCCACCCGGCCAGCTCTTCGGCGGGGGGATGCGTCACTGCACTCATGCGGTCACACTCCGGCTGCACAAAAGACTGAGGCCCAGCTCGTGGCCGAGCACCCGGACTCGACCATCGATCCGGAACGTGATAGGCCCCCGGAAGGGCTGCTGCTCCAGCACGGTGATGACGACCCCCGGTTTGAGTCCGATCGAGGCCAAATAGCGGAGCCGGTCGGGATCGCCGGCGGTTACCCGACGCACCTGGACGGTGTCGCCAGCAGGGATGTCGGAGAGGGGGGTGGCACTGATCTCTTCGATCAGGCCGTCCGGAGTCGGGATGGGCTCGCCGTGGGGGTCCGCCCCAGGGTTGCCCAGGGCCTCCGCCATCCGTTCGATGAGGGTGTCCGAAACGGCGTGTTCGAGACGCTCGGCTTCCTCGTGTACCCTATCCCAGCTGTAGCCCAAGCGGCCAACGAGGTAGGTCTCGATGACCCGGTGCCGCCGGATCATGCGGAGCGCTGCCCGCCGGCCTGCCTCGGTCAGCTGCACGCCCTTGTAGGGCAGGTGCTCCAGCAGCCCCTGCTCGGACAGGCGCTTCACCATCGCGCTCACCGAAGGCGCGGACAGCTCCAGCCGATGGGCGATGTCGCTGGTCGATGCCGGACGGCCCTCGGGCGACAAATTGTAGATGGCCTTGAGGTAGTCTTCGACGGACGGGGTAAGCGACTCGCGTGCGGCGACTGCGCTCATACAAACCTACGCGTTAGCGTTGCCTAAGTCTCGTCTGCGACGGCGCTAATGTCAAGATTCATCGCGACGAACCGGTGAGACGTCCCGGACAGGCGACGCTATGGCGACAGTATGGCGCCATGATGGTGTAGCGTATTGCTGGGGCGGGCTATTGCCGAAAGGCGGCCTGGAAAAAGCCGGATAGAATGCGCTCGGTCATCCCCCACACCACCAGATCTCCCACCACATATGCCGGAACGACCAGCGACTCTCCTCGCACCTCGACGGCCGTCGGCCCGTGGGCTTCGGCCTGCCGCAGCTGCGCAAGCGGCACCCAATGAGCCGAGGTCACTTCCGGTCCAATGACGAGCGGCACCCGCCGGCTGATTGCGAAAACGAAGGGGCGGACAGCGATCGGAGGGAGGGCGACCGCTCGGGGAACGACGTCGTCCAGAGCCCCGAGGCGGTGGGCGTCCGCCAGGCTGAGGCCGATCTCCTCGAAGGTCTCGCGGACCGCGGTGTCGATCAGCTCGGTGTCCGCTGGACCGCGGCGGCCGCCCGGAAGCCCAATGTGCCCGGACCACGGATCGTCCACCCGCTCAGCGCGCCTGATGAGCAGGAGCGAATCCGGTTCCGGGGCGAGGATCAGGGCGACCGCCGCCCACTTCCGCTCGGGGTCCGTGGCCCACGCCGGTTGGTGCCGGGCGAGCCGGTCGGCGAGCCGAGCTAAGGACGGGGGGAGTCGGCTCAGTGGTTGTGCGAGTGGCAGGCGCCGCCGCAGCAGCCACCGGGCGGGGGACCCAGCTTGCTGAAGTCGACAGGCTTGCCACCGGATGCCGGGCGGGCCGGCACGGACATCAGGCGCTCGACGGTGCGGGCTGCACAACCGGGGCAGGCAACCGTCGTCCCGTTGCGGACCAGCAGCTCGAAATCGGTTCCGCACGAAGGGCAGTGGTAGTCGTAGATGGGCATGAGGCAAAGATAGCGTGGCTTTCGGATGGGGCGGGCTCTTGCGGAGTCTACCTAACGCTGTTAGATAAGTTAACGTCAGTTAGGGAGCGAGCATGGGCACCAAAGAGCGACGCGAACGCGAACGTCAGGGAACCCGCGACCGCATTCTGGATGCGGCGCGCGAGATGTTCGTAAAGGACGGCGTCGAGGCAGTAACCATGCGGGCTATCGCAGAGAAGATCGAGTATACCCCCACCGCCATCTACCATCATTTCCGCGACAAGGACGCATTGCTCCGCGAGCTGGCCGAGCACGATGCCGGCGAGCTGGCCCGGGCGTTCCAGCGCATCGGCAAGATCGAGGACCCGGTCGAGCGACTCCGCCGGATCGGATATGCCTACCTGCGGTTCGGACTCGAGAACCCGAGCCACTACCGGTTCCTCTTCATGACGCCGTCGAAGGAGCGGGCCGGCGGGCCGGAGAAGAAGAAGTCTTCCGAGGCTTCGTACGGGTTTCTCCGGCAGGCCGTCTCCGACGCGATCGCAAGCGGCCGGTTGCGGCCTGAGCTGACCGACCCGGACCAGGTCTCGGTGATATGCTGGTCCATCACCCACGGCGTCGTGTCGCTCACCATCGTGTTCCAGCCGGACCAATGGATTCGCTGGCCCGATCCGTCCCGCGCCGGAGAGCTCGCGATCGACGCTTTGCTGCGCGGACTCCTGGCGCTTCCGGGAGCGTAGCGATGGGCCGCTGGTTACTGATACTGAGCCTGGGAGTGGTGATGCTGATTGGGATCAACGGCGGGGCACCGCGCCTTCGTGGCCGCTTCATCAACCCCGCCCAGCCGTCCGAACGCCCGGGCGCGGCCACCGCGGCAGGGCTGTTTGCCCGGAAAATCTGGACCTCGTTCGTCCGCCGGCCGGGCGCCGCGCCGCTCGTTCCCTACGACCCGGCGGCGATGGCCCGGAGCCCGAGTCTCACCTGGATCGGCCACTCGACGTTCCTGGTCCGGATGGACGGGGTCACGTTCCTCACCGATCCGATGTTCTCCGACCGCGCGGGGCCGGTGCCGTTCGCCGGCCCGCGCCGGGCGGTCCCGCCCGGCGTGCCGCTGGATGCGGTCCCAGCGGTGGACTTCGTGCTGCTCTCGCATGACCACTACGATCACGCCGACTGGCCCAGCGTACAGCGACTGGCAGCGCGGGGGACCCGCTTCGTCGTGCCCCTGGGGCTAGGTGACTGGATCCGGAGGGCCGGCGGCACAGCCATCGAGCTCGACTGGTGGCATTCGGTCGAGCTCGATGGCGTGAGCATCCACTGCGTGCCGGCTCAGCACTTCTCCGGCCGCACCTTGCGCGACGGTGGCCGACGCCTGTGGGCGGGCTGGGTGGTGGTCGGGCCGACCCGGCGATTCTACCACGCGGGTGACACCGGCTACTCGCCGGACTTC
>DASQPE010000177.1:0-4632 GCA_035644115.1 Gemmatimonadales bacterium
CGCGCCTGGCGAACGTCATTCGGGAGAACCCCATCCCGGTCGCGGCGATCGGGCTTGGAGTCACCTGGCTGGTCGCGCAGCAACGCTCGAAGCGGGGGCTCGCCCGATACGGCTACCGCGGTCCGGAGCGCCGCATTTCAGGTTACCCCGAGCGTCGTCGTGGGCTCGGCACGCGATCCGGAGCAACGGTGGGCGTTGCCGCCGAACGCGCCCAGGAGCGCATGAGTGAGCTGGGCAGCGAGGCAAAAGAGCGGATGGAGCAGCTCGGCAGCAGGGCCCGGGAGCAGACCGACCGGGTGGGGGCCCGTCTCGAGCGCATGATCGATGAGAACCCGCTCGCGATTACCGCCGGCGCCGTGGTGCTCGGGCTCGCGGTGGGACTGCTCTTTCCCGGCACTCGCCGGGAGGATGAGCTGATGGGCTCCGCCCGGGATCAGTTGGTTGAACGGGCCGAGGAGACGGTGGGGCGCGTCAAGGAAGTTGCCGGGGAGGCCGCCAGGGAAGTGACCGAGCAGGCGACAGAATCGGCCGGCCGCGTGAGCGAAGCGACCAAGGAGGCGCTCAAGGAGCAGACCAGGGGGATGGAGCAGGCCCTCTGAATGGCAGATACCGCAGCAGCCAGTCCCCCGGAGCCAAGCGTCGAGACGGTCGTCGCGGCTCCGGTGGGCCGGCGGCGGCGGTCCGCAGCGCTCTCCGGCCTGCTGTTCCTCGGTGTGCTCTACACCCTGTACTTCGCGCGCGCGCTGGTCGTCCCGATCGTTCTGGCTGTCCTGCTTGATTTTCTGCTCAAGCCCCTGGTACGCGCGCTCCGGCGGGTGGGCATACCGGAGGCGGCTGGAGCCGCGATCGTGGTTCTGGGCTCGCTGGGATCAGTAGCGGCCGCCACCTACCAACTCGCCGACCCGGCGCGGGAATGGCTGGCGAGCGCGCCGGCCAGCCTGCGCCAGGCCACCGATCGATTGCGCGCCGTGCGGCGGCCCCTGGAGGGGCTCAACCGGACAGCTCACCAGGTCCAGCAAGTCACCGGCGAGCCGAACGACACGGCCACGCGCGAGGTGGCGGTCAAGGGCCCGCCGCTCACCGCGAAGCTGCTGGGCGGCGCGCAGGCGTTCATTACTAGCGCGCTCGAGGTCCTGATTCTCCTCTACTTTCTACTCGCCTCGGGCGACCTCTTCCTGCAGAAGCTCATCAAGTTGCTGCCTCAGCTGAGCGACAAGAAGACGGCAGTGGCGATCGCCAGAGAGATGGAAACCGCCATTTCGACCTACCTGGTGACGCTCATGCTCATCAACCTGGCGGTCGCCCTCGCCGTCGCCGGCGTTCTGGCCCTCGTCGGGCTGCCGAGCCCATTGCTGTGGGGGGCGCTGGCCGGGCTGGCCGAGTTCGTTCCCTATGTAGGTGCCACGGTGATGGTCGCCCTCCTGTCGCTCGCCGGGCTCGCAACGTTCGATCATCTGGGCCACGCACTTCTGGTTCCCGGGGCCTATCTGGCCGTCAACTCTCTCCAGGCCAATGTCCTGAGCCCCTTGTTGCATGGCCGCCGTCTCGCCCTCAATCCCGTGGCCATCTTCCTCGCGGTGCTGCTCTGCTGGTGGCTCTGGGGTGTGCTGGGCGCCTTCCTCGCCGTGCCCCTGCTGGCGACGGTCAAGATTTTCTGTGACCATCTCGATCGCCTCGCCCCGGTGGGAGAATTCCTGGGCCGCTAAAGCCACGAGACGAGGCTCAGTCGATGCGCCGAAGCTCCACCCGGCGGTTCTGGGCCCGCCCCTCCTCGGTAGAGTTGGACGCGACTGGCTCCGACTCACCGTGCCCAACCGCGGTGAGCTGCTCCGCCGCGACGCCGTGCTGGGTCAGATAGGCGCGGACCGCTCGAGCCCGGGCCAGCGAGAGGCGTTGATTGTATCCCGCCGAGCCGACGTTGTCGGTGTGCCCGCCAACTTCGATGCGGGCCTCCGGATGTGCCGTGAGGGACTGGGCCACGAAGTTCAGCACCTTAGTCGCATCGATGGTGAGGCGGGACTTATTGAACTCGAACGTGACCCCCTGCAGCACCAGAGTCTTCTTTCGTTCCAGCATCAGCTGCATCTGCACGCTGTCGACCTGTCCGGCCCGCTGGGCCAGCCGCAGGCTGTCATCGTGAGCCCGCTGGGCGGCCTGGACGCTGTCCGCCACGGCGATCCGCCCGATGCTGTCGGCCCGCGCCCGCTCGGCGCGCTGGAGGCTGTCGGTTCGTGTTTGGGCAGCCCGCTGGATGCTGTCGGTCCGCGCCCGCTCCGCCTGGCGGAGCCGCTCCGCACGGGCCTGCTCCGCACGCTGGATGCTGTCGGCTCGGATGCTGTCCTGGTTGGGAGGGTAGGCGCCCAGCAGGATGCTCACGCCCGCACGCACGGTGTAGTGCACATTCGAGCCCTCCGTCGGGCTCTCGTTGAACGGGCTGGGCATGTAGTCGATGATGCCGTCGGCGCGGAGTCCGAGGTGACGGCTCAGGCCCAGGTTGAGACCCACCAGGCCGGTGAAGCCGTGATCGGTTACCTGCAAGTCCTCGCGATACCGGGCGGCCACATAGCCCGCACCGAAGATCAGCCTCGAGTAGCTGGAGCCCAACGGCACGTGAGCAGCAAGGCGGGCTCGGATCGGTATGTAGCTGAAGTCCCCCGGGAGCCCGCTCTTGAAGTGGGTTCGGGTGTACGAGACGTCCCCCTCGACCGCGACGTTCCTGACGAAAAAGATGCCCAGCAGCCCGCCGGCCCCGAACCGGTTTTTGAACTGCGGGCTCTCGTCGAACCGGGTCCAGGTGCCGAAGCCATCGAGCTCGATGCTGCCCGGCCGCTGGGCAGCGACCGGCGCGGCGACAAGAATCGGGGCCGCCATGAGCTCCCATATCCGTGCCATACGATCCTCCGATTGTCGGTTCGCTTCCGTTCGGACCAGGCCCTCAACTGGGGTTGGACCTCAGTCGTTGGGCGCAAGCTAGGGCGGGCGACAGATCGCAGATATCGGGAAAATGATGCGAAGCAGGAGCGGCGTCGGGCGAATTCCTGACGCCTGCCCCGCGCGGTGTTACTCGTCGCTTGGCAGGACGGGGTCGCGGTCGAGCAAGCCGGATTCGAAGGCAAAGCGGAACAGCTGCGCCCGGCTTTTCAGTTCGAGCTTTTCGTGCAGGCGTTTGCGGTAGGTCTCCACCGTCTTGATGCTCAGGGTCAGCTGGTCGGCGATCTCCTGATGGGTGTGCCCCTGCGCCACGAGCCGCAGCACCTCGGCTTCCCGCCGGCTCAGCAGCTTGCGCAGGACGGCGGCCGGCCGGGCCTGGGTGGCGGAGGTGGCGGACTGTCCCCGGGCCGGGCTCCGGGGACCCGTCAGATCCGCGAAGGTGCGGCCCCGGTGGACGGCACGGATAGCGGTCAGCACCTCGACATCCGCGGCGCTCTTGACCACGTAGCCGGTGGCACCGGCCAGGAACGCCGACCGGAAGTAGGCCGGATCGTCGTGCATGGTGAGGATGAGGACGCGGGGGCTCGGCTCGAGCCGCACCAGTCGCTCGATGGTTTGGGTGCCGCGGGGACCAGGCATGGAGAGGTCCAGGACCACGACCTCGGGTTTGGCCGTCCGAGCCTTCTGCACCGCCTCAGGCCCGTCCGCGGCCTCACCGACCACCTCCATGTCGGGCTGGGCACCGATGAGCATGCGCAGACCGGCCCGCACCACGGCGTGGTCGTCGGCAATGAGAACCCGGATCATCCCAGCGCCCCGCTTTCCACCGGAATGCGGGCAGTGACCGTGGTCCCCGCACCCGGCTCCGATTCGACCCGAACCGAGCCGCCGAGCAGCGCCACGCGCTCCCGCATTCCCTCGAGGCCGAGGCCTTGCCGATGGCTCAGGCCGGCGCGGCGGGGGCCCTTCCGCCGCTTGATACCGGTGCCGTCGTCCTGCACCCGCAGCTCGACCGTCGCCTCCTCGCGCGCGAGCCGAACGCTCACGCGGCTTCCACCGGCGTGTTTTGCCACGTTGGTCAGTGCTTCCTGAAGCACGCGGTACACGGTGGTCTGCACCAGCAGCGGCAATCGATCCGAGTCGAGCCCGATCTGGAGGCCCACGGCGATACCGTGCAGCTGGGTAAACTCCTCCACGTATCGGGTCACTGCCGCGGAGAGGCCCACATCGTCGAGAATGCTCGGGTGGAGCCCTCGCGCGAGCCGCCTGACGTCGACCAGACTCTGCGCGGCAACCCCGCGGAGCTGCTGGGCCAGCTCGACCGCCTCCTGGATCGTCTGAGAGCGCTCGAGGGTCCGCAACCCCACGAGGAGCCCCGTCAGCGCTTGCCCGGTCTCGTCGTGGAGCTCACGCGCGATCCGGCGTCGCTCCGCGTCCTGCGCGACCATCAACTGCCGGGTCAACCGAGCGCGGAGCTCTTCGGCCCGTTTCCGCTCGGTGACGTCGCGCGTCACCTTGGCAAAGCCGCGCAGGGTGCCGGTCTGATCCCGCAGCGCCGTAATCACGACGTTGGCCCAGAACCGTGCCCCGTTCTTGCGCACCCGCCAGCCCTCGTCTTCCAACCGACCCTCGGCGGCGGCGATCACGAGCTCGTGCGCCGGCTTGGCCCGCTCGATGTCCTCTGCGGGGTAGAAGCGGGAG
>DASQPE010000178.1:0-7899 GCA_035644115.1 Gemmatimonadales bacterium
ACCAGCATCAGCGTGTAGACCAGCATCTCGAACTTGGTGCGCTGCTCGCCCCGGACCACCGGCATCATCGGTATACCGGCCCGGGCGTACTCGCGCTGCTTGATGAGCGCGAGCGCCCAGAAATGCGGGGGCGTCCAGTAGAAGATGATGGCGAACAGGTAGACTGCGGCCAGGTCCAGGCGTCCGGTGACGGCGGCCCACCCGACCAGCGGGGGAAAGGCACCGGCCGCCCCGCCGATCACGATGTTCTGCGGGCTCGTGCGCTTGAGCCACACGGTATACACGAAGACGTAGAACAGCAGGCCGCCCAGAGCCAGCTCGGCGCTGAGCGGGTTCACCAACGCCCAAAACAGGTAAAAGGCGATGGCCGCAAGCCCCACCCCGAACGCGAGGGCTACCGGCGGCGCGATGCGACCGGCGGGAATCGGCCGCAGCCGGGTGCGCGACATCTTGCGGTCGATGTCCCGGTCGAACCACATGTTGATCGCGTTCGCCCCGCCGGCCATCAGGTAGCCGGCGATGGCCACGGTCAACACCAGTTGCAGCGATGGGAGGCCGCGGTTGGTCACGAACATGGGCGCGATCGTGGTGACCAATAGCAGCGAGATGATGCGCGGCTTGGTGAGCGTTACCAGGTCGGTCGCCAGTGAGGGCCGGCGAGCGTCCACGGCCTGGGAAGGAACCTCCACGAACCGGCCTCCAGAGCAACGGGCGAAAGCCCGAGAAAGAACGGCGCACCCCTTTCGCTTGTCAAGCCGAAGCGTGCGC
This sequence comes from Gemmatimonadales bacterium, assembly GCA_035644115.1. Classification (GTDB taxonomy): domain Bacteria; phylum Gemmatimonadota; class Gemmatimonadetes; order Gemmatimonadales; family GWC2-71-9; genus DASQPE01. The sequence goes on from DASQPE010000178.1 coordinate 769, forward strand.
CGGAGAACGCCGCCATGAGCGCCGCGCCCGACGCCTGGGGAGAGCGCTTGCCCCGCCGCCTGGGGCTGGGCAGCGCGGTCGCGGTGCTGGTGGGCATCACCATCGGCAGCGGGATCTTTCGGGTACCGGCCGGGACGGCGGCCACCCTCGGCGTCCCCGGGCCGGTCCTCGTGGCCTGGGTACTCGGCGGCGCGATTGCGCTCACCGGTGCGCTCACTATCGCCGAGCTGGCCGCCGCGCTGCCGCGGTCCGGCGGAATCTTCGCCTTCCTGCTCGAGGCGTTCGGACCGCTTCCGGCGTTTCTGTTCGGCTGGTCCGAGCTCACGGTGCTCCGCGCCGCGGCACTCGGGGCCATCGCGACGATCTTTGCCGAATACCTGGGCTATTTCCTGCATTTCGACCCGCCGACCGTCAGGCGAGTGGCCGCCCTGACGATCATCGCGATCGGCTGCCTAAACTATCTCGGTGTCCGCGCCGCCGCCGCGGTGACGAACCTCATCACGGTTGCCAAGTTCAGCGCGATCGGGCTGCTGGGCGTGCTGGCGTTCGCGGCAGGGCAGGGGAGCGCCAGTCATTTCGCGCCGCTCTGGAGCGGCAGCGTGTCGTTTTCGCTCCTGGCGACGGCGCTGGTGCCGGTCATGTGGACCTACGACGGCTGGGCCGATCTCGCGTTCATGAGCGGCGAGGTGCGGAACCCTGGACGCACGCTTCCGCGGGCCCTTATCCTCGGGACCCTGGCAATCGTGGCGATCTACCTGCTGACCAACGCGGCGTACCTGTACCTCCTGCCACTCCAGAGCATCGCCGAATCAAAACTGGTGGCCGCGACAGCAGCCGAGCGCATTCCGCTGCTGGGCAACGGCGGCGCGCTGGTCTCGGCGCTCGTCATGGTCTCCTGCTTCGGCGGGCTCAATGCGTCGATGATGGTGGGGTCCCGGATCTTCTTCGCCATGGCCGACCGGGGACTCTTCTTCCGCGGGGTCGCCCGGGTGTCGCCCCGGTTCCAGAGCCCCTCGGTCGCCATTTGGCTCGCCACCGCGCTCGGCGTGATCTACGTGTTGCTGAACGACTTTCAGCAGCTCGCCGACAAGTTCATCCTCGGCATCTGGCCGTTCTACGCGCTGGCTGTCGCCGGGGTGTACGTCCTCCGGCGCGCCCGGCCCGATCTGCCGCGGCCCTACCGGACGATCGGGTATCCCGTCGTTCCGGCGCTGTTCCTGCTCGCGTCGGTTGGCATGGTGGTGAACGCGCTGATCACGGATCCGGTGAATACCGGGATCACGTTCGGGATCATTGGGGCGGGGGTGCCGGTGTATTTCGCCTGGCGGCGAAAAGAGGTAAGAAGTAAGAGGTGAGAAGTGAGAGGGGACTCCGGGCGTTCGCGGTCTCCCTCTTACCTCTTACCTCTCACTTCTTACTTCTCACTTCTCACTTCTTACTTCTCACTGCAGTTCGAGCGCGATATCCGGGGCCATCACGGAGTGAGTCAACGCCCCCACCGAGATGAAGTCGGCGCCGGCCAGGGCGTACGCGCGCACATTCTCCAGCGTGATCCCGCCGGTGGCCTCGATCTCGATCCCCGGCGCGAGCTCCCGCGCCAGCTCGGCCCACCGCTGGACCGTCTCCGGCGACTGGTTGTCCAGCAGGAGGCGGGTCGCGCCGGCCTCGCAGGCGCCCAGGAGCTGAGCTTCCGATTCGACCTCGACCTGGAGACCCAGCGCGCCCAGCCGGCGGGCATCCGTCAACGCCGCGCGCAGCGTCTTGCCCTGGGCCGCCAGGGCCGACCAGTGATTGTCCTTCACCATCACGGTGTGGGCGAGGTCGAGCCGGTGCAGCGCGCCGCCACCGGCCAGGACGCCTGCGATGTCGAGGCAGCGGAGTCCCGGTGCCGTCTTCCGGGTATGGAGGATCCGAGCCGCGGTACCGCTGACCGCGTCCACATAGGCGCGGGTCGCCGTCGCGATTCCTGACGCGCGCTGCAGCAGGTTGAGGAGCGGGCGCTCAGCCCGGAGCAGTGCGGCGAGCGGGCCGGCTACCGTGCCGACCGTCGTGTGTCGGGCGACATCGGCGCCCTCCGGCGCGTCCCAGTCGATGGTGCAGCCGCACGCCTGGGCCACCGCCTCGGCGTACACTTGCCCGGCGAGCACGCCGCCGCCGCGGTACTCCAGCCGGCCCGCGCCGCGCGCGGCGCTCTCGACGGTGACCTCGCTGGTCAGGTCGGGGTCGCCGTCCTCCGCCACCGCGATCGCCGCCAGCCGCTCGGCGTCGGCCGCGAAATCGGGCATCACTTGCCCAGGCTCACCATGCGGTCGAGGGCGAGCCGGGCCCGGCCGGCGATGGTTTCCGGAACGGTGATCTCGTAGCGGTCCAGGGCGAGCGCGTCCCGCACATTGCTCAATGTGATCGTCTTCATGAACGCACACACCGCTTCCGGATCCGCGGGATAGAACCGCTTGTCGGGCGCGACCTGCTGCATCCGGTGCATGATGCCGGTTTCGGTCGCCACGATGAACGAGCGGGCCGGTCGTTCCTTCACCAGCCGGATCATGCCCTCGGTGGACGCGATGTGGAGCCCGGTGGTGGCCACGGCGCCCCGCCCCATCTCGTAGATCAACTGGCCGGCGCAGCCGCATTCCGGGTGCACCAGCACCTCCGCGTCGGGGTGCGCCGCTCGCTGGGACGCCAGCACGTCCGGGTTGATCCCCTTGTGTACGTGGCACTCGCCCAGCCACACCTCGACGTTCCGCTGCGGCCGCATCCGCCGGACGTGGGCTCCCAGAAAGAAGTCGGGCAGAAACAGAATCCCCTTTTCTTCGGGGATCGCGTCGATCACGTCCAACACGTTGCCGCTGGTGCAGGCGTAGTCGAGCTCCGCCTTCACCTCGGCGGTGGTGTTGACGTAACCGACGACGACATAGTCGGGGAACTGAGCCTTCCATTGCCGCACCTGCTCCCCGGTGATCGTCGCGGCGAGCGAGCAGCCGGCGCGGAGGTCGGGCAACAGGACCTTCTTGGCGGGTGAGAGAATCTTGGCGGTTTCCGCCATGAAGTGAACCCCGCAGAAGACGATCACGCCCGCGTCGGTGCGGGCGGCCTGGCGGGAGAGCCCCAGGGAATCGCCCACGAAGTCGGCGATGTCCTGGACTTCGGGCCGCTGGTAGTTGTGGGCCAGGATGACGGCGTTCCGCTCCCGGGCGCGGGCGCGAATCTCGGCCTGCAGCGCGCTGGTGGCGGCCGGTGGGAGATCGACGTCTTCGATGAGGGGCAGTGGGATGGACATCAGACTGCTTTGGGCTTGCGAACCTTCGGCGGGTAGTCGGACCGCCGATGACCGCCTCGACTCTCACGGCGACCGCGCGCGGCCCGGGTGATCAGGGTGGCGACCAGGACCTGGTTCGCGGTTCTCCAGTCGCCCAGCGGGATCCGGCGGGCCAGCTCGGCGAGCTTCTGTTCGGCCTGGACGAGGGATGCTTCGCTTCGCTGCAGGCCCACGTCGGCGGTCATCACCTCGCGCATCTCGGCCCTGACGGCTTCACCGGCGCGGCTCGGGACGACGTCGGCGACGCCTTCGCCGGGCACCGGATGAACGGTGAGCGGGACCGGTGTGCCGTCGGGGGGGAGGGAACGGGCGACCCGGTCTGCGAACACCAGGCCCTCGAGCAGCGAATTCGACGCGAGACGGTTGGCCCCGTGCACGCCGGTGCAAGCGCACTCGCCGACGGCCCACAACCCGGGCAGGCTGGTGTGGCCCTCGAGATCGGTGCGGATACCGCCCATGGCGTAGTGGAGAGCCGGCGCCACCGGGAGCAGGTCGCGAGCGGCATGGAGCCCGTGGCTCGCCAGCATCTGCGAGATCCCGGGAAACTGCTGCGCGAAGTCGTGAATCTCGCGCGCGTCGAGCCAGGCGCCTCCGTCCGCGTCGGCGGCCGCGACCGCGCGCGCGAGCACGTCGCGTGGCGCCAGCTCGCCCCGCGGGTCGGCGTCGAACGCGAAACGACGACCGGTGCTGTCGACCAGATGGGCGCCGGCGCCGCGTACCGCCTCCGAGATGAGCGGCGCCGGATTGACGCCGGAGAGCTTGAGCGCGGTCGGGTGGAACTGGAGAAACTCCAGGTCGCGGAGCTCGGCTCCGGCGCGGTGAGCCATGGCCCATCCGTCCGCGGTGGCGACTCGTGGATTGGTGGTCACCGCGTAGAGCTGGCCCACGCCGCCGGTCGCGAGCACCACGGCCGGCGCGTGCACCGCGAAGGCGGGGCGGCCGGGCTGTACCAGCAACGCCCCGGTCACCCGACCGCCATCCACGATCAGCGACTGGGCTTCGGTGTGCTCCAGGATCTCGATGAGTGGGTCGTCTGCGATGATCCGGGTGAGCAGCGCGATCAGCGCGGCGCCGGTGCGATCCCCGCCCGCGTGGATGATCCGGGGCCGGGTGTGGGCCGCCTCGAGCCCGAACCGGAGCCGACCGTCAGGACCCCGGTCGAAGGTCGCTCCCATCGCGAGCAGCTCGCGGACCCGGTCGGGCCCCTCGTTGGTGAGCACCCGGACTGCGGCCGGATCGGAGAGGCCATCACCGGCGGCCAGTGTGTCGGCCGCATGCTGCAGGGGGTTGTCGCCCGGGCCCAGCGCCACGGCGATCCCGCCCTGGGCCCAGGCGCTTGCACTGTCGGCCAGGGTCTCCTTGGTGACCAGCCGCGCGGGCCGTCCTTCGGCTGCCAGACGCCAGGCAGTCCAGAGCCCGGCGATGCCGGAGCCGATGATCAGGGGGGCGGGGTCTTGCATGGCCGGAATATAAGACTACGGAGGGCGGGCGCCCGGCGATCAGCGGCGGTCGAGTCCCGCCCCGTTGGGCACCGACCCAGGCAATTGGGGGAGCGCGGCGCGGCTACCGTCGCGGAGGGCGGTAAACGCCGGCGTCATGATCTCGATCTCCGCCTGGGCAAAGGCGTCGAGGATTTGCTCGAGCAACGCCGAGGAGGTCAGGTGCATGATCCCGGGTGCGTCGGTGTACGCGTTGAGCTCATAGCTCACGGCATAGTCTGCCAGCGCGGTCTGCAGCACGAACGGAGGGGGCGACCCGAGCACATGGGGTGTCTGTCGGGCGGCCTCGAGGAGCAGCCGATGCACTTCCCGCCAGTCCGTGTCGTAGCCGATCGCGACGGTCGCGTGGAGAATCAAGCCGTGGGACTGGGCGGCGCTGGTGTAGTTGGCGACGTTGCTGGTGAGCACCACGCCGTTCGGGATGGTGACGTCCACGTTCTTGATGGTGCGAACTCGGGTGACCAGAAACGACCGCTCGAGCACGTCCCCGACGGTGTCGCCGATTGCCACCCGGTCGCCGACCCGGAAGGCCCGGGTATAGGTCAGGACCGTGCCGGCGATCAGACTGCTCACCGCGGAGGACGAGCCAAGCGAGAGCAGAAGGCCCAGAAAGATGGAGACGCCTTTGAAGCCGTCGGACTTTGCGCCCGGGAGATAGGGAAACAGCATGGCGACCGTGATCGCGAGCAGCAGCACCCGGACAATCACGTAGGTCGGCTCGGCCCATTCGGGGTGGAAGCCGCGGAGCCGAAGCTCGCCCCGCTGGACGGCCGCCTTGCCCAGGTGCGCCAGCCGCAGGAGGTAGCGCATGACGGCGATGATCAGCACGATGTACAGCAGATTGGGCAGATATCGGCCGAGCGCTCGGCCCACCGTCTGGAGCGGTGCCAGGGTAAGATCCGTCAGCTGGTGACTGAACTCCACGGTCTGGGGGAACAAGTTCAGGACCAGCGGCAGATAGAGCAGGACCAGCACGGCTGTGAGCGCGAGGCGGCCCACCCGCAAGGCGCTCATCAGGCTGTCGAGAAGACTCAGATGGCGCACGACCTCCAGATGGCGGATGGTCTCCCACTCCCGGGTCGAGTCCCGTAGTCGCTCGAGCCGCCGGTGCAGGCCAGCGACACCGCGACGCAGCAGCGTCAGGAGCAGAAGGAGGCCGGCGGTCGCCGCGCCGGCAATGAGAACGTGCCTGCCGAACAATCGCTGTCGCTGCCGATCGGGTGCGCGCACCAACGCGCCGAGAATCCGGTCCGCGTAGCCTTGCGCCACTGCCAGCCTCGGTCGGCCTGCCGCCCGGGCATCGTCGTCCACCACTCGATAGAGCACCCGGCCGTCCACCAGCAAGTCAGTGTGATCCAGCGCGTCCACCACAGTGATGGTTGCGGGGATCAGGCGGCGACGAAGCATCGCCTCGAGCTGCTGGGCCAGCTGGGTTGCCCGTGCCCGGGGCGAGAACGGCTCGACCGGGGAGGCTACGACGAATACGGTGTCCCCCAGCAGGACGACCGGCGCGGGTCCGGAGTCCGGGCGGAGGGCGAGAGCGGGATCCTGGAAGGCACCGTGGCCGATCTGAGCGGCGGCGGGCCCAGCGGCGAGGAGGGCCAGCAAAGCCCACCACGGGCGGCCAGCCACGCGCGGGAGCGAGGCTCCGGCACGCGACACGGCTGCGGAGACGAAACGAAGCACCGGGACCCCGACGGGTTGGGTTGTTAGCGACTGAAGTGGCTAATTATGCAGCCGTGGGGGGAAGAGCGGTAGGCGGCAGGCGGGCAGTGTAACACCCAGCCCTCTCCGTCAAGTGCTCGCCCCATTCTGCGTCGGCGCGAGCTGGCGGCGAAGCGCCCGGTAAAGTCCCCAGGTTAGCCGGCTGGCGTGATCGCGAAGCACTTCCACTTCGCCAAACGCGGACCCGCCCATAACCCCGACGTCCCGCGCGATGAGCAGGATGCATGCGAGCTCGCTGAGTGACCCCAAGGACATATCGAGGTAGCGACGGAACTCTCTTGCACCCCGTTTGGCCGATCCTTCGGCGAGGTTGAGCGCGGCCGAGAATGCGGCGCGCCGGGCTTGGGCCGTGAGGCCGTAGGTCTCGGACCTCGGCCACGTTCCCGTTTCCCGATAAACTGCCAGCACCAATTGGTGGCACGCAGCCCAAGCTTTGAATCGCTCGTAAGGCTTGGATTCGCGCCGACGGGCTTTGGGAGGCGCGACCGCGGAAACGGCTTCAATCTTCGCCATGCTCGCAACCTACGACGTAGCGTCCGCGCGCGTCGCAGCATTCCTATGCGCCACAATGCATATTCGTTCGCGCCC
>DASQPE010000179.1:0-2987 GCA_035644115.1 Gemmatimonadales bacterium
CCGTGCGACCAGGGTGCTCCATCGCAAGCCGGGGGCACGGCGCTGGGACGAGGTCGATCTCGAGTGGGCCATGGACCGGGTCGCCGGCCTGGTGAAGAAGACCCGGGACGAGACCTTCGTGGAGCGGCTCGCCGACGGACGCGCGGTCAACCATACGCTCGGCATCTTCGCGCTGGGCGGAGCCACCTTGGACAACGAGTGGAACCACCTGGAGCAGAAGCTGATGCGCGGCTTGGGGGTGGTCGCGATCGAAAACCAGGCCCGGATATGACACAGCTCCAGCGTCCCCGGTCTGGGGACCAGGCTCGGTCGCGGCGCGGGGACCATCTACCCGCGCAACATGACGTTCTCGGACTGCATCGTCATCGAAGGCTCGAACATGGCGGAGTGCCACCCGGTGGCCTTCCGGTGGCCGATGCGAGCCAAGGTGGAGCATGGGGCGAAGATCATCCACGTCGACCCCCGGTTCACCCGAACCAGCGCAATGGCCGACATCTACGCGCCGATCCGCGCCGGCAGCGACATCGCATTTCTCGGCGGTCTCATCCGGTACGTGCTGCACGACCAGCGTTGGAACACGGACCCGTTCTTCCGCGAATACCTGGTGTACTTCACCAACGCCGCCACCATCGTCGGCCCGGAGTTCAAGGACACCGAGGACCTGGACGGCGCCTTCTCCGGTCTGCTCGACTACAAAGGCAACAAGGCTGATTGGGCGTTCGACGGATTCGTGGGGGAGTACGACACCGCCAGCTGGGCCTATGCCCGGCGTGGTGGGGCCGGCCAGGGGGCCACCGCCCCGGGGACGCCGTTCGACGAGTTGGTCCGGTCGCTCCGGAAGCCACCGGCCGACCGGGACGAGACGCTGCGCGACCCTCGCTGTGTCTTCCAGATCATCAAGCGCCACTTCGATCGGTACACCCCTGAAAAGGTCGAGGAGGTGACCGGGTGCCCGGCGAAGACGCTGCTGGCGGTCGCGGAGACGATCCTGGCCAATTCGGGGCGCGACCGCACCACTTCTTGGGCCTACGCAGTGGGCTGGACCCAGCACACCTATGGCCCGCAAATGATCGGCTGCTGCGCCCTGCTCCAGCTTCTGCTGGGCAATGTGGGCCGCCCTGGCGGGGGGATCATGGCGCTCCGGGGCCACGCGTCGATCCAGGGCTCGACCGACATCCCGACGCTCTACCACAGCATTCACGGCTATATGGCTGCGCCGTCCGCACTCCGGCCCCATCGAACGCTGCGGGAGTACCTGGCCGACGAGACCCAGCCCACCGGTGCCTGGGCGAAGACGCCGGCCTTCGTGGTGTCGTATCTCAAATCGATGTACGGTGAGGCCGCGGCGCCGGAGAACGACTTCGGCTACGAGTGGCACCCGCAGATCACCGGTGACCACTCCCACATGCCGATGTTTCTCGCAATGGCCGAGGGCACGGTCAAGGGGCTCATCTGCGTGGGCCAGAACCCTGCCACCTCGCTCAACGCGAGCCTGGAGCGCAAAGGGCTGCGGCGCCTGGAGTGGCTGGTGGTCAAGGACAATTTTCTCACCGAGACGGCCACCTTCTGGGACCACGCCCCCGAGGTGGCGCGAGGCGAGATCAAGCCGGAAGATATCCAGACCGAGGTGTTCTTCTTTCCGTCGGCGATGGTGGCGGAGACGGATGGAAGCTTTACCAACACGCAACGCATGCTTCAATGGCATTTCAAGGCAGCGGAAGCGCCCGCGGGTTGCCGCTCGGATTTGTGGTTCACCTACCAGCTCGGCAAGCGGCTGAAGAAGCTCTACGCCGGCAGCGCCCTCCCGCGCGATCAGGGGTTCCAGCACCTGATCTGGGACTACGAGCCGGATGTGCCGGGCCGCACCGCCGGGGAGCCGGACGCGCAGAAAGTCCTGCGCGAGATCAACGGCTACCACTCCGGCGATCCAAACCGGCACCTAGCGAGTGCCGACGAGATCAAGGACGACGGATCGACCAGCTGCGCGTCATGGATCTACTGCGGCGTCTATCCTACGCCCAACAAGAACCTCGCCCAGAGCAGGGAGGCCGACCCCGCCGGCCGGGCCGGCGCGGAGCTTGGCTGGGGCTGGGCCTGGCCCGCTAACCGTCGCGTGCTGTACAGCCGAGCGTCGGCCGATCGCAAGGGACGCCCCTGGAGCGCGCGAAAGAAGTGGGTCTGGTGGGATCCGGCGCGGAAGCGGTGGGTCGGCCTCGACAGCCCCGATTTCCCGCTCACCAAGCCACCCGACGATCCAGGCGACCCGCAGGGGATCGGGCTCGACGCGATCTCGGGCTGGCAGCCGTTCATCCTGAAGCCGGACGGCGTGGGTTGGCTGTTCGTGCCGACCGGGCTGCTGGACGGACCGATCCCGACCCACTACGAGCCGGCCGAGTCGCCGGTCAGGAATCCGCTGTACGGCCGCCAGACCAGTCCAGTGCTCAAGTACTGGAAGCGAGGCGACAACGCGCTCGCCGTGGTGGGCGACCCGCGTTACCCCTACGTGATCACGACCTACCGGCTCACCGAGCACTACCTCGCCGGGGCCATGAGCCGGTGGAACCCGTGGCTCACTGAGCTGATGCCCGAGCTGTTCATCGAGCTGAGTCCGGAGCTGGCGGGCGAAAAGGGGATCGGCAACACCGACTGGGTACGGATCACGACGCCGCGAGCCTCGATCCGGGCGAAGGCCCTGGTCACTCGACGGCTCCGGCCGTTCCGCATCGGCGGACGGGTGATCCACCAGGTCGGCATGCCCTGGCACTGGGGCTGGGAAGGCGTGGTCACCGGTGACGTCGTGAACGAGCTGACCTCGATGGTGGCTGACCCGAATGTCACCATCCACGAAGGCAAAGCCTTCGTCTGCAACGTGGAGAAGGCCTGATGCCGGAGCCGATGGGTTTCTACACCGACACCACCGTCTGCATCGGCTGCAAGGCCTGCGAGGTCGCGTGCAAGGAGTGGAACCAGCTGCCGGCGACCAATGG
>DASQPE010000180.1:0-5967 GCA_035644115.1 Gemmatimonadales bacterium
CGCCGCCTCCCGCTGACAACGGGGTTGTTCTCTGTGCTGCCTGCGTGTCTTCCGTGTTTCCGTCGTTTGCAGTTGTTCACTCGCAGCTTGCCGGACGACGCGGGCCAGCTCCGGCGCGGGTTGGCCGCGGAATCGCTTGCTGCGCAACGCGTTAGGGCGGCAGTCCGGCGCGGTGCGGGTGGTTCGATCCGTGCAGGGTCCTGACCCGTCTCCACCAACATCGTGCCGTGCCCGAGTCCAATCGCAAGCGATTGCAGCCATTCGAGGGGGCCAGCCGCTGGATCAGCGGCGGCCTCGGCCTGGGGGCTGCGCTGGCGACCATCCTCGCCTCGGCGCACTCCTGCGGCATCATTGACGATCAATCCACCCGCCTGTCCGTCGCGGGCCTAGCGGTGAGCTGGATCGGGCTCTCACCGGCGAGCGACACGGCGGCGTCGCTGGGCGACACGCTCCGCTACGTGGCCACCGTGACCGATCGGCGGGGCACGGCGCTGGTCGGCGCGGCGATCGAATGGAAATCGGAGGATTCCTCGATCGCCGCGGTAGACAGTGCCGGCTTCGTAATCGCCCACGCGCCGGGAGCCACGATTCTGACCGCCACGGTTGCGGGCAAGGTCGCCCGCGCGCGCGTGGTGGTGCGGCCCCGGGCCGCTCGCTTCGATTTCGGGCCCGACTCCCTCATTCGCGTGCCCGAAGGCGGACGGACCGGCGTCACGGTGCGCGCGCTCGATGCGCGCGGGCATCCGCTGGCTCGCTCGCCCGCCGCATTGCACGTCGCCGACAGCTCGCTCGCAGTCGTCGCCGGCGCCGACCTGAGCGGCCGGGCCGCCGGTCGGACCGCGCTCGTGGCCGAGCTCGGTGGAGCGCGCGACAGCATAGCCGTCGAGGTCCTGCCGGTCCCGGGCCGCATCGTAGTGGTCAAGGGGGCCGAGCAGCACGCAGCCGTCGAGAGCCGGCTCGCCGAACCCGTGGTGGTCCGGGTGGACTCGCGCGCCGGCCACCCCATGAGCGGTGTAGTAGTCCGCTTCGCCCCAGCCGAAGCCGCCGGCACGGCCCGCCCCGATTCCGCGCTGACGGGGTCGGACGGGCTCGCCGCAACCGCCTGGATCACGGGTGACCGCCCGGGGCTCATGCGCCTGGTCGCGACCGTATCGGGGGTCGACACTACGGCGGTTGCGCTTGCCGACGTAGAGCCGAGCCGCGCCAACACCCGGGTCGTTCAGCTGGGCGACCCGCCAAGCGGGCTCGCGGCCGGGGCGGAGCCTATAGTCGTCGGCGTGCAGCTCACCGACTCGTCCGGCCGGGTACTCGCCGGTGTGCCGGTTGCCTGGAAGGCGCTGGACGGCGGCGCCATCGTTCCGCGCGAGGCCCGCTCCGACTCGGCCGGAGAAGCTCACGCCGGCTGGCGGCTCGGCCCCCGCGCCGGCGTTCAGCGGGCACGGGTGCTGGTAGGCTCCGGCCGCAACGTTCCGGCGATTACGGTCGTGGCGGCCGGATTTCCCGGTGCGCCGGCCAGGCTGGCCGCGGTAAGCAGCGCTGCCATCAATGGAATGGTCGGCAGCACGCTCTCGAAGCCGCTGCTCGTCCGGGTCACTGACTCGGTAGGGAACCCGGTGCCGGGTGTCGCGATTGCCGCCGCGGGCTCGGGCTCGGTTGCTGACTCGCTGGTGGCCTCCGACTCGACCGGGAAGGCCGCGATTCGGTGGACGTTGGGCGAGAAGGCGGGAGCGCAGTCCCTCACGCTCGCGGTGGACGGCGTGGCTCCCGTGCGCTTCAGCGCGCGGGCTCGGCCGGGGGCCCCGGCCAATGTTGCATTCGTGGGATCGGCTTCGCCGGCGCCGAAGGGTCAGTCCCGCCCTGCACGGGTCCGGGTGACCGATGGCTACGGCAATCCTGTGTCCGGTGCGCCGGTGGCATTCGCAGCCTCACTCGGCTCGGTGCGGCCGGCACGGGCGATGACCGACAAGGACGGGATAGCTGGCGCCACCTGGGTGCTCAGCCGCAAGGCCGAACATCAGAGCCTGACTGCGGCGCTGGCGAAGGGGGGTGCCAAGGATGTGCTGGAGGTGAGTCAGCGGAAGGCGTCGGCCACGGCCGCGCCCCGGGTCTCGAGCGGTACCTCTTCCACCCGCACGGCCACCCGCAGGGTCTCCTCACTACCGCCCGCGAAGATCGTCCCGCTGGTCGGGGCCGCGTCGCGATAGTTCTGCTCGGACGAAAGTGGGTGCCACTCTCACAGGGGCCCGAACGAGAATTTCTGCCCACCCACCGAGGCCTCGTACATCAGGCCGCCCTTTGCCATCGTGACGATCGCCACGCCGTTCCGGTACCCCAGATCGAGGGCGGCCCGGGCGGTGATCGCGATGGCCGAGGCTTGGCCATCCAGCTTGAGCCGGCCATGCTTGAAGCTTTCCATTGCCTTGGCGTCCTCCAGGAACACGATTTCGCTGTAGGCCTGGCCGCCGAGCTGGAGACCGATCGTGACCTGGGTCAGGGTCGATCGACCGATGAGCTTGCCGTGCTGGTATACGTAGCCTTTCCCGCGGGCGCCGCCGATTCCGACCCCGCCTTTGCCGACGGTGGGAAACACGGCGTATCCCTCCGCGTGGTTGAAGAACTTGCCCAGCCCGGGATTCTTCTCTTTGAACTTGGCGATCACGGCCCGGGCATCGGCATCGGGCCTCTGGCCGGCCGAATCGTCGCTCGCCGGGCTGGCAGCAGCGCTCTCAACAGCGGGAGCCTTCGTCTGACTGTCGGGCGCCGCAGTCGGCCCATCGGTCTCGGTGGTCGGGGCGGCGACTGTGTCGCTGCTTTGCGCGTGAAGCGGGGATGCGGCCAGGCTAAGGGCGAGTAGAGCAGAAACCAAAGCGGGGTTCATGGCGGGCTCCGGGTTTTCGACGAGAGGCCGGCTATCGCCGAGACTGCCAATATAGGGCATGTTTCAATCAACGCGGGAGGCCTCCGATGCAACAGCGGATTCTGGTCTGGATAGCCGGCCTGACGGGCGTCGTCGTCGTGCTGTCGCTGTTCTCATTCTTCCTGGTCTCACGCACGACCGTACGACAGCGCGGCGACCCCCCGATCGGGCCGCCGCCTGCCGATACCGCGCCGGTCGCCGGGTTGCCCGGCACCAACCCCGTAGCGCTTCCGCCCGACACCGCCCCGGCCGATACGGCGCCGGCGCCCGGCGCCGGCGACGACCAAAACCAGGTCGTGTCGAACGAGGGCCCGCTCGACAGCGCGCTGATCGCGCTCTCGGCCGGCCAGCGGCAGCGCACCGCGCTGGACATCGTGCTGCGGAAGGGGATCGTGTACCAGGTGAAAGAGACGACACCCAACGTGATCCGCTATGTGGTGGGTGCCCCGTTCTTTGCGGAGCCGACCAAATACCGGAATCCGCTTATCCGCGACCTTTATCATGCTTACACCGCGGGCCGACCCGCCAAGCCGGCGTTGTACTTCGAGTTCTGGGGCCTGCGAACCAAGTTCGGCGAGTACGTCGCCGACACCTTCTATCTCGGACCCCGCTACGCCAAGCCGCGCTGACGCTTCCGGGCGCTGACGATCTCCGTGTTCATGCCGGCCCAGTGCAGGCTGCCCGCCCACCGGCCGTGCTCCATCTTTACACAGCGATCCAGCACCACCGCCAGCCCGGCCCGCTCCGCCAGTTCCGCCGCCTCCAGCGCGTCGATCCGGAGCTGAAACCAGATGGCCGGGACCCCGGCCGCGATCGCCTGCTCGGCGACGGCCACGCATTCGCGTCCGGGCCGGAAGACATCCACCAGGTCGACCGGGAACGGAATGCTGGTGACATCGGGCCAGGCCCGCTCACCCAGGATCTTGCCGGCTCTCGGATTGACCGGGACCACCCGGTATCCCTCGTGCTGGAGGTAGGTACCGACGAATTGACTGGCCTTGGCCGGGTCGCTGCTCAGACCGACCATCGCGATGGTCCGACTCTCCTGTAGCAACCGGCGGATCGTATCCACGTTCTGAAAGCGACGCCGCTGGTCCTCGGTCAGCCGAGTGTTCAGTCGGATGTCGCACGCAGGGCCTGATCCAGATCCCACAGCAGGTCCTCCAGGGTTTCGAGTCCGACCGAAAGCCGGATCATCTCCGGCGGAACGCCGCATCGGACGAGCTCGTCGTCGCTCAGCTGTTGATGCGTGGTGGAGGCCGGGTGAATCACCAGGCTTCGCGCATCGCCCACGTTCGCGAGATGGGAGAAGACCTGCAGCGCCCGGATGAACCGGGCGCCGGCCGCCCGCTCGTCGCCGGTCGACGCCGCGATGCCGAAGGCGAACACGGCGCCCGGCCGGCCGCCCACGTACTTCTGGGCCAGCGCATGCTGCGGGTGCTCTGGCAACCCGGCGTACTCCACCCAGGCGACCGCCGCATGCTCCGCAAGAAACCGGGCCACCGCCATGGCGTTGGCCACGTGCCGTTCCATGCGGACCGATAACGTCTCGACCCCCTGAAGCAGCAGGAATGCGTTGGTCGGGGAGATGCACGCGCCGGTGTCCCGCACCGTCTCGGCCCGGGCCTTCATCAGGAACCCGTAGTGGCCGAAGGTCTCGTAGAAGTTGAGGCCGTGATATGCCGCCGACGGCTCGGCGATGGTAGGGAAGTGGGAGTAGTCGAACCGGCCCCCTTCCGCGAGCACGCCGCCGATGCTGGTGCCGTGCCCGCCCAGAAACTTGGTGGCCGAGTGCAACGTGATGGTGGCGCCCCAGTCGAGCGGACGGCAGAGCCAGGGCGTCGCGAAGGTGTTGTCCACGATCAGCGGGATCCGGCGGCTCTCGGCCAGCTGCGCCAGCGGCTCGAGGTCGAGAATGCTGCCGCGCGGGTTCCCGATGGTCTCGCCGTACAGGGCGCGGGTGCGCGGCCCGATAGCGCGCTCCCATTCGTCCAGCCGGGTCGGGTCCACAAAGTGGACGTCGATCGACAGCTTCTTGAGCGTGTGGGTGAGCTGGGTGATGGAGCCGCCGTAGAGATGGGCGGACGCCACCATCTCGTCGCCCGGCTGGAACAGCGTCATGAAGGTGACGAACTGGGCCGCCATGCCGCTCGCCGTCGCCACCGCGCCGGTCGCGTTCTCCAGCGAGGCCACCCGCTCTTCGAACACGGCCGTCGTGGGATTGCCGATGCGGGTGTAGATGTTGCCGTACTGCTTGAGCTCGAACAGCTGGGCCGCGGTCTCCGGGTCGTCGAACACGAACGACGTCGTCTGGTAGATGGGGACCGCCCTCGCGCCGACCTCGGTGTCGGGCACATGGCCCGCGTGGAGCATCCGGGTCTCGAACCCGAACCGGTGACGGGGTGTCGCCATGGCGGAAGTCTAAGGGGATGCGACCGCCTCGGCTTGACGCGGTGCCCGGGGCCGGCCAATCTAGCGGGGTGACCGACGCCCAGCTTGCCCGGATCGCCAAGGCCCTGGCCGACGGCCGCCGCTTCGCCATCTTGGAGATGGTGGCCGCGGCGGACGGCGAGCTCGCCTGCAAGCGGCTGGTGGCGACCTTTCCGGTGTCCCAGGCCACCATCTCCCATCATCTCAAAGAGCTCGCCACGGCCGGCCTGATCGACGTGCGGCGCGAGGCCCAGCAGGCCTTCATCCGCTATCGGTCGGACACCATGGCGGCCTACCTGGCGGCGGTCGGCCGCCGGCTCCCCGGCCGGCGGGCCCGCGTCCGCCGCGGGCGCTGAGGGCGGCCGGGGAACCGCCTCCCAGGAACTGGTGTTTACGCGTAATTAGATGATTATCTAAATATCTATCTACCAGCAACCGCCGAGGAGGCAACCCATGGCACGGCTCGATGGCAAGGTGGCAATCGTGACGGGAGGCAGCCGGGGCATCGGCGCGGCGACTGCGCGGCGGCTCGCCGCCGACGGCGCCCGGGTGGTGGTGAACTACGCCCAGTCGGCGACGGCGGCCGAGGTGGTCGTGCGCGAGATCGAGGCCGCCGGCGG
>DASQPE010000181.1:0-17655 GCA_035644115.1 Gemmatimonadales bacterium
GACCGAGGCCGTCACGCGGCAGGAGGGGCCCCGGCCAGCGGCCGCCGCAGCGGGTGCAGGCCATGAGGTCATCCTGCTCGCGGAGGACGCCGTGGACGTGCGCCGGTTCACCGCACGGGTGCTGCGGGAAGCAGGCTACGAAGTGCTGGAAGCCGACGGCGTCGAGGCCGGGCTCACACTCGCGCGCCTGCACTCGGGGCCGATACACCTCGTGCTCACCGACGTGATGATGCCGGGCGGGTCCGGGCGAGACCTGATCGACCGGATCCGGCACATCCGGCCGGCAATCGCCGTGGTCTTCATGTCAGGCTACACCGACGCCACCGTGCTCCAGCGGGCGGTCCTGGAGCCGGGGACCGCATTCCTGCCAAAGCCGTTCTCCCCCGGTCTCCTGCTCGCGCAGGTGCGGGCCGCGCTGGACGTGGAAGCGGCGCGAGTGGTGCCCCGCCGGGCATAGGCGGATCCGCTGGTAGCTGCTCGAGCTCTTACGACGGGCTGGGCTTGCTTCGGGCAACCGGCGGTTTCTGGTGTGCCTCACTGGATTGAGGCGCGGCCGGGGTCGCGGCGGGCAACGAGAAAGATCACCGGGACCGCCGCCAGCTGCGCGGCGACCGAAAACGCCACCACCGCGCCTACCGAGCGGTCGTACAACATTCCCATCAGCGCGCTGCCCAGAAACCAGCAGACCCCGTAGCCGCCATCGAACAGCCCGAACGCCGAGCCCCGGCGATTGGCCGGCACCATCTGCGCGACGGCGGCGCGCACAATGGAGTCCTGGGCTCCCATCCCGATTCCCCAGAGAGCCATGCCGACGATGGCCGCGACTCGCCCGCCGAGAAACACCAGGGGCGCGAAGCCGGCGGCGATCACCGCAGCCCCCGCGATCACCGGCAGCCCGGCCCGGTCGAAGAGCCGACCTGCGGCCAGCGCGGTAACTGCTGCCATTCCCATCGCCAGGGCATAGAGCAGCGGGGTCCACTCCAGCGGGACCACGCCGACCCGGGTGAAGTGAAACGCGATCAGCGGGAAGTCCGCGTAGCCGGTCGCGATCAAGCCCGCTCCGCCCAGATAGAGCCAGAACCGTGGCGGGATGCCGGCGCGCTCGAGCTCGACCGCAGTGGGTTCCAGATCCCGCGGCCGGGGATACAGCCGCCGCGCGGTGAGCAAGGAGGCCAGGCACAGCAGGGCAGGCAACAGCAATAACGCAAAGCCCGGGGGGTACGCGCCGGTGCGGTGCAGCATGACGGCCACGATCAACGGGCCGATCAGCGCACCGGTCTGGTCCATTGCTTCGTGCAGACCGAATCCCCAGCCACGGCCGGTCTCGTGCGTCGCGTACGAGAGCATCGCGTTGCGTGCGGGGGACCGGATTGCCTTCCCGGTCCGCTCGAGCATGAGCAGTAGCGCCGCGGTCTCCCAGCGGCCGGCCAGGGCGAGGGCGGGCACCGCCAGCACGTTGATGGAGTAGCCGAACAAGGCGATGGCCCAGTAGCGACCGGTTCGGTCGGTGAAGCGCCCCGACAGGAGGCGCAGGCCGTATCCCAGCAGCTCGCCGAAACCGGCGACGAAGCCCACCACAGTCGCGCTCGCGCCGAGGTGCGCGAGGAACGGGCCGGCAATGCTCCGCCCGCCCTCGTAGGTCATGTCGGCAAACAGGCTCACGATGCCGAGCAGGACAACAAACCGGAGAGCGGTGCGCTGGCGGAGATCGCGGTCGGCGGGCGAGGAGTCGGTGCTAGTGGCCAGGCAAGGCTCCGGTCGGCGGAAAAGGCGATGCCCAGCCGGAGCTGGGCATCGGGTTGTTCGTCTGAGTCGGGTGCGGCCGGCGCTGGTTACTGAGTGGCCGTCGCGACCAGCCCGCCCAGCCCGGCGGTCTCGAGCGACAGCGCCGCATGAGGGGTTGGATAGGCCAACAGCAGGGCCCGCGCGACTTGGGCCTGGTGATCGTAGGCAATCTGCCGGCGCAACGCGGCGGCGGTACCGAACGCCGCTCTCACCATCACCACGCCGAGATCCCGCTCGACCGCCGGAGCGGCCTGGGCGAACAGCGCGTCGGAGATCTGGAGCCCGCTCCCCTGTAGGCGCTGGAACAGCATCGCCCGCATCCGCGAGGTGACTGGCGTTGAATCGGTAGACACGGCGCCGGTCGTGACCAGATGGGCCGCGATCACGGCAAGGGCGTCTTCGTATGCGTTGCGATCGCGACCGACCGCGATGCCATATGCGCGCTCGGCGTCGCTTGGCTCCGCCGGGGCGACCAGCGTGTCAGGGACGATCCCGACGCCGGCGGGGAGGACGCGCCCGCCATCGGACGAGTATCTCTTGGCCGACGTCCCGCCACCCCGCTGGATCCAGCGGCCGCTCGGAGTGTACCAGCGCGCCGTGGTGAACCGCAACGCCACGTCGGCGCCCAGTGCATAGGTCCGCTGCACGACACCCTTCCCGAACGTCGGCGTTCCAACGATGATCGCCCGGTCATGGTCCTGCAGTGCCGCGGACGCGACCTCGGCGGCGCTGGCGGTGCCCCCGTCGACCAGCACCACGAGCGGAAGATCGGGCCAGCGTTGCGGGTCGGTCGCCCGGAACACTTCCAGCTCGCGGCCCTTCATGGTGGCGACGGTCTGCCCCGGGTCGAGGAAGAGCTTTGCGATCTGGGCGCCTTCCTGAACCAGTCCACCCGGGTTGCCCCGGAGGTCCAGCACCAGCCCGCGCATGCCGCGGGCGGTGAGCGCGTCGACCTGCTTGATCAGCTCATCGGAGGCATGGCTGGTCATCGCCGTCACGGCGAGATAGCCGATACCTTGCCCTAGCAGCACACCCTGGCGGACGGCGGGGTGATGAACCAGAGCGCGCTGCAGCGTGACCGCGATTGGCTCCGGGCTGCCAGGCCGCTCCAACGTGAGGCGGACGCTGGTTCCCTCAGGCCCGTGGAAAGCTGCTGTGGCGCGTTCGGCCGACCAGCCTTCTGTCGTACTGTCGTTCACTGTCAGGATCCGGTCACCGGCGAAGAGGCCCGCGCGGTCGGCAGGGGACCTGGCAACCGTGCTCGCGATCGAGAGGCGCCCGCCATGGGTCTCGACCTCGAGCCCGATGCCGCTGGTCGTTCCGTCCAGCTGGGCCTTGAACCTGCCGTATCGGTCACCGACCAGAAGGGCGGCCCAGGGATCGTGGAGCGACTTGACGACGCCTTCGGTGGCGCGGAGGTAGAGATCGCCTTCGTTCAGCGTGTCGACCGCGTGAGCCCGAAGGAGCGTCAACGCCTCCTCGAAGACCCGGGCCTTGGCGTAGGCCGAGGCGCCGGGAGCGGCTGTCGGTTGAGGGCGTATGATCCAGGCCCCGCTGGCCAATGCGGCTCCAGCGACGAATGCGAGGACTCCCAATGCACGCGAGCTTAGGCGAGGTGGAGCGAGACGGCGGATCCGCTGACTGAAGCGGGGAGCAAACGAGGGCATCTGGGTAGCGACCTCCGTGTCCGACATTTCGTGCCGCCGATGGCGTTCCGCACACACACGCGGCAAACTACGGGCCAATCTCACTGTACAACGAAGCGACACCCTGGCCCTTTGGGTGCCGGCCTGCTTGGCTGCCCCGAGCGGCGCTAGCGGGTGAGCAGACCGGCGTCCAGCACCAGCTGCGCACCCGTCACGTAGCGCGCCTGGTCGGACGCGAGGTAGAGCACCGCTCCCGCCACATCTTCCGGTTCGATCCAGGGGACCGGCAGGAGGTTTCCGGCCGACCGCTCTGCAATCTCCCTGGGGGTGGTCCCTTCGAGCGCCGCGAGGCCGTCGTTCATCGGCGTGTTAACACCCGTCGGGTGGATGGAATTTACACGGATGTTGTAGGGCGCAAGCTCGATGGCCCATGACTTGGTGAGGCCGGTCAGGCCCCACTTCGACGCGGCGTAGTGACTCAAACGGCCCATGCCGCGGAGCCCCGCGATAGACGAGTTGTTGATGATGACGCCCTCGCGCTGGCGCATCATGACCGGGATCACGCGCCGGGCGACCAGCCAGCTACCCTTGAGGTTGATGTCGAGCATCGCATCCCACGCCTCTTCGGTCAGCTCATGGGCCAGTCCGTAGCCGCAGATGCCCGCGTTGTTGACCAAGATGGAGATCCGCCCCAGCTCGGCCATGGTCGTATCGACCGCCCGGCGAATCGCGACGTCATCCCGCACGTCTCCGACAAGGCCGAGAGCGCGCACCCCGAGCGCCTCGCACTCGCGGGTGAGCGACGCCAGCTCCTCAGAGGAGCCCATCGCGTAGCCGGGGTAGGCGAGCGGCTGGGCAATGTCGAATGCAACCACCGCCGCGCCGGCCCGGGCAAAGGCGAGCGCGATGGCGCGGCCCTGGCCGTGCGCGGCACCGGTGACGAAGGCGACCCTGCCAGCCAGCTCGCCGCTCACGGCCGGGCCCCGCTGGTTCCCTCGGGAGCTCCAGCGTGGCGCCGGTAGGGCTCGAGATACTCGTCCAGATCCACCTGAAGCGCGTTGTTGACCACGTTGGTCGCGAGCATGAGACTGCCAAAGGCAGTGAGCGTGACCATCTGAGCCGGGGTGAGCCAGGTGAGGAGGCGGGCAAACAGCGGGTCCGGGACGTCGTGCCCGCCGGTGGCAAGCCGTCGGGCGAACTCGAGCACGTCGCGGTCGTGCTCGTCCAGCGCCAGATGCTCGGGGTCCTCACCGCGCTCGATCAGAATCCGGCGGAAGAAGGTCGAGCAGATCAGGCAATCGTTCTCCGCCGAAAGGGCGTGGGCAAAAAGGTCGGTGAGACGCTCGCCCAGAAAGAGCCGGACCTCGTCGCGCAGCGGATACCATTCCATCAGGGCGCGCAGGGACGCCGGGTTATGCGCGAGCGTCCGTTTCATGTTGGTCATGCGGCCGTGTTCCCGCGTCTGACGGTCCCACTCGGCCCGGACCGACTCGGGCGCTTCGGCATAGCTCTGGGGTTGGATGCGGGCCATGACACGTTTCTCCCGGTGAGGCCTGATTGGTCCAGCTCCTTCCAGCGCACTCACGTTCAAGATGCGGGAAGGGTACGGTGTAAGTTAGGAAGGCTGGGATCCGTTTGCCTTTTGAGGGTTCATGTTACTCGCTGGTGACATCGGCGGTACCAAGACCGATCTGGCCGTCTTTTCTCCGGCCGGCGGTGCGCGCACGCCACTGGCGGGGGCGGAGTACCCCAGTGCGCGCTATTCCAGCCTCGAAACGCTGGTCCGCGAGTTCCTTGCCGCCACGTCCCTGCCGGTGACCTGGGCCTGCTTCGACGTCGCGGGGCCGGTCATCGACCGTCGCGCCAGAGTCACCAACCTGCCCTGGCAGCTGGACGAGTCCGCGCTGGCGGATGCGCTCAACCTGCGGGCCGTGCACCTGCTCAACGATCTCGAGGCCGTCGCCCGAGCGGTTCCCGCGCTGACCGCCGAGGATGTGGTTACGCTGAACGTGGGCCAGGCCGTGGCCGGCGGGGCGATCGCGGTCATCGCGCCGGGCACCGGCCTGGGGGAGGCGTTTCTCACTTGGGATGGCGGGCAGTACCGGGCGTTCGCGTCGGAGGGAGGGCACGC
Organism: Gemmatimonadales bacterium; assembly: GCA_035644115.1. Lineage (GTDB taxonomy): Bacteria > Gemmatimonadota > Gemmatimonadetes > Gemmatimonadales > GWC2-71-9 > DASQPE01. Next base: position 5,563 of record DASQPE010000181.1, read on the forward strand.
GGACTTCGCGCCGGCGACGGAGCGCGAGGCCGGGCTCCTCACCCATTTGCTCCAACGCTACGACCATGTGAGCATCGAGCGGGTGTGCTCCGGCCGAGGAGTCGGTACGATCTACGACTATCTTCGCGCCTCGGGTGCGGCGCCCGAGGCGCCGGAGCTGGCCCAGCGGCTGGCCGACGCGCCGGATCGCGCTCCGATCATCGCGGAAGCCGGCTTGCGCGAGTCGCCCGATCCGCTGAGCGCCGCAACGGTGACGATGTTCACCGGAATCCTGGGCTCCGAGGCGGGCAACCTCGCCCTCAAGGTGCTCGCCACCGGAGGCGTCTACCTCGCGGGGGGAATACCGCTGCATCTCCTCCCGGCGCTCCGGAGGCAGGAGTTCACCCAGGCCTTTACCCGCAAGGGGCGCCTGAGCGATCTGCTGCAGCGGATGCCGGTCCACGTGGTGGTGCGGAAGGCAGCCATTTACGGTGCGGCAATTCGCGGCCTCGAGTTGGGCGCTGACCCAACCCGACCTCCGGGGCCGGAGGCACCGGGGCCGAGTGCTACTCGGTAAGGAGACGACGATGGAATTGGGGATGATCGGGCTCGGGCGCATGGGCGCCAACATCGTGCGGCGCCTGTTGCGGGCGGGGCATCGCTGCGTGGCTTACGACCGCCATCCGGAGACGGTGCAGGCACTGGCCGGCGAAGGCGCCGTCGGCGCCACCTCCCTGGAGGATCTCGTCGCCAAGCTGACACCACCGCGTGCGGTCTGGCTCATGGTGCCCGCGGCCGTGGTGGACGGCGAGCTGGCGGCGCTGGGGCCCCGTCTGGCGGCGGGCGACATCCTCATCGATGGCGGCAATTCGCACTATCACGACGATATCCGACGGGCCGCCGAGCTGCGCGGCCGGAAGCTGCACTACGTCGACGTGGGGACCAGCGGCGGCGTGTGGGGGCTCGAGCGGGGCTACTGTCTCATGATCGGCGGCGAAGAGGCTGTGGTCCGCCGGCTCGATCCGATCTTTGCGGCCCTCGCGCCCGGCATTGGGGCGACGCCCCGCACGGCCGGCCGCGAGCGATCGAACGGCACCGCGGAGCAGGGTTATCTGCACTGCGGTCCGACCGGGGCCGGGCATTTCGTCAAGATGGTACACAACGGCATCGAGTACGGGCTCATGGCGGCATACGCCGAAGGGCTCAACATCCTCCGCCACGCCGACGTCGGGCTGCAGTCACAGGCGGCGGATGCGGAGACGACTCCACTGCGTCATCCCGAGCTCTATCAGTACCAGTTCGACCTGGCGGCGGTGGCGGAGGTCTGGCGCCGCGGCAGCGTGATCGCCTCCTGGCTGCTGGATCTCACCGCGCAGGCTCTGGTCGAGAGTCCCGATCTGGCCGACTTCACCGGTCGCGTCGCCGACTCGGGCGAAGGCCGCTGGACCATCGACGCGGCCATCGACGAGTCGGTGCCGGCGCCGGTGCTGACCGCGGCGCTGTTCGACCGGTTTCGTTCGCGGGGCGAAGCCGAGTTCGCCGACAAGCTGCTCTCCGCACTGCGCTTTCAATTCGGCGGCCACGTGGAGCAGGCCGGACGCTAAGGAGGGAATTGGTCGATGCGGAATTCGCAATCGGATGCACTGGTGTTCTACGGCGCCACCGGTGATCTCGCCGCGAAGCAGATCTTTCCGGCACTCCAGGCGCTGACCAGCCGCAGCCTGCTTGACGTCCCGATCGTCGGAGTGGCCCGCTCGGAATGGACCGACGACCAGCTCCGCCAGCGGGCCCGGCAAAGCCTCGAGCAGCACGGTGGCGTGGACGAGAAGGCGTTCGCCGCGTTGAGCGCGCGGATGCGCTATGTGAGCGGCGATTACCAGGACCCGGCGACCTACACCCGCCTGCGCGAGGCGCTGGGGTCCGCGCAGCGCCCGCTCCACTATCTCGCCATCCCTCCGAGCCAGTTCGAGACCGTCGCTACCGGGCTGGCCAAGGGCGGCTGCACCAAACACGCCCGGGTGGTGGTCGAGAAGCCGTTCGGCCGGGACCTCTCGTCGGCCCGGGCACTCAACGCGACCCTGAGCCGCTTCTTTCCTGAGTCCTCGATCTTCCGAATCGACCATTACCTGGGCAAGGAGCCGGTCCAGAACCTCCTCTATTTCCGCTTCGCCAACACCTTCCTCGAGCCGGTGTGGAACCGCAACTACGTGGAGCGGGTCGAGATCACGATGGCGGAGAGCTTCGGGGTGCAGGGCAGGGGACGCTTTTACGAGGAGGCCGGCGCCATCCGGGACGTGGTCCAGAATCACCTGCTCCAGATCGTAGCGTTCCTGGCGATGGAAGCCCCGGTTGGGCACGACGCCGAGGGCATCCGCGACGCGAAGGCGCAAGCGTTCAAGGCCATGCGGCCGCTCGCCCCAGGCGAAGTGGTGCGGGGGCAGTTCCGCGGCTATCGGGCCGAGGAGGGAGTGGCGCCGGACTCCGACGTCGAGACCTTTGCCGCCCTCCGCCTGCACATCGATTCCTGGCGCTGGGCCGGCGTTCCCTTCTATATCCGCGCGGGCAAGTGCCTGCCGATCACCGCCACGGAGGTGACGGTCGAGCTCAAGCGGCCGCCCCAGCTGCTGTTCGCCGACGTCGGCACGGCCGCGCCCAATCGCTTTCGGTTCCGCCTCAGCCCCCGGGTGGAGCTGGCGCTCGCGGCCCGCGCCAAGCGCCCCGGCGAGGCCATGGCCGGCGAGGATGTGCAGCTGGTGGCCTGCCACGAGAGCGGTGGCGAGATGGCCCCCTACGAGCGACTGCTGCGCGACGCGATGCGCGGCGACCAGACCCTCTTCGCTCGGGAAGATTCGGTCGACGACGCATGGCGGGTGGTCGACCCGGTCCTCCGCCAGCCGACGCCGTTGCAGCTCTACGAACCGCGAAGCTGGGGACCGGAGCCGGCGCGCGCGCTCCTGGACGGGGCCGCCTGGCACGACCCGCTCCCCGAGGGTGTCTGCCCATGACCCGCCGAGTCCCGCTCGTCTTCCTGTTCGACGTGGACAATACGCTGCTCGACAACGACGCAGTCGAGCGCGAGTACCGCGAGCACCTGGTCCGGGAAGCGGGCTCTGAAGCAGCCGAGCGCCACTGGGCGATCTTCGAGGACCTGCGCCGCGAGCTTGGCTACGCCGACTACCTCGGTGCCCTGCAGCGCTACCGCCACGACAATCTTCACGATCCCCGGCTCCTGTGCGTCGCCGCATTCCTGCTGGACTATCCGTTTGCCAGCCGGCTCTACCCGGGCGCCATCGAGGTGCTGGCGCGCTACGGCGGCTTCGGCACCAGCGTCATTCTGTCCGACGGCGACGTCGTGTTCCAACCGCGCAAGATCGATCGGTCCGGGCTCCGCCGCGCCGTGGACGGCCGGGTCCTGGTGTACATCCACAAAGAGCAGGAGCTGGCTGACGTCGAGGGATTCTACCCGGCGGACCGCTACGTCCTGATCGACGACAAGCTCCGGATCCTGGCCGCGGTCAAGCAGGTCTGGGGCGCGCGGGTCACCACGGTCTTCGTTCGTCAGGGGCATTACGCCCACGACCCGGCCATCCTCGCGGAGTACCCGGCGGCGGACGTTGCCATCGACGCCATCGGCGATCTGCTCAATCTCGACCCCCACGCGCTGCTCGAGGCCGGGACGGCCGGCAGCGCGATCGGAAGGACCCCATGAATCCCACGCAGCAACTCCATGCGGTCGGCCAGAGTCTGTGGCTCGATCAAATCACCCGCGGGCTGCTGACCAGCGGCACGCTCCGACGCTACCTCTCCGACTTTTCGGTCACCGGGCTCACGTCCAATCCGACCATCTTCGATCAAGCCATCGCCCAGACGGGTTTCTACGATGAGGCAATCCGCCGCAAGAGCGGCGAGGGCAAGTCGGGCGAGGAGCTCTTCTTCGAGCTCGCGCTCGAGGACCTCGGCCAGGCGGCGGATCTGTTCCGGCCGATCCACGATCAGACCCGTGGCGCCGACGGCTGGGTCTCGCTCGAGCTGTCGCCGCTCCTGGCCTATGATACGGAGCGATCGATCGAGGCTGCCCAGGCGCTCCACGCGCGGGCCGGTCGCCCCAACGTTTTCATCAAGATCCCCGGCACCGAGCAGGGGCTGCCGGCGATCGAAGCGTCGATCTTTGCCGGCATCCCCATCAACGTCACCCTGCTGTTCTCCCGGGAGCAGTACCTCGCGGCGGCGGACGCCTACATGCGGGGGATCGAACGCCGGCTGGCTGCCGGCCTGGACCCGCGAGTGCAGTCGGTCGCGTCGCTATTCATCAGCCGCTGGGACAAGGCGGTAGCGGGCAAGACGCCGGAGGAGCTGCGGGGCCGCTTGGGCATTGCCATCGCGGGTCGGACCTACCGCGCTTACCGCGAATTGCTGGATTCGCCTCGCTGGCGCCGGCTGGCCGCCGCAGGCGCGGGTCCCCAGTTGCTGCTCTGGGCCAGCACGGGCACCAAAGATCCCGCGCTTTCGGACGTGCTGTACGTGATGGCCCTGGCGGCGCCCGCCACCATCAACACAATGCCCGAGGCGACGCTGCTCGCCTTCGCCGACCACGGCATGGTGGGCGAGCTGATGCGCCCCGACGGGGGCGACGCCGAGGCCGTGATCGAGCAGGTCGGCCGGGCGGGGATCGACGTCGCTGGGTTGGCTTCGCAGCTCCAACGCGAAGGGGCGGAGGCCTTCGTGGCCTCCTGGAAGGACCTTCTGGGTAGCATCGCCTCCAAGGCGGCGAGGCTGCGCGATGCCGCCCTTGCCGCGGGATCCGCGCGATGACCGCCGTCATCAAGCCCAAGCTTGCGCACGACGGGCCGCCCAACCGGCTGATCCGGCGCTATCGCACGCGCCGGAGGCCGTCATGACCGACGCCGCGCGACTCGACCAGCTCTGCGTCAACACGATCCGCACGCTCGCGATCGATGCCGTACAGAAGGCGAACTCGGGGCACCCCGGCACGCCGATGGACGCGGCGCCGACCGCGTACTGTCTGTGGCAGCGGTTCCTGCGATACGATCCGGCCGACCCGCGCTGGCTCAACCGCGATCGGTTTGTGCTGTCCAACGGACACGCCTCGATGCTGCTCTACAGTCTCCTGCACCTGACGGAAGTAAAGGCGGCCAATCCGTCCTACGAAGAAGTGGGCCGACTGGCCGTCACGCTGGACGACATCAAGACCTTCCGGCAGGCCGGAAGCCGGTGCCCCGGCCACCCGGAGCACGGCTGGGTGTCGGGGGTCGAGGCCACGACCGGGCCGCTGGGGCAGGGCGTCGCGATGAGCGTGGGCATGGCCATCGCGAGCCGGTGGCTGGCGGCGACCTACAACCGCCCCGGCCACGAGCTGTTCGACTACAACGTGTACGCCCTGGCCGGCGACGGCTGCATGATGGAAGGGGTGAGCGGCGAGGCCGCCTCGCTGGCGGCCCATCTCGGGCTCGCGAATCTCTGTTGGATCTACGACGACAACCGGATCTCGATCGAGGGCCCCACCTCGCTCGCGTTTACCGAAGACGTGGCTGCCCGGTTCATCGCATACGGCTGGAACGTGACCCGGGTGAGCGACGCCAACGATCTCGACATGCTGGCCCGGGCCTATCGCTGCTTCCTCGCCACCACGGACCGGCCCACGCTCATCGTCGTCGAGAGTCACATCGGCTACGGCGCCCCCCACCGGCAGGACACGAAGGAAGCCCACGGCGAACCGCTCGGCGCCGACGAAGTTCGCCTGGCAAAGCAGTTCTACGGATGGGATCCGGATGTGCAGTTCTTCGTGCCGGAGGGGGTCCGGGAGCATTTCCGGGACAACCTGGGCCGCCGGGGCGCGGACGCGCACCGGGCGTGGATCGCTCGACTGGCGGACTATCGCCGGGAGTATCCCGACCTCGCCTGCCAGCTCGACGGCATCGAGCAGCGGAAGCTTCCCTCGGGCTGGGACCGCGACCTGCCCGGCTTCCCACCGGATCCGAAAGGTGTGGCGGGCCGCGACGCTTCCGCGAAACTGCTGAACACGCTGGCGCAGCGAATCCCGTGGCTCCTGGGCGGATCCGCGGACCTCTGGCCCTCCACCCGGACCCGGCTCACGTTTGACGGCGCGGGCGAGTTCCAGCAGCCCGGCCACGACGGCGACTATCGCGGTCGGAACTTCCATTTCGGGGTTCGCGAGCATGCCATGGCCGCCGCCGCGAATGGCCTGGCGCTCTCCGGACTGCGGCCGTACGCCTCGAGCTTCCTGGTCTTCACCGACTATTGTCGCCCGGCGCTCCGCCTCAGTGCCTTGATGGAGGTCCCGGTGCTCTACATCTGGACCCACGATTCCATCAGCCTGGGTGAGGACGGGCCGACCCACCAGCCGGTGGAGCATCTCGCCGCCCTGCGCGCAATGCCCGGCATGCTGGTCATCCGGCCGGCCGACGCGAACGAGGTCGTCGAAGCCTATCGCCTGATTCTTGGCCTCGACGATCGGCCGGCCTGCCTGGTGCTCACCCGCCAGCCGCTGCCGACCCTCGATCGGACGCAGCACGCACCGGCGAGCGGGCTGGCCCGCGGGGCGTACGTGCTGGCCGATGCCCCCGAGGGACGACCGGACGTGCTGCTGCTCGCGACCGGCAGCGAGGTCTCGCTCTGCCTGGCGGCGCGGGACCAGCTCCTGGCCGAGGGGATTCACGCCCGGGTGGTGAGCCTGCCCTGCTGGGAGCTGTTCGAGGAGCAGCCCCTGGAATACCGCGAGAGCGTCCTCCCGCCCGAGGTGACCGCCCGGGTCGCGGTGGAGGAGGCAGCCACCTTCGGGTGGGATCGCTACGTCGGCAGCCAGGGCACCATCCTTGGCATGCGCTCGTTCGGGCTGTCTGCGCCGATGAAGGTCGTCGCCCAGCATTTCGGCTTCGAGCCGGGCCAGGTAGTGACCGCCGCGCGCGAGCAGGTGGCGCAGCGGACGCGAGCCGCGCACGTGTGAGCTCGCCCGCGGGGCCGCGAGTGCTCACGATCAACACCGGCTCGTCGAGCCTCAAGGCCGCCGTCTACCTGATGGACCAGGGCGAGCCCCGCCTGCTCCGGCTGGAGGCGAGCCGGATCGGCCGTCCCGAGAGCTGGCTCCAGGTGATCGGGGCGGACAGCGGCCGACTATTTGACGGCGCGCAGGCGCTGCCCGATTTTGGCGCCGCGCTCGACGCCGTGCTCGGCTGGGTGGACCGAAATGATCGGCCCGTTTCAGCCGATGTGGTGGCGCACCGCGTCGTGCACGGGGGCGGCCGCTACTGGGAGCCGGCCCGGGTGACGCCCGAGCTTCTCGAGGCGCTCGTGGCTCTGGTGCCGGTCGATCCGGAACACATGCCGCAGGCGATCGCGTGCATCCGCGGCATGGCGCGGGCGCACCCCGAGCTCCCGCAGGTAGTCTGCTTCGATAGCGGGTTTCATCACAACATGCCCCCGGTTGCACGGACCTATGCGATTCCACGGCGGCTCGCCGAAACCGGCATCGTCCGCTACGGCTTCCACGGTCTCTCGTACGAGTACGTGATCCAGCGACTCCGCGAACTGGAAGGGGCGGCTGCGTCCGGCCGGGTGATCATCGCGCACCTCGGAAACGGGGCGAGTCTTGCCGCCGTGCGCGACGGCCGGAGCATCGATACGACGATGGGGTTTTCTCCCACCGGCGGGCTGGTCATGGGAACCCGTTGCGGGGACCTCGATCCCGCGCTGGTGCTCTATCTCCTCCGGCACGAGGGTCTGACGGCAGACCAGGTGAGCGATCTGCTCAGCCGGGACTCAGGCCTGCTGGGAGTGTCGGAGACGAGCCCGGATATGCGCGACCTGCTGGAGCGCGAGGCCACCGATCCGCGCGCCGCCGAAGCCATCGAGCTTTTCTGCTATCAGGCCGCCAAGTACATCGCCGCCTATGCGGCCGCGCTGGGCGGGCTCGACATCCTGGCCTTCACGGCCGGTATCGGCGAGCGCGCGGCCCCGGTCCGGGAGCGCATCTGCGCCCGGCTCTGTTTTCTCGGCCTCGAGCTCGATCGGGAACGGAACCAGCGCCACGATCGGGTAATCTCGAGTGAAACGAGCCGGATCAAGGTCCGGATCGTCAAGACCAACGAAGAACTCATGATCGCGAGGCATGCGAGCCGCTTCGTGACATAGGAGCTTGCCACCGATGACCACCCTGGTATTCGACCCCAAGCTGTCCACGTCCGTGCCCGGGGACGGGGCGAAGGTCCACCCCGTCCCCATCCCCGAGGGCCCCCTCTCGCCCGATCTGCGCGACCGGATGCACCGCTACTGGAATGCGGTCAACTTTCTCGCGGTCGGACAGATCTACCTGCTGGACAATCCGCTGCTCGAGGCGCCGCTGGCCCCGGAGCACATCAAGCCGCGGTTGCTGGGGCATTGGGGCACCACCCCCGGGCTCAACTTCATCTACGTGCACCTGAACCGGCTGATCCGGGAGCGCGGCACGGACGTCATCTTCATCGCCGGACCGGGCCACGGCGGACCTGCGCTGAACGCCAATTCGTATCTCGAAGGCTCGTACAGCGAGGTCCATCGCCGGATCACCCGCGATGCTGCCGGCATGCGGCTGTTCTTTCGCGAGTTCTCGACCCCGGGAGGGGTGCCCAGCCATTGCGGGCCCCACGTGCCCAGCTCGATCCACGAAGGCGGGGAGCTGGGCTACTCGCTGCTGCACGCGTACGGCGCGGTGTTCGACAACCCGGACCTCCTCGCCGCTTGCGTCGTGGGTGACGGCGAAGCCGAGACCGGGCCGCTCGAGGGCAGCTGGAAGGGCAACAAGTTCCTCAACCCCGTCCGTGACGGAGCGGTGCTTCCGATCCTCCACCTGAACGGCTACAAGATCGCCGGTCCCACCGTGGACGCGCGGACCACCGACGCGGAGCTGATGTGGCGGTTTCGCGGCCACGGCTACGAGCCGGTGTTCGTCGAGGGCGACGACCCCGCGATCATGCACCAGCTCTTTGCCGCGGCGCTGGACGGATGCTACCGGGAAATTCGGCAGATTCAGCAGGAGGCGCGGCGCAACGGCTTCAAGGGCCGCCCGACCTGGCCCATGATCATTCTCCGCACCCCCAAGGGATGGACTGGGCCCAAAGAAGTGGACGGGGTGCCGATCGAGGGCACCTTCCGGGCGCATCAGGTGCCATTGGAGCAGGTGCGTGAGAACCCCGAGCACCTCGCCGAGCTGGAGCGCTGGCTCCGAAGCTACCGGCCCGAGGAGCTCTTCGACCGGGACGGCAGGCTGGCCCCCGAGCTGGCCGAGCTCATCCCCGAGGGGGACAAGCGCATCGGAGCGAGTCCGCACGCCAACGGGGGCAGGGTGCTCGAGCCCCTCCAAGTGCCCGATTTCAAGGCCTACGCGCTCGATCTGCCGGGCCCCGGCCAGGTGGCCGCGGAGGCACCCCGCAAGCTGGGCGAGTTCTTTCGTGATGTGATCCGGCTCAACCCGACCAACTTCCGGTTCTTTTGTCCGGACGAAACCAACTCGAACCGGCTCAACGCGGTGTTCGAGGTGACCCAGCGGACCAGCGTCGCGGAGACGGTGGCGATCGACGACAAGGTGGGGCCGGACGGGCGGGTAATGGAGGTGCTGAGCGAGCACTGCTGCCAGGGGTGGCTCGAGGGGTACCTGCTCACCGGCCGGCACGGTGCCTGGTCGTCCTACGAGGCGTTCGCCCAGATCGTGGACTCGATGCTCACCCAGCACGCCAAATGGCTGGAGCAGTGCATCGAGCTCCCCTGGCGCAAGCCGCTCGCCTCGCTCAACGTCTTCCTGACCAGTCACGCCTGGCGGAACGATCACAACGGGTTCAGCCACCAGGCCCCCGGTTTCGTGGACAACGCCCTCGCGCGGCGCAGCCAGGTCATCCGGATCTACTTTCCGCCCGACGGGAACACGCTGCTCTCGGTCTTCGATCACTGCCTGCGGAGCCGGAACTACGTGAACGTGGTCACCTGCGGCAAGCAGCTCCAGGTCCAGTGGCTCGACATGGAGCGGGCCATCGCGCACTGCACCCGGGGGGCCTCGATCTGGGAGTTCGCCAGCAACGACGAGGGCGCGGAGCCCGACATCGTGCTCGGCTGCGCCGGCGATGTGCCCACACTGGAGACCTGCGCCGCCTCCTGGTTACTCCAGAAGCACGTGCCCGGCATTCGGGTTCGGGTCGTGAACGTAGTAGACCTGGGCGTTATGATGACCGCCGACCGCCACCCGCACGGCATGGCCGATACCGGGTTCGAAGAGCTGTTCACCCGGTCCGTGCCCGTCATATTCGCCTATCACGGTAATCCCTGGGTGATGCACAGCGTGGTCCACGGCCGGCCCGAGGAGGCGCGGTTCCACGTGCGCGGCTTCCTGGACCAGGGCACCACCACCACCCCGTTCGACATGGTGGTGCTCAACAACATGAGCCGTTTTCACCTGGCCATCGAGGCCCTCAAGTACGTGAGTCGGCTCCGATCGGCAGCCTCAGAGGCGATCGATCTGTTCCAGCGGCGGCTGGCCGAACACCGGGTCTACATCCGGGAGCAGCTGGAGGACCTGCCGGAGATCGCGAATTGGCGCTGGACCAGCGACTTCAGCGAGCCCAGCGGGGCGGTGCCCTCGGCGCGGGGCCACACGGCCGACCAGCTGTTCAGCGATGCCTGACCGGCCGGCCGCGGATGTGACCCGGTACAAGCAGATGGCAGCCGAGCGCGCCGTCGCGCTGGTCCAGTCGGGGATGGTCGTGGGACTCGGCACCGGGAGCACCAGCGTCTTCGCGATTCGGCGCATCGGCGCGCTGCTCGGGACCGGTGAGCTGCGCGACGTGGCGGGCGTTCCCACGTCCGCCGCGACCGAAGCCGAAGCCCGAACCTGCGGCGTGCCCATCGTGGATCTCGAGCGCACCACTGCAGTGGACCTCACGATCGACGGGGCGGACGAAGTGGACCCGGGGCTCGACCTGATCAAGGGGGGCGGCGGCGCATTGCTGCGGGAGAAGATCGTGGCCCAGGCCTCCCGCCGCGAGGTCATCGTGGTCGACGAGAGCAAGCTCTCGCCCCGGCTGGGAACCCGCTGGCCGCTGCCGATCGAAGTCTCGCAGTTCGGCTGGCGGTTGCAGGTACGCTTTCTGGAGTCGTTGGGCGCCCGGGTGGAGTTGCGTTCCGGTCCCGATGGCGCTCCGCTCCCGACCGATCAAGGCAATCTGGTCCTGCTGGCCGGGTTCGGTCCGATCGCCGCCCCGGCCCAGCTGGCCGATCGGCTGGCCGCCCGGGCGGGCATCGTGGAGCATGGGCTGTTTCTGGGCCTCGCGACCGACCTGATCGTCGCCGGCCCGGGCGGCATCGAGCACCGGACCCGAGCAGGGCTCGACGCCCCCCCACGGCAATGATCGAGATCGTGCCCGATGCACTCGCGCTGGCCTGGGCAGTGGCCGACCTCGTGGCCGCCCGTGCGGCCGAGGCCATCGCCAAGCGAAGCCGGTTCACCCTGGCGCTCGCCGGTGGCTCGACGCCCACTGCAGCCTACCGGCTGCTTGCCGGCGAGCTCGCGGAGCCGATCGACTGGGCCCGGGTGCTGGTCTTCTGGGGCGACGAGCGGTGTGTCCCACCGGACGATCCCCAGAGCAACTACCGCATGGCCCGGGACGCCCTGCTCGATCACGTGCCGATTCCGGCGGCAAGCGTCCACCGGATTCGGGGGGAGTTGGAGCCTCGGGTGGCGGCGGAGGAGTATGAGCGGCTTCTGAAGGCGCTGCTGGGGACCAAGTCCGGGGTTGACGCGCCCCGCAGCGGACTCGATCTCGTGCTGCTCGGTTTGGGCGAGAACGGCCACACGGCATCGCTGTTCCCGGGCAAGCGAGCGGTGCACGAAGCCAGGCACTGGGCGATGGCCGAATACATCGAGGCGGTGGCAATGTGGCGGGTGACGCTGACGCCAGTGATGCTCAACGCGGCCAGTGAGGTCGTCTTCGTGGCGGCAGGGGAGGCGAAGGCCGGGACCCTGCGGGCGGTGCTCGAGGGACCCTTCGTGCCGGATCAGCTGCCGGCCCAGGCGGTCCGACCGGACCCGGGGCGACTCTCCTGGCTGGTCGA
>DASQPE010000182.1:0-2141 GCA_035644115.1 Gemmatimonadales bacterium
TCGCCGAAGGTCTTGGAGACCGCGGAGAACTGGACGACCAGCGGGGTCGGGTCGCTCACGATCGGGCCGCCGCCAGGGCCTATCGGCTGGTACTGACGGCAGCGGCGACGTACACCGTCTTCGCGTTCACGAACTCCTTGATCCCGTAGCTCCCCAGCTCCCTGCCATAACCGGACTCCTTGATCCCGCCGAACGGGAGCCGGGGATCGGAGACGACCGGCGCGTTGACGAAAGTCGCGCCTGCCTCGAGCGCCCGGGCCACCCGCTCGCCCCGCTGCGCGTCTCGGGTGAACACGGCGGCCCCGAGGCCGAAGACCGAATCGTTCGCGATCCGGACCGCGTCCGGCTCGTCCTTTGCCCCGATGATCGCGGCCACCGGGCCGAACAGCTCATCCTCGTATGCCGGCATGCCCGGTCTCACGTCGGCCAGAACCGTCGGCGGGTAGTATGCGCCCGGCCCGGCAGGCACTTCGCCGCCGACCAGCAGGCGCGCGCCCTTCGCGATGGAGTCGAGCACCTGCCGGTGGAGGGCGTCGCGCAGATCGCGCCGCGCCTGGGGGCCGACTTCGGTTCCTTCGGTGGTGGGGTCGCCCATCTTTTGCGCCTTCATGAGCGCGACGAAACGGTCGGTGAACGCCGCGAGGACCGGCTCCGCTACGATGAACCGCTTCGCAGCGATGCAGCTCTGGCCGCTGTTGATCAAGCGGGAGCGGACGCAGATCGGGGCCGCGTGATCCAGGTCGGCATCGTCCAGGACGAGATACGGATCGGACCCGCCCAGCTCGAGCACCGTCTTCTTGAGCACGGCGCCGGCCTGCGCTGCCACCGCTTTGCCGGCGGGTGTGCTGCCCGTGAGCGTCACCGCTCGCACCAGCGGGTGCTCGATCACGGCCCGCACCTGCGGGTTCCCGATGAGCAGGGTGCGGAACGCGCCCTCGGGGAACCCGGCCTGGGTGAAGATCTCCTCGATGACCAGAGCGCAGCCCGACACGTTGGAGGCATGCTTGAGCAGGCCGGTGTTGCCGGCCATGAGCGCGGGGGCGGCGAACCGGTACACCTGCCACAGCGGGAAGTTCCAGGGCATGACGGCGAGCACGACGCCGAGCGGCTCGAACGCGACGTACGAGCTGGCCGCTTCAGTCTTGACCACGTCGGGCGCGAGGTACCGCCCGGCGCCGTCGGCGTAGTGGTCGCAGACCCAGGCGCACTTCTCGGCTTCGGCGACGCCCTGCTTGAGCGGCTTGCCCATCTCCGCGGCCATGAGCCTGGCGAGCTGGTCCTTGCGCCGGCGCAGGATGGCGGCGGTCTTCTTGAGCGGTCCCGCCCGTTGGGCGAAGGATGTCTTCCGCCACCCGAGCCAGGTCTGGTGCGCCTGGACGACGGCAGCGGCCGCCTCGGCGGGCGACATCTCGGCGTAGGTCTTGATTGTGTCACCGGTGGCCGGGTTGATCGAAATGATCACGCGGTGAATCCTCCGTCGAATCGCCAGGCTGGCGCCGGTTAGGAAGCCCGTTTCAGGCCCCGCAAGATAGGCGAGTCCGACGATCACCGGCACTTTCACGGCTGCGCGGTCGGCTTGGCGCGCCGAAGCTTGGCAATCGCTTGGTGATCAATCGGAGCGACCTTGACCAGGCCCCGCGCGCTGCCCACCAAGGACGTGCTCGACCAATTCCTCGCCGAACCGCTTGGTCAATGGGCCCGAGCGCAATAACAAGCGGTAATAGATCGCGCCAAAGATCGCGTCGTTCAGCAGTTCAGGTTCTGTCTCCGACCGCAACTCGCCTGCGTTCTTGCCGCGCTGCAGATCGGCGATCGTCGCATTCCGCCGGGGACTAACCCATCGGTCGAAGAACTCCTGAAGAACGGCTGGCTCGCTCTGGCCCTCGGCGATGAGCCCGGCCACAATCTTGCCGAAAGGCCCGTTGAGCGCATCGATCAACCGCCGCACTCGAAAGCGGAGAGACTCTTCCGCGGACAGGCCCGTCGGCTTCTCCAGCTTGGGAGCCATTCGCTCGCAGAGCATGGCCAACACCAAGGTCGCCTTGGTCGGCCACCATTTATACAGGGTGGGTTTGCCGACCTTGGCCCGCTTGGCGACCTCTTCCATGGTCAAGTCACGGACCGATTTCTCCTGAAGCAGG
>DASQPE010000183.1:0-8489 GCA_035644115.1 Gemmatimonadales bacterium
GCGATCAGCTCCGCATTGGCACTCCAGCCCTCGGCGGTCAGCAGCGGCCCTTCCTGCGCTTTGATCGCATTCCGGAGAGCGACCAGCCGGAATGCCAGGTATCCCGACACCACGTCTGCGACGCCCGGAACGGCGACCCGGCCGCGAAGCAGGAGCGGTGCGAATCGCCGCACGAGGCGTCTGGCCCGGGAGGTCTCGCCTGACTGCGAGCTCTGCGCGACCACGATGTCAGCTCCGCTCTCGAGCCGCCGCAGAAAGTCGGGGATGGAACTGGGGTTGTGGGCAAAATCGGCGTGCATCAGGATGGCGACGTCGCGCTTCGGCCGGTCGGTGCGGTCTACCGCGAGCCGCAGAAGGGCTTCGGTCGAGGCGGCGTAACCCTGGCGAGTCTGGTGGCGGACCAGGGTGAGAGGGAGCACCCGGGCATAGGGCTCCAGGACCTCGGCCGTGTTATCGGTCGATCCATCATCTATGACGAGCAGATGGTACTCCCGGGGGAAACCGCTGAAGACCTGGCGGATCTTCCAGAGGAGCAGCCCGACGGTCGGGGCCTCGTTGTAGCACGGAATGCAGACGTAGATCATGACGAGCCGGATAGCGGACCGGAAGGATATCACTCGCCTGTCGGCTTGGACACCCCCGCGAGCAGCGCACGCAGCTCGGTCAGACTGAACGGCTTGTGCAAATACGGCCGGCCGACCGATCGTAGAAACGCCAGTGTGTCGCCGCGAACCGTGTCGCCGGTGGCGAACACGACCTGTTCGGCCTGCGCCGGGCGGGTCCGTTTCAGCTCCTCGTAGAACTCCCGGCCTCCCAGGCGCGGCATCCGGAGATCCGCGATGACGAGATCGAAACCATCATCCGACAGTCGCTCGCGCGCTTCCTCCCCGTCCGCCGCCTGGGCCACGGAGTGACCCCAGCTCTCGAGCGTCGCCCGCATGTAGTGCAGGATGTGGGGCTCGTCATCGACCACCAGGATGCGAAGCCCCGCTGCGGGCGAGCGCGGGCCCTCGGCGAGCGCAGGCGTGGCGTCCACGCCGCCCGGCAGGTACACGGTAAACGTGGAGCCCGAGCCCACGGCGGTCTCGAGCGTGATGCGCCCACCGTGCTCGGTCACGATTCCTTGTGAGATGGACAGGCCGAGCCCGGTTCCCTCGCCCTCACGCTTGGTGGTGAAGAACGGGTCGAACACCTGAGCCGCCAGCGGCTGCGCCATGCCCGGTCCGTCGTCGATCACGTCCACCGCGACGCCGTCGGCCCAGCGCCGGGCCCGGACGGTCACGCTGCCCGACCGCCCGGTGGATGCGATCGCCTGGGCCGCGTTGTGAATCAGGTTTACGAACACCTGCTGCATCTGGTTCGGGTCGAGCACCGCGAGGGGAAGGTCGGGCTCGATCTCGAGTCGGGCGTCTACCCGGCTGGACATCAGCTCGTTGCGCAGCAGGGCGAAGGTCGACTCGAGCAGCGGCTGGACGGCGTTGGGCCGACGCTGGCGCTCCTGCTTTCGCGCGAAGTTCAGCAGGTTCTTTACAATGCTGGAGGCCCGCTCGGCTTCGTCGCGGATGACGGTCACCGGCTCGCGAAGGGCGGCCGGCACGTCGGGACGTTCGGCAAGAAATTCGGCAAACCCGACGACCGAGGCGAGGGGGTTGTTGAGGTCGTGAGCGACACCGGCAAGCAGCTGGCCGATGGCCGACAGCTTCTCTGACTGTATCAGCTGGCCGAGGAGCCGGTGACGTTCAGTCTGGTCATCCAGCATGAGCACGACGCCGCGTCCGGCCGCACCGCCGATCGGGGCCACGAGCGCGGCGTACACCCGGTCGCCCCAGTGCAACTCGACCTCGCGCATCGAGCCTTCGGCCCCGATCGCGCGGTCGAGGTCGGGGACCCACTCGGTCGGGACGAGGGACTTCCAGGATCGGCCGACCAGCCCGTCTGGCGCTGTGGTAACGAGCCAGGCAAAAGCTCGGTTGGCACGGCGTATGCTTCCTTCTAAATCGATAAGACAAAGAGCTGGCGTGATTGCGTCAAGCGCATCCTCCCATGAGGGCCCGGACGTCGTCGGGGGACCCGAGCACAGGCGCTCGAGGGCCACGCTGGTGACGGCCGCGAAGCCCTGTGCCGCGGCCAGGTCGGCCTCGGTGAACGGCTTGGAAGCACCGCGGATCGCAAGTGATCCGGACCCCTGGCTCCCGGTGACCAGCGGGACGAGCAGCCAGTCGCCGGCAATGTTATCAACCAGAGGGGTGGCGACAGCCGCCCGGCGAAATTCGTCGGCCAGGTCACCCGAGCGGAGGGTGGGGCCGACCCGAGCCGCGAGCGCGAGAATGGGCCCGGCGGCGGGCGCTCCCGGCGGACGAGAACGGGCAACGATCCCGGTGGCCGGATCATCGCGCCACCCGGCGAAGCACTCTTGGGGCGTGAAAGTGGTCCAGGCGTAGGCCAGCAGGAGATCGAGGGCCTCGCCGCTCGAAGTGGCTCGAGCCAGATCGCGGCCGAACGCGGCCAGGTTGAACAGGAGCAGCTGAGATTCGGACGATGGAGGAGGAGCCATGATTCGCGCTGACACCCGGAGCCGGCTTACCGCGGCCGACTTGCAATTGGTGGTTCTGTTGCTGAGCCGGGGCTCGGCCCATCGGCGCGTGGCCATCGAGCGCCGGCTTCAGGCCGAGGGTCCCGATGCCCTGCTCGACGCGTCAGAACTGCTCGAACGGCTGCTCGCGGTGCGGACCATGCTCGTGCCGTCGGAGGCGCTCTTCTTCTATGTGCTCGTTCGCCATACCCTCCGGCGGGCCGGGATCGACGACCGGGAAATGTCCGACTATCTCGCTGCTATGCTGCTCGACTTCGGGCGGCGCGACCGGGCGTGGCGGGTGGATTGGCACGACGACCAGCGGCACCACTATCTGGCCGACATCGTTATGGACCTCGAGGCGAGCGAAGGGGAGCGTCGCTTCCGAGTCATGGTCCACCTCGGCAATTACGCGTTGTGGCTCGCCGGACTGTTCCCCGATTATATCGCGGCGCGCCAGCTGCGGAAAGGCGGACCGGACGTCACCTATTACGACGCGCTCGGTCGCCGTGGGTTCGGGCTCGCGAGCGATCATGCGCTCGCCGATCGCTACGGTCTGGACGGTGTGTTGCGCACGGCCTCGGAGCGATTTCCCTCGTTACGGGGGGCGCTGAACGGCATGAGTGACCGGGTATTCTTCCCGGCGACCAGGACGGTCGATCGCACGCTGCGGGATCTGGGCGTGCACTGACAGCCAACCAACCTACTGCCCGGCTTCGTCCACCAACGCCTTGAACAGGCCGCCCTCCGGGGCGATCCGGTCCGCGTGCATCTCCTCGGGGTGCCACTGCACTGCCAGCACCCACCCATCGTCCGCCCGGCTTTCGACTGCCTCGATCACTCCATCGTCCGACCACCCGCTCGCGATCAGCCCCGGCGCGAGATCCCTGATCGCCTGGTGATGAAAAGAATTGGGGACCAGCCGGTCCACGCCGAGGGCATGGGCCGCCCGGCTTCCCGGAGCGAGGCACACGTGATGGGTCCGGGCATCACGGGCCGCGTCCGGATTGTGATCAACGGGACCGGGTCGCTCGGAAGGCAGATCCTGATACAGGGTCCCGCCGAGCGCGACGTTGACTAGCTGGATGCCGCGGCAGATGCCGAGGATCGGCAGCCGCGCCGCCCGAGCAGCGGCAAAGAGCGCCAACTCGAACCGATCACGCTCACCATCCACCGACCCGAGCGCCGCGGAGGGCTCGGCGCCGTAGTGGATGGGATCGACGTCCTCGCCCCCGGTGAGCAGGAGTCCCTGGCATCCTTCCAAGGCCCGTGCGGTGCGACCGTCTCCCATGAGCTGCGAGAGAATGAGCGGAATACCCCCGGCCTGAGCGACCGCGCTGACGTATGCGGCGTTCACCCCGGCCCGGCGGGCGTCCTGCCAGTGGCGGAGCACACCGCTGACGGCGATGCGGGGGAGTGGGGTCACCGCAACACCGAGTCGGGGAAGAAGGGACAGCTCGGGTCTTCGATTCTGGCGGGATCGACCTGGATACCGATCAGAGGTACCGAGACATTGCCCACCGAGACGTTGCCAATCGGTGGCGCTCCCTGGACCGGGGCCGTCTCATAGAGCAGCACGCCACGGGCTTTTCCCTTGAGATCGAGCACGAGCACGCCAAATAGAGGTTTCGTTCCCGGCGGAAGCGGGCCGTCCACTCCGACGATCCAGAGGGAATCGGAGCGACCCACGGTGCCGCGGTAGGCGGGGCCGGCCACGAGTCGCACCACCAGCCGCTCCGGCAAGCCACTCGGCGGGCTCCCCAAGGTCTGGTGCGCCACGCTGAACTGGGTGAGCAGGGCAGTCGGCCCGGCCAGCGCGGCGATGCCGCAGGGGGCTCCGTGCGGACGACCGTCGCCGCACGCGGCAACCAAAGCAACGAGCAGGATGGTGACACGGGGGAAGAGGGGCATGAGTCACTCCTGGCAGGGGATCGGCGGCGGCGCCCGCGCGACTCGCGGAAAGATAACGTGAGGCTGCCCCCGGATGATTCCTTGACCCCGCCATGGAGGAAGTCGTACCCTTAGGGCCACCAGGAGCTACTCCTCTGACCGTCTTCGACTCACTCCGCGCCCGACTCGACCGGCTCTTCGCGGAGCAGGCGACCGATCCGCGCGCTCGCACGCTGGCCCTCCGCGAGGCGCTGGTAGAGGCGAAGCTCGGGCTGGAACGCATGCGGGAGAGCCTTGGGGTCACGGAGCGCGAGCTGGCGGCCGAGCGAAAACAACTGGAAGACGCCGAGCGGAGGGGGCGGCTCGCGGCGCAGGTGCTGGACGCCGAGACGGTAGCGGTCGCAGAGCGGTTCGCCGGCCGGTATCGGGAGCGGGTGGCCATGCTGGAACGCAAGCTGGGTGTTCAGCGCGACGAGCTGATCCTCGGCGAGCGGGAGCTGGAGGAAATGGCCGCGCAGTACCGGGCGTCGGGTCGCCCGGACGCCGACGCGAGTCTGCGTGCAGCCTGGCGCGACATCGAGGCCGCCGGCGGTACCCGCCCGGAGACCGACCTAGAGAGCGAGCTGCTCCGGGCCCAGACCGAGCGGCGCCTCATGGAAGAAGCGGTCGAGGCCCAGCTGGCTCACCTCAAGAAGAAGCTGGGAAAGCAGTAGGCTGACCGGCTTGGCTACCGTCGCCGCCCCCTCACCCCCCGCGCCCCCGCCGGCCGACTCCGATACCCGCTTCTTCGGCCATCCCCGCGGTCTCACCACCCTCTTCTTCACCGAGTTCTGGGAACGGTTCAGCTACTACGGGATGCGGGCGATCCTGATCCTCTTCATGACCGCGCCGCTCGGCGTGGGAGGATTGGCATTCGATACCGGGAAAGCCGGCGTCATCTACGGGACCTACACGGCGCTGGCATGGCTGGCGTGCCTTCCCGGCGGCTGGATAGCCGACCGGTTCCTGGGCCAGCGTCGGGCGACCCTCTATGGCGGGGTCGTGATCATGGTCGGCCACATCTGCCTCGCGGTCCCGACCCTGCCGAGCTTCTATCTCGGCCTAGCCTGCATCGTCTTCGGCACGGGTCTGCTCAAGCCGAACGTCAGCACGATGGTCGGCCAGCTCTACGGGCCGGACGACGCCCGCCGGGACGCGGGGTTCTCGATCTTCTACATGGGGATCAATCTCGGCGCGTCCGTCTCGCCGCTGATCTGTGGCTGGCTGGCCCAGAGCCGGCAGTTCGGCGGGCTGCTTCAGACCGTGGGCATCCGGCCCGAGTCGGCCTGGCACTGGGGGTTCGGGGCCGCCGCCGTCGGCATGTTCTTCGGCATTCTCCAGTATCTGGCCGGGTGGAAGCACTTGGGCGCCGCCGGGATGAATCCCATCGTGCCGGACGATCCCGCCGAGCACCAGCGGAACCGCCGGCGGCTCCAGTACGGGATCGTCGCGACGATCGTCGGGATGGTCGTCATCGCGCTCCTCGAACGGACCGGCGCGGTGCGCCTGACGCCGCGGGGCGTCGCCGACGGCTTCGGGATCGGGCTGCTGGTTCTCACCGTGCTGCTCTGGGCCGGCCTGCTCGGGCTCAAGTCGTGGACCCCGGCGGAACGCAAGCGCCTGCTCACGATCCTCTGTCTCTTCGTCGCGTCCACGGTGTTCTGGTCGGTGTACGAGCAGGCCGGTTCCACCCTCAACCTGTTCGCCGACCGTGCCACGGATAACCGGTTGTTCGGGATGGCCTTCCCGGCAAGCTGGTTCCAGTCGGTCAGCGCAGTCTTCATCATTGCGCTGGCGCCGGTCTTCGCCTGGCTCTGGGTGCGGCTGGGCCCGCGCAACCCCTCGAGCCCCACCAAGTTCGTCTTTGGGCTCCTGTTCGTGGGGCTTGGCTTCGCGGTCCTGGTCCCTGCTGCGACTCTCTCGGCGTCGGGAGTGAAGGTGAGTCCTCTGTGGCTCACGCTGACCTACCTGCTACACACGATTGGCGAGCTCTGCCTGAGCCCGGTTGGCCTGAGCGCGACCACCAAGCTCGCGCCCGCGCGGGTGGCCGGGCTCATGATGGGCGTGTGGTTCCTCACGATCGCGCTGGGGAGTTATCTCGGTGGGCGGGTTGCCAGCGGGTACGAGGCGTTCCCGCTACCGACGCTGTTCGGAGTGGTGGGCGGGATCGCGATGGCGGCGGGGCTGGTGCTGGCGGTGGCGGTGAGGCCGATAAACCGAATGCTGGCAAGTGAGAGGTAAGAGGTGTTACCTCTCACGCTGTATCCCATAGAGTAGCACTTCATCGAGATCTTCCTCCCACACCGTCCCCAGCATCCGCATCCCCAGCTTCTCCGCCACGCGGATCGCGGGGCTGTTGTCCGGCGGCAGGCTGGCACAGACCCGGGCGACTCGCGGCTGGCTCAACGCCCAGCGGACCAGCGCGCCGGCGGCTTCGGTGGCGAAGCCGTGCCGCTCGGCGGTCGGGTAGGTGGCGTAGCCCAGCATGACGGCGCCTTCGGAGTCGGGGCCACCGCCGAATCCGGCCGAGCCGACTGCCTCGTTGGTGTCCTTCCGCACCACCAGCCAGGTCCACCAGCCGTCCTGTGAGGGGTCGGCGCGCAGACGGTCGCGGACCAGGGGCAGCACCTCTTCGGTCAGGGGCGGCGGCCGGAGCGGTTGGGGGAAGCGGGCGTCGCTGAGCGCGGCCAGACGGGCCGCATCACCGGTGAGCAGCGCGTCGATGGCGTCCGCCGTGAGCGAGAGTAGGAGCAGTCGAGGGGTTTCGAGGCGCATCGGAAATCCCGGGTGCCGGGCGATCAGGGAACCGGCGTCTTGAACACGCGAAAGAGATAATACAGCGACGGCAGGAGGACGAGCGCTGGATCAGCCGGCGGCGCCGATCGCGCGCAGGTAGCGCTGCACCGACCGCTGCACGATGTCCTTCGCGCCACTGAGGATGTTGCGCTGCCACCAGGCACCATAGACCTGCTCGAAGGCAAAGGGCTCGAGCACGGCGCCGAGCCGGCGCACGGCGCCGGCATCGAGCGGGATATAGTTGGGGTAGCTGTACATGAAGCTGACCGACTTGCGGTCCTGCCCCAACTGGAGCACGTCTCCGACCAGCAGCATGCCGGGCCGGCCGGCGGCACCGGCCCAGTGCAGTACCGTCGCCCCCGGGAAGTGGCCGCCGCAGCGGATCAAGGTCAGGCCATCGGCGAGGCGGCGGGTGTCGCCTTCCCAGAAGACCAGCGCCGGATCTGGCCGCATGACCCAGTCCCGATCGGCCGCGTGCAGATAAACCGGGACGTCGAACGCGTGGGCCCACTCGACCATCGATGAGTAGTAATGGGGATGAGAGATCGCGATGGCCCGGATGCCCCCGGCCGCCTGCACGGCCGCGACCGTGGCGTCGTCGATCAGGCTCACGCAGTCCCAGAGCACGGGAAAGCCGGCGTCGCGCACCACCAGAGCCCGCTGCCCGATAGCGAAGCCGGGCTCGGTGCCGACACCGCTCAGATCCGGCCACTTGGGACGGAACGTGTTGCAATGGGCGGCGCGAAGCTCGGGCAGCGTGGTCCAGCGCTGGCCGCTCCAGCCGACGTACTGACGCTCATCCTCGCAGACTGCGCAGCGGTCCGGCGGGAGCATCGATTCGGCGTGCTGGACGCCGCAGGTAACGCAGATGAAGTGGGGCATTCTGTATGACTGCGGGAAAAGTGAAAAGTGAAAAGTAAAAAGTGAAAAGGGGGTCAGGGCACGTGCCCAGCTCTGGGCGGGCCAGGCGTCACCTTTTCACTTTTCACTTTTCACTTTTCACGCTCTTCTCCAGAGCCTCCCACAACTCCCCCAGGTTTCTCCGATTCTGCCCGAAGTCGGCCATGCCCGTGCGCGACGCGCTGCGGGCGAAGATCACGGTCGAGTCATGGGCCGGCTGGAGCAGCAGGTACACGTCGTCCACGAAATGGAAGATCCGGGTCCGGCGGGTTGCCCAGATCACGCCGTCCCT
>DASQPE010000184.1:0-15832 GCA_035644115.1 Gemmatimonadales bacterium
AGATGGCACGAGACGTGAATGGACCTCGTCGCACGACCAAGAGAGGTGCACCATGTCGGATGAGCCTGAACTGACGGCATTGCAGCTCTGGATACTGCGAGCGCAGCGCGAGATCCTGTTGAAGGGCAACGTTGGTCGCGAAGAGCCCGCGAGCAGGCGCCGGTTCCCGCCGACGGGAGATGAGTCAACAGTGCGCGCGGGTAAGTGAGGCGCCGAAAACCCGGTTCTACCACCGGCCCCCATCTTGGGGGCCGGTTTTTCGTCCCGGACGCTGACTCTCACGTCGCCGGTCTATCGCAACGAAGGTCCGGCTCCGCCGAGCTGAAGTCCTAGCCGGTCGCCGGCGGCCAGGCCGGAGGAGAGCGCCTCGCCAAGGCTCACCCCGTCGCGATACGCACCGGCCAGCGCCAGACCGGGATTGGCGCTCTCGACTTGGTCGAGCAGGTCCAGCCATCGGCCGTAGCCGACCACGTACTGGGGGATGGCTCGGGGCCAGACCACGACGTGCTGAAACGCAGGCTCGCCAAAGGCTCCCACCAGGTGGGTCAACTCCTCGCTGGCGAGAGCTACCAGTGCCTCAGGCGTGAGCCGGGTAAGCTCCGCCTGGCGGGTGCCACCCACGAACGTGGTGAGCGTGACGTGGTGGTCCGGGGCGCGCCCCGGGAACACGCTGGAAGAGAACAGCACACCGAGCACACGGCGGCGTTCGACCGCCGGGATCAGCACCCCGAAACCATCCAGAGGGTGAGCCACCGCCCCTCGCGGAAAGCCGAGCACAACGACGCCGACCGGTGCGTACGGAACGGCAGCGAGCTCGCCCAGCCGGCTCCCTCCCTCGCAATCGAAGGCAAGCTCGTCGAACGCGTAGGCGGGCCCCGCGAAGACAACCCCCTCGAACCGCGACTCGCCTCCTCCCGTCGTCACCATCCAACTCGCACCACGGCGAGCAACGCCCAGGACCGGGGTTCCGCAACGAATGCGGTTGCCCAGGCGCTGGGTCAGCGCCTCAGTCAGCTCGCCCATCCCGGTCGGGAACGACAGAATCCGACTCAGCGAGCCGCCCGACCGACGACGACGTCGAGCCCGTGCTTGTGACACGGCGGCGGCGATCAGCGACCCGTGTTCCTGTTCCAGGGCGTGGACCCTCGGGAGCGCGTGCCGGAGCGAGAGCGCCTCGGGGTCGCCCGCATAGATCCCGCTGACGAATGGGCCGGCCACGTAGTCGAGCGGCTCTGCTCCCAAACGCCGGCGGACGAAATCGGCGACGCTCTCTTCGACGGCGGGGTCGCTCGGCGGCACGAATGGCTCCCGGAGCAGAGCCAGCTTGGCGCCGAAGGAAAAGACCGATGAGGTGACCAGCTCGATTGGGGACGCCGGGAGCGGCGTCAACCGGCCGTCCCGAACGATGTATCGCTTTCGGCCGGCCGGGCTCGCTTCCAGCAGCCGGTCGCCCAGACCGAGCTCGGTGAGCAGCGCCGCGACCGAAGGCTTGGGCGTGGTGAGCGAGTTGGGACCGGTCTCGGCGAGAAAGCCGTCCCGCCGTTCGGTCCCCACCACGCCACCCGGCCGTTGGCCTGCCTCGTAGACGGTGGGATCGAAGCCGAGGGTTTGGAGCCGATATGCGGCGGCGAGCCCGGTGACGCCCCCACCGATGACCGCGACTGCCATCCGTTTAGGGCAACGCCCGGGCGAGCGCCTCCTCCAGCACCTCGAGCTCGGCGTCGCCGTGCGAGACCGAGGTAAACGCCGACTCGAAGGCGGATGGCGGCAGATACACGCCCGCGTCGAGCATCGCGTGGAAGAAGCGGTTGAACGCCGCGCGATCGGTGGCTTTCGCACCGGCATAGTCCCGCACCGGGCGATCCGTGAAGAACGGGGTGAACATGGTCCCGACTCGCTGGACAGTCACCGCCACACCCGCCGACTCAGCCGCCCGGGTGATCGCGTCCGCTGCGCGGACCGCCCACCGTTCGGCACGCTCCCAGACACCCGGCGTGGACAGGATGTCGAGCGTCGCGATGCCGGCGGCCATGGCGAGCGGGTTCCCCGACAGCGTGCCCGCCTGGTAGACCGGACCGGCGGGTGCCACCTGCTCCATCAGCTCCCGCCGGCCGCCGTACGCCGCAGCGGGCAGTCCGCCGCCCAGCACCTTGCCGAGGCAGGTCAGATCCGGCGTGATGTCGTAGAGGGCCTGGGCCCCCCGCGGATGGACCCGCCAGCCCGTCATGACCTCATCGAAGACGAGGAGCGCGCCGTGGCGTTCGGTCACCTCGCGGAGTCCTGCCAGAAAACCCGGCTCGGGGGGAACCAGACCCATGTTGCCCGCGACCGCCTCTACCAGCACGGCGGCAATACCGTCGCGCCGGGCGGCGAAGAGCCGCTCCACCGCATCGAGGTCGTTGTAGGCGGCAACCAGCGTGTCGGCGACCGTACTTGGAGGCACGCCCGGCGAATCCGGAAGGCCGAGGGTAGCCACGCCGGACCCTGCCGAGGCGAGCAGCGCGTCGGCGTGGCCGTGATAGCACCCGTCGAACTTCACGATGGCGCTCCGGCCGGTCACCGCCCGCGCGAGCCGTACGGCGCTCATCACGGCCTCGGTCCCCGAGCTCACGAACCGGAGCATCTCCATCGAAGGAAAGGTCGCGATCACCCGCTCGGCCAGTCGCAGCTCGAGCTCGGTGGGCGCGCCGAACGTCGTGCCCAGCGCCGCTGCGGCTGCGATCGAGGCCACGACGCCCGGATGCGCGTGGCCAAGAATGAGGGGTCCCCACGACAGCACCAGGTCCAGGTAGCGGTTGTCGTCCACGTCCACCACCAACGCGCCTTCGCCCCGCACGATGAATCGCGGCGTGCCCCCCACGCTCTTGAACGCCCGCACCGGGCTGCTGACGCCGCCCGGCATCAGCCGCTCGGCTTCAGCGAATAACGCGGCTGACCGCTCCGCCAAGGGGGCGATGACGCGGCGCCGGATCACCGGACCGCGTCCGACTCGCTGAGCCATTGTGCCACATCCTTGGCGTGATACGTGATGATCGCATCAGCGCCTGCCCGGCGCATCCCGGTCAGCGCTTCCAGCACGGCTCGCCGTTCATCGATCCAGCCCAGCCGGGCCGCGGCTTTCAGCATGGCGTACTCACCGCTGACATTGTAGGCCACCAGCGGGAGCGTGGTCCGCTCCCGCACCGCGCGGACCACGTCCAGATAGGCCAGCGCCGGCTTCACCATCAGGAAATCGGCGCCCTCGGCCTCGTCCAACCCCGCCTCGAGCACCGCTTCTCGAACGTTGGCCGGGTCCATCTGGTATTGCCGCCGATCTCCGAACGCAGGCGCACTGTCCGCTGCTTCGCGGAAAGGCCCGTAGAACGCACTGGCATACTTGACGGCATAGCTCAGCACGGACCGATCCTGAAATCCCCCGGCATCGAGCCCCGCGCGGATCGCGCGAACCATCCCGTCCATCATCCCGCTCGGTGCCACGATATCGGCGCCGGCTTCCGCGTGACTCACCGCTACCCGGGCCAGGATCTCCAGCGTGGCGTCGTTGTCCACCGCACCGTCCTTGACGAGGCCACAATGCCCGTGGCTGGTGTACTCACAGCAGCACACATCGGTGATCAGCAGCAGGTCGGGATAGCGGGTGCGCAGCCGGCGAAGGGCCTGCTGCACGATGCCGTCGGCGGCGAAGTTCTCGCTTCCGATCTCGTCCTTTGCAGCCGGCAGCCCGAACAGGATCACAGCGGGGACCCCGAGCTCGGCGAGGCGGTCCACCTCCCGATCCAGCCGGGCATCGACCGAGAGCTGAAACACGCCGGGCATGGAGGAGATTTCGCGCGCGAGATCCGTCCCGTGCATGACGAAGAGCGGCGCGATGAGGTGCTCGGCGGCGAGGGTCGTCTCGCGGGAGAGGCGGCGCAGGGCCGGCGTACGACGCCGGCGGCGAGGTCGGATCTGGGGAAAAGGGCTCACGGCGAGCCGGAGTGAAGGCGCGGGACCCGGTCAGTGTGCGAACGGCGCGAAAGGTACGGACGCGGGGCACCGGTTACAAGCGAACCAAGGCAAAAACCCCCGAACCGCCCAGCCTCGCGGACGGGCGGCACTCGCGGCGGCCTAGCGCCGCGTATAGTCTTTGCATACACGGGTTAGGAAACCCCGGCCGGGTCGGAGTTGTTCACCAGCATACCGGTCAGTCTCGCGAAGCGCAGGGATCGGGAGCGGTTCCTCGTACCAGGGTAAGGTCATGGGTCGTCGGTCCGCTTTCCTGATCGTTGCCACCGCCCTTGCCGCGGGCGGCTGCGCCGCGCCGGCCCGCCGCGCCGTGTTGGTCCGCCCCCGCCCCGTCGAACTAGCCACTGCCATCGTTGACGCCACTCTGTGGGATGGCACCGGCCGGCCGCCGGTCGCCCACGCCGTGACGCTGGTCAGGGGCGATCGGATCCTGTGCGCGGGCGGCGTGGGCGAATGCGCGATACCCCGCGATGCCCGCGTGATCGATGCCCACGGGGCGTGGTTGGTCCCCGGCCTGATCGACACCCATGTCCATCTGCTCTTCCTCTTCCGCGGCAGCGCGAGCGAGGACCTCGGCAACGACCTGAAGGACCTGCTGGCGCAGGGCATCACCAGTGTGCGCGACATGGGGACCAACCCCAAGGAGCTCCTGACCCGCACCCGCGCCCTGGGGGCGAGCCCCCGGGTCTACGCCATGCAGCTGGTGGCCGGGTTCCGCTTTTTCTATGGCCGGGAGACCGTAGCGACCAGCGATGGAAGCACGGCGTACCGCCTCCCGCAAGCGCAGATCATGGAAATGCGGGGCTGGACGCCGATGATGTTCACTCACGACGACGACCCGGATTCGCTGGTAGCTGAGGCGCGTGCTACCGGAGCAATCGGGCTCAAGCTGTATGGATATCTCGATTCTGCCTCGGTCCGAGCGCTGACTGCCGCCGCGCACCGGGCCGGGATGTCGGCCTGGGGACATGCGTGGGTCCAGCCCGCTAATGCCTACGATCAGGTCCTGGCGGGGGAGGATGGAGTGGTGCACGCCTCCCTGCTGGTGGGCGACCTCCTGTCGGCCGGCGCGCGCGACAGCCTGCTGGCCAGCACGGCGATTCTCGAGCAAGGCGCCCGCGAAGCGACGCCGGAAGCGGCGCTCGATCCCCAAATCGCCCGGACGCTGGACAGCATGGCGCAGCGGGGGACCTTTCTCGAGCCCACGCTGGACGTCACGCTTCGGAGCGTATCTCACTTCGACGCCGAGCACGCTGACCATCCATCGCTGCCGGAGCATTACGCCCGTGCGGTGGTCGGGTTCAGCATGGCAGTCACCCGGCAAGCCGTGAAGCGCGGCGTGCGGCTGACGGCCGGCACCGACCACGTCGCCTATGGTCCGGTTCGTGACCGCGCGTCGCTGATCAACGAGCTGCGGCTGCTGGTGGACTCGGCCGGGCTGACGCCGGAGCAGGCCCTGCTGGCCGCGACCCGGAACGCCGCCGTGGCCATCGGGGGCGAGGCCGAGCGTTCCATCGGCACCATCGAGGCCGGTCGCTACGCCGACCTGCTGCTGCTGGACAAGAGTCCGCTCGATGATCTCCGCAATCTGGACGACGTGCAGTGGGTGATGCAGGGCGGCCGCCTATGGCGGCCCTGGCAGCTGCGAAGCGGCATCGCCCGGCGCATCGACGCCGAGGAAACGTCGGGCGAGACCACCGCGCTCACCCACCCCTAGGAGTCACTGCCCGCCTGCCCGCCTGTCCGCCTTCGATGGGCAGATCGGCCCGCTCGGCCCACTGGGTCCACGCACCGGTGTAGATCCGCACATCCGGATAGCCCAGGAGATAGCTGAGCGCAAAGAACACGTGGCTGGCCTCAGTGGTGCTGTTGCAGTAAAGGATGATCCGCTTGTCCGGGGTAATCCCCTGCTCCGCGTAGCTGTTCCTGAGCTCCTGCACCGGCTTCCATACCCGTCCGAATCCCTCCTGTCCCAGGTCGTCCTGCCAGTAGTGGTTGATCGCGCCCGGAATGTGGCCTCGGCGCATCTGGGCACCGGCTTCGCCGGAGAACTGGTCGGGCGGTCGGGCGTCCACCAGCACAGCGTCGTGGCGTTCCACCGCGCGGCGCACGTCGTCCAGGGTCGCGATCGCCGGTCGGAAGGAGCCGGGTGGCAGCGGCGAGGCGGCCAGCTTCGGGTAGTGCTTCGCGATCGGCCGTTGCTCCAGCTCCCACTTGAAGAAGCCGCCGTCGAGCAAAAACACTCGCGGGTGGCCATAGCCGGCGAGGAGCCAGGCAACGAAGGTGGCATCGATGTTGTGGGTCTCCCCGGCGCTGTAGACCACCACCGGACGGTCCCAGCGAACCCCCAGTCTCGCGAACACCTGGGCGTACCATTGCCCGGTGAAGAGCTGCAGAGGGGTGCCCCCCTCCGCCGCCCGAAGCGTCTCGGTATTGAGGTAGACCGCCTCCGGGAGATGGCCCTTGAGATACGTGAATGGATCGGTCCGGACGTCGATCAGACGGAGCGAGTCCCCCCGTCGCTGCCACTCGGCCAGTTGGTCGGTGGATAGCAAGGCCGGCAGGCGGACGGGCGGACCGGCGGACGGGGCCACAGGCGTAGGCTGCGCGGCACAGCCCGTCAGCAGCAGCGCCCCGTACAGCAGCGCGTAGCGCGCCCGCTGTCCGCCTGCCCGCCTATTCGCCTGCCCGCCTGCCCGCCCGTCCCCCCTCATTGAGTCGAGTCCGCGCTCAAGCCCATCACGTCCTTCTCTTCCTCGACATAGACCCGCGCCGCGTTCCGCCGGCGCCGAGAGTTGAGCGATACCGGCCGGTTGTCGTCGGCCGGCGGCAATGCGTCCAGCGCGCGTTTCATCGGGACTCCCTCCTGTACCGCCGCCCGCATCTCGCCGCGGAGCTGAGTCACGTACGACCGGGTGCGCTCGATCAGCACCGCCGACTCGGCCGGCACGGCGCCGTGCCCGGGCACCACCACGACGGGATGCAACGAGTCGATCTCATCCAGCGCCCGGAGCAGCGCGGGCGCGCTGCCGTCGACCACCATGGTGACGCCGTCCTCCACCAGGATGTCGCCGGTGAAAAGCACCCGCTCCGTCGGAAGCCACACCATCAGATCGCCCGGCGTGTGAGCCGGCCCCGGCGCGAGCACGATCGTGGTGCGACCGCCCAGCCGAAGCGTATCGGCTCGAGTGACCGGACGGTCGGGCGTATCCGCGTATTCGAAGCCCCGCATCGCGTCCAGTCCGACGACCCGGATCCAGTTTATCATCTGGTTGTCGGGTCCCCCCTCCGACGCGAGCGTCCGGCTGTCCGGATGCGCCATCACCTTGGCGCCGGCCCTCTTGAACACGATCGCGCCGAAGTGATGATCGGGATGATGATGGGTGAGCACCAGCCAGCGGATAGGGGCGCGGGACACCGATCGTACGGTGCGGAGCAGCGTCTCGCCATCCCTGGGGCTGCCCTCGGCGTCGATGACGACCACGCCATCGCCGGTCACCACGAAGCCGGCGTTCGCCCGGCCTTCAGAGCCTCGGCCGGTATCGCCCATGACCGCGTAGACTCCGTGAGCGAGTCTCCGGAGGGGGAACAGCGGCGGCGGGTCGGGCGCAAAAGCGCTCCATCCGGCGAGTGCCGCATGGAGCGCGAACAGAGACGTCACTAGCAGGGGAGAGTCGCTCGGGTTCAGGCGGCGGCGAACGCGATGTCAACCGACTGGCTGTACACCGCGCCCTTGTTGTCCTTCCAGGTCATAGTGAGCGGTCCCTCGCGGTCCGCTCTGAGACTGAAACTGACCACCGGGTCACGGCTGATCCCCGAGGTCCACTCGAACCGGGCCACCTGCTCGCCGGCGTAGGTCACCACCACTTCGGTGATGAAGTAGGCTGGAATCGGGTCGCCTTCCTTGGTTCGGAAGAACCCGGTGTCCATCGGATGTGAAATGATCGAGTTCACCGTGATCATCTCGCCCCGGCCGATCCGATCGGGAACCCGGATCCGCGCGTCGCCCACGTTAGTCCCCATGTCAGCCGCACCCGTTCAGGGTCACGAGCACCTTGGTGTAGTCGGCCCAGAGCTCGCCGGTGCTGGTTTCCACGATCGCCCGGACCCACGTGGTCCGCTTCATCTTGATGCGCGTCGTCACCGAGACCCGCCCGATCGCGGGAGTCAGATAGAAGCCGGCCAGGTGAGCGTCGGGATTGTGATCCACGATGAGATGAATGCCCTTGACGTACCGCTCGGAGGTCATCGGCAGATCGCTCTCGATGATGACCGGGACGATCCGGCCGTCTTCGGCCACCGCGGGCATATCGAGCTGGACGTGACCCCGGGTGATCGGTCGACCCCCGAACCGCTCGCGATAGATCTTGGCGACCGCTTCATTGGGGGTCTCCGGGTCTTCCGGCCCCTGGACCGGCGAGAAGGCGAGCAGCCGATCCGGCCGGATCAGCGCGCCGGATCCAACCAGCGCGACCGTTGCCAAGGCCACCGTCTGGAGGAAGGAACGGCGAGGCAGTTCGTCGGGCTGCGACATTCGGGTTCTCCCAGGGGAGGGCAGGCCGCGTAGGCGCCGGCCCCTCGTCGAGTAACATATTGGCAGTGTCGGCGTTCGGGAAAGGACGCCGGGCTGAGCTGGCCAAATCGCCCCGGGTCCCGGGACCTCTGAGCCAGGGTTTGCGCTCGACCGGCGGAGTGTCACGATCTTGCCCGGCACAGACGGCCTGACCCTTGCTATCCCGTTGCACGATCTGGCATTCCGGCCTCTGACTGTGGATTCGTCACAGCCTTGTCTGGTCCCCCGTAGCGGGGTACTTTAAGCCGTTCTGGACAAGGACTTTCGGGGCCCTCCCACTCTTTCATTAGAGCCGAGGCATCGTGGACATCCAAACCCTGCAACAGGCCGCGCTGTTCGATAAGTGCCGTCAGTTCACAAGGGCGCGCGAAGTTCAGGCGGCGGGACTGTACCCGTACTTCAAGCCGATTTCCGAGTCCGAGGACACGGTTGTCGTCATTGAAGGTCAGAAACGGCTGATGCTGGGGTCGAATAACTACCTGGGGCTCACCCATCACCCCAAGGTGCTCGACGCGGCCGCCCGGGCACTGTCCCGCTATGGCTCCGGCTGCACCGGTAGTCGGTTCCTCAACGGCACCCTCGACCTCCACGAACAACTCGAGCACGCCCTCGCCGAGTTTACCGGCAAGGAATCGTGCCTGGTGTTTTCCACCGGCTATCAGGCCAACCTGGGCCTCATCTCGGGGTTGGTTGGTCGCGGTGAGGTGGTATACCTGGACAAGCTGGACCACGCCTCGATCGTGGATGGCGCCAAGATGTCGTATGGCGACACCGAGCGCTTCAACCACGGCGACCTGGCCGGACTAGAGCGCAAGATGGAGCGCAGCCTCTCGGGCCGGGGCGCAATGATCGTGGTGGACGGCGTCTACTCGATGGAAGGCGACATCGCCGACGTGCCGGGGCTGGCGCGGGTAGCCAGGAAGTTCGGTGCGGTCCTGGCCGTGGACGATGCCCATTCCATCGGCGTGCTCGGTCCCAACGGTGACGGTACCGCCGCGCACTTCGGCATGGCCGACGAAGTCGACATCATCGCGGGCACCTTCTCGAAGTCGCTGGCGTCGATCGGCGGCTTCGTGGCCGCCCCGGAAAGCGTGATCCACTACCTGCGGCATCACTGCCGGCCGCTCATGTTCACGGCGTCGCTCCCGCCGGCCAACACCGCGGGTGTGCTCGCGGCGCTGGAGGTGTTGCAGCGGGAACCCGAGCGCAGGGAACAGCTGTGGGCCAATACCCGGCGGCTGCAGGAGGGTTTCCGGAGCCTGGGCTTCGAGATCGGTCCCACCGAGACACCAATCGTTCCGGTGCTGGTGGGGGCGATGGAGAAGACCTTCCTGATGTGGCGCAAGCTCTTCGATGCCGGGCTGTTCACCAATCCGGTGGCGCCGCCAGCCGTGGCGCCCACCCAGTGCCGGCTCCGGACCAGCCTCATGGCGACACACACGTTCGACCAGATCGACTATGCTTTGGAGGCGTTCGGCCGCATCGGCCGCGATTTGGGGGTCATCTGATCGCACCAGCACACGTTCGGCCGGCGCGTGACAGCGCCGACCTCAAGCTCTTCATCGATCTGCCGTATCGACTCCACGCGCGGGACCCTCTCTGGGTCCCGCCGTTGCGTCGGGACGTGGCGACCCTGCTGTCCCGGAGCAAGAACCCATTTTTCGAGCACGCCAGCGCCGAATACTTCCTCGCCGAGCGCGACGGGCAGGTGATCGGCCGCATCGCGGCGATCCAGAACCGGCTGCATAACGAGACCCATGGCGACCGGGTAGGCTTCTTCGGGTTCTTCGAGTGCGTGGATGAGCAGGGGGTGGCGGATTCGCTCTTCGCCGCCGCAGCCGAGTGGCTCCGGCCGCTGGGGCTCGACGCCATGCGAGGGCCGGCCTCGTTCTCCGTCAACGACGAGTGCGGGGTCCTGGTCGAGGGGTTCGAGACGCCGCCCACGCTGATGATGCCCCACAACCCACCGTACTACGTGGCACTGCTGGAGCGCGCCGGTTTCCGCAAAGCGAAGGACCTCTGGTGCTTCGAGGGGCGGAAGCCGATCGGCGAGTCCGCCGACCGCGTGACCCGCGCGGTGGATGTGATCAAGCAACGCTACGGCATCACCCTGCGCAGCCTCAACATGAAGGACTTCGAGGCCGAGGTCGGGAGAATCAAGCAGCTCTACAACTCGGGCTGGGAGCGCAACTGGGGCTTCGTCCCCATGACCGAGCACGAGATCGATCACTTGGCCGAGCAGTTCCGACCGGTGGTAGTCCCTGATCTTGTTTGCTTCGCCGAGAAGGATGGGCAGACCATCGGATTCGCCATCTGTCTGCCCGACCTGAACGTGGCGTTCCGACCCAATCGCTCTGGCGCGTTTCTCCCTGGTCTGCTTCGGGTGCTTTACGGGCTCAAGGCCAAGCGCATCGGCCGCCTCCGAGTCCTCCTGCTCGGCGTTCTTCCCGAGTACCGAGCCAAGGGTGTGGATGCCGCGCTGTATCATCGGATCTGGCACATGGCGATCGCCAACAAGATCTATTGGGGCGAGGCCGGCTGGATCCTGGAAGACAATCCTGCGATGATCGCCGGCATGGTCAAACTCGGCTGGAGACACTACAAGACCTACCGGCTCTACGATCGCTCGCTATGAAGGCGCTGGTGACGGGCGCGACCGGGTTCGTCGGCAGCCACCTGGTCGAGGCGCTCCGCCTGCGGGGTGACGAAGTTACGGCCTTGGTCCGCTCGCCCAGCAAAGCGGCCCTGCTGGCGGAACTCGGCGTCAGGCAGGCGCCGGGCGACCTTCGGGACGGGGCGGCACTCGATCACGCCGCGGATGGCCAGGACGTGGTCTTTCACGTGGCCGGACTGATCGCGGCGCGGAGCGAAGCAGAGTTCCTGGAGGTCAACCGCGACGGGACCGCGCGCGTGCTCGACGCGGCCGGCCGTGCCAACGTCAGGCGATTCGTGCTGTTTTCGTCCATGGCAGCCGCCGGCCCTTCGACGCCTGGACGACCGCTCACTGGGAGCGAGGCCGCCCGTCCGGTAACGGCTTACGGGCGCAGCAAGCTGGCCGGAGAGAACGTGGTGCGGGCCGGTCGGGTGCCGTGGACCATTCTCCGCCCACCGATGGTGTACGGCCCGCGAGACCGGGAGTTGCTCAAGATATTTCGGGCGGCCCGCATCGGGATTGCCCCCGTGTTCGGCGACGGCACGCAGGAGCTCTCGGCGGTTCACGGGGCGGACCTAGCGCAGGCAGCCGTGGCGTGCGCGACACCAGAGCTGGCGTTGGGACGGACTTACTATCCCTGTCATCCGCGGACCTTCACCAGTGCGGCGTTCGTGCGAGCCGTCGGGGTCGCCCTGGGCCGCCAAGTGAAGATCGTCCGTGTGCCCCAGCCGGTCGGCCGGCTGGCGCTCTGGTTCGTGGGCGGGGCCGCCCGGCTCGCGGGCCGCGCCACCGTCCTCACCGCCGACAAGGCCAACGAATTCTTCGAGCGCGCCTGGACCGGTGATCCGGCCCTCTGCACCCGCGACACCGGGTGGGTGCCGGCGATAGACCTCGAGCCCGGACTCGCCGAGACGGCCCGATGGTATCGGTCGACGGGATGGATTTAGCGGAAACCCGGGTGTTCGCGCTCTCGAAGCCTGCCGGTCTGCGGCGTCTCCGCCCCGTCGACGCGCTACTGCTTGGCTACGTTGCGCTGATGTCCGCCGTGGCCGCGGCGCGGGTCGCGATCTTTCCCAACTGTATCTGGCTGCTTGCCGCCAACGCCCTGATCGTGGTGCTCGTGGTGCTGGTCACCCGGAGCGATCTGGGCCCGTTTGGCCGAGTCGTCCATGACCTGTATCCGATCTTGCTGCTCCTGGCACTCTACAGCTCGCTCGACGTGCTCAACGGCGGCGGACGGGTGCGGGTCCACGACGCAACCGTACAGGCGTGGGAGGCAGCGCTGTTCGGCGGGCAACCGAGCCGGGACTGGTGGCAGGCGGCGCCCAGCCGCTTCTGGTCCACCGTTCTGCATGGCGCCTACCTCTCCTACTACGGCGTCATTGTCGCCCCGACGTTGGCGCTTCTTGCCCGGGCCGATCGCGCTCCACTTCGCCGCTTCGTGCTCGCGGCGGTGGCGACCTTCGTCATCTGCTATCTGTGCTTCATCTTCTTTCCGGTCGCGGGTCCCTATTATGCGTTTCCCCGCCCTACCGGCAGCTTCGTGGACAACCCGGCGGCCCGCCTGGTGTACGCGGTGCTGGCCCAGGGCAGCTCCTATGGCGCCGCGTTCCCGTCGTCACACGTCGCGGCGAGCGTCGCCGCCACCATCATGACATGGCCGGCATCGCGGCGACTTGGAATCGCGCTCGCCCTCGCCACCGGGCTGCTGACCGTAGGGGTGGTGTATTGTCAGATGCACTACGCGGTGGACGCGGTAGCCGGCCTAATCGTCGGAAGCATAGTGGCGACGGCGGTTAGCAGCGTGCAACGTGAAAAGTAAAAGGTCAAAAGGGAGCTCCGCGGTATACCGGAGCCCCCTTTTCACTTTTCACTATTCACTTCTCACGCTTTCCTACTGGACGGTCACTTCGCCCGTCATCCCCAGCGCGTGGTGAGGCGCGCAGAAGAACTTGTAGGTTCCCGCCGGAGCGCCGGCGAACGAGAGCTCCAGGCTCTCGCCGTCCATCTTCATCGACTCGCTGACGATGTTGCCCCCCTTCTCAGGCGGGGCGACGGCGAGCGCCTTGATCGGACCGGGAACGTTGGCCGGAATGCTGTCGGGATAGAACTGGATGTTGTGTGGGCCACCGCTCGCGCTGGTGAACTTGATAACGTCGCCAGCCTTGATGGTCAGCTTGTTCGGCACGTACTTGTACGTGGTACCTTCAAGCACCATCTTGACCTCGTGCGTGGTTCCCCCGGCGGCCGGCGCTGCGGGACCCGGGGTTGCCGGTTGCTCTGCAGCAGGGGTGGTGGTGCTGGGGGGTGTTTCAGCCTTCTTCTCGCCGCCGCCGCAGGCCGCCACACCAAGGGCCAGCCCCGCCGCCAAGGTAGTGATGCGCATCGCTGATCTGCCTCCGAAAACGTGGACGTTGGTCTTTCAGCCGGGGCACCCACCGCAATGGCCGGCAGGCGATTGTGAACCGTTTCACAAGGCCACTTTGAGGCGTCAATCTGGCAACCCGAACCCAGCGAAGCAAGCCCCATAGCAGAGACGTGCCCGCCTGCACCGGCCTCGGCGCACACTGTCGGAGCCTGCGCGTATTGCTGCGTGTCGGTGGCCTCGACGAGGGACCGGCATCGCTCGATCACGAAGGCACCTGGTTGCTGGGCCACACCGAGCACATCACGTTCGGCGACCTGTGGGAGGGGGACGGCGATCTCTACGCCGATGCTGTGCTTCACGTTCCCTGCCGTTACCTCCAGGCCGAGAACGGCGGGGCTCGCTGCCGGGCCCATGGCTTCGAGGGGCCGACGCCCCGGGGCCGGCCCCAGCCACCCCAACCCCGCCAGTTCGGGGGCGACGAGTTCAGGGTGGTCGAGGACATGCGGATTACGACGCGGGAGCTCCGCTTCCCCCGGGGCCAGCTCCCGGTGTTGAGCGGCGACAACCCCTGTGCCACGGCTCCGTGCCAAACCGCAGACCATACCCGGGGTGGCGCCTGCTGCCGCGACCTTCAGATCGAAATCATGTGCACCCGTCGGCAGCGCCGGCTCGAGGCACTGGTGCGAGCCCGGAAATCACCTTATTTGTGCAAGGTGGCCCGGCCGGGGGATTTCTCCCTGGAGGCCGAGATTATCTCCGCCTGCGGGTATCTCGGCCCGAACCAAACCAGTTGCACGCTGCACGGACGTAAACGGACCGATGGCCGCCCCGCCAAACCCGACCTCTGCAGCGACTGGCCGCCCAAGGGTGAAGGCCTTCACCCCGGCTGCGTCTTCGCGGGCCGACGACACCGTGGGCCGGGCTGAGGCGGACCTCGCTTGTGCAAGTCTGGCCATCGGTTGGCGTCATAGTGGCGACACCGGTGGGCGAGCATTCCCAGAACTGGCCGGCCTTCGCGGGCCGGAGGGTGTGGTGAGCGACGAGTTCGAGGCCCTCTACGCATCGACGTACACGGCCGTAGTCCGATTTTTGTACCGGAAGGTGTGGGATGCCGAACGGGCCGAAGACCTGGCGCAGGAGGTCTTTGTCCGGGCGCTCGCACACCGGCCGGAGAAGCCCCGGGCTTGGGTTTTCGCGGTTGCTGCCAATCTGGCGCGCGACGAGGCCCGGGCGGCCGTTCGCCGGAAGCGGCACCTGACCCTCCTCAAGGGCGACCCGGTCGCCCAGCCGACCTTCGAACCCTCCGCCGAGGACCAGGTGGAGCGGGACGAGCAGATCGCGGCGGTTCAGGATGCATTGGGAACGCTCACGCCGCGGGACCGGGAAATCCTGCT
Source organism: Gemmatimonadales bacterium (assembly GCA_035644115.1). Lineage (GTDB taxonomy): Bacteria > Gemmatimonadota > Gemmatimonadetes > Gemmatimonadales > GWC2-71-9 > DASQPE01. The sequence continues at coordinate 14,994 of DASQPE010000184.1, forward strand.
ACTGTGGGATGCAGGGCTGAGCTATCCGGAGATCGCGGCGCAAACCGGCCTTGCCGTGGGCGCCGTGGGTACCACACTGGCGCGGGCTCGAAAGCGACTGATCGCCGCCCATGGACGGCAGCACCTGGGGGATCATGCCGCACATTCCTGAAGCGGAACTGCACGCCTATCTCGACCAGGCACTGAATCGCCTCCGGTGCGTGGAGATCGAGAGCCATCTCGCCGAGTGCACCCCGTGCCGGGGCGCGCGCGACGAGATCGCGGCGCTCCGCGACCGGACCACGGCCATGCTGGCGCGACTCGCGCCCCGGGGAACGGTGGCGCCGCCCATCGCGGAGATCCGGCGGCGCGCTGCGGCCCGCGTGTTCCAGCGGGAGCGGTTCCGCCAGCGGGCTGCGTGGGCTGCCAGCGTCCTGGTCGCGCTGGGTGTCGGCTGGGGTGGGGCGAGCTATCTGGCCCCCGTGTCCTCGACCCGGGCCGTCGCCCCGGTGAATCCCGGCCCGGCCGCCTCTGCGCTCCGCACCGACGGTGGGGCCCCGCTGCCGACCCCGTCCCAGATGATCGCCACTAATGGACCCGAGATCTCGGCGACCGAGCCACCGGCGCTCGAGCGCCGGCCGGAATCCGTGTCACACCGTGTGCTCCCGCACCACCCAACGCACCAGCCAACCAGGAAGCCGGACCAGTCCGGGCCTGGGGAATTCGCAACCTCCGGCCGGGCCCCACGCGACGGTCAGGCTGAGCCGGGCGGTACGTGGCGAAACCCACGCTGGGAGCGGGCACCGGAGCAGGTCGCCAGCGCGGCGGCCCGGACCGAGGGCCGCGCGGCCGCGGACGGA
>DASQPE010000185.1:0-5753 GCA_035644115.1 Gemmatimonadales bacterium
GGTGGCTGCCGGCACTGGCCTCCCGCGGCCGGCCCGGTCGGACCAGACTGCGTGGATCGTGGCGGCTACGATCGTGGCGCTTCTGGTCGGGGTGGTTGTCTGGCAGGTCGAGCGGGCGGCGCCGGCACCGGTGGTGCCTGACATGGCCAACCCGGGAGCGGGGGGCGCCACACCGCGCGCCAGCGGGGCGGCCGCCGGGGCTGCCCCCGACATCAGCCAGATGTCGCCCCGCGAGAGGTTTGACCGGTTGTTCAACCGCATCATGACCGCCGCCGACCGGGGCGACTCCGCCACGGTCACGACCTTCACGCCGATGGCGCTCGGCGCGTACCGTCAGCTGGATACCGTCGATACCGACGCCCGCTATCACGCGGCGGTCCTGCTGCTCCAGGTGGGCGGGGTGCCCGAGGCGCTGGCGCTGGCGGACTCGATCGAGGCGGCCCGGCCCGGGCACCTGTTCGGTTATCTCATTCGCGGCGCCGCCGCCGACCTGGCCCAGAACGATACCATGCGGCGCCAGGCATACCGGGACTTCCTGCAGCATCTCCCGGCGGAAGAGAAAGCCAACCGGCCGGAGTACCGGGAGCATCAGCCGGCGATCGACGAGTTCCGACGTAAGGCGGAGGCGGAAACCAAGAACGTGAAAAGTGAAAAGTAAAAGGTGAAAAGGGGACTCAGGGCGCGAGCGCAAGCACCCTTTTCACTTTTCACTTTTCACGCCTTTCTTCAAACGAGCCCCTATGACCAAGACCATCCACGTAGCCCACAGCCCCGACTCCGACGACGCGTTCATGTTCTACGCGCTGGCGGAAGGGAAGATCGACACCGGCGACCTCCGCTACGTCCACGAGCTGGCCGATATCGAGACCTTGAATCGCCGAGCGCTTGCCGGAGAGCTCGAGGTCTCAGCCGTCTCGATCCACGCCTACGCCCATCTCGCGGACCGGTACGCTCTGCTGGGTAGCGGCGCGTCGATGGGTGACGGCTATGGTCCCCGGCTGGTGGCCCGCTCGGCGACACCGGACGATCCCCGCCAGGCCCTAGAGGGCCGGCGGATCGGGGTTCCCGGACGGCTCACTACCGCCTACCTCGCCCTCAAGCTGTTCCAGCCGTCGTTCGAAGCCGTCGTGCTGCCGTTCGACGAGATCGAGGCGGCGGTCGATGCGGGCCAGGTGGACGCGGGACTCCTGATTCATGAAGGTCAGCTCACATATGCCGATCAGGGGTTCGCGCTCTGGGTCGACCTCGGGGCCTGGTGGCTGGGTGAGACCGGATTCCCGCTCCCGCTGGGGGGCAACGTCGTACGACGCGATCTCGGCACTCGGCTGATGGAGCAGATCGCCCGCGACCTGCGGGCCAGTATTCGCTACGGGCTGGAGCACCGGACCCCCGCGCTGGCCCATGCCAGGCAGTTCAGCCGCGGTTTGAGCGACGAGCGCACCGACGCTTTCGTGGGCATGTACGTGAACCAGTGGACGGTGGACTACGGCCCGCGCGGCCGGGCCGCGGTTCAGCGCTTGCTGGATGAAGGCCACCGGGCCGGGGTGATCCCGGCGCGGGTGGTCGCGGATTTCATCGACTAGACCGGGAGAGCGTTGACCAGCCCCGGTTGGTGACCTAGCTTCCGGCAACCCAACCCTCACCCCCCTCTCGCCGGGCAGCGGTTCCCCCCCACGGCCGGCGTGTTGAATTCGACGGTCTGCGGCCGCTGCGCCGCGACGGAGTCCGTGTGCCGCTGACCGACGGTCCGGTAACCATCCTGGTCGTGGATGACGAAGAGGCCATCCGTAACGCTGTGCGGAAGTTTCTGGTCCAGCAGGGCTACGAGGTGCTCCTGGCCGCAACCGGGGAGGAGGCCGTCGACCTGCTCCGCCGGCACAAGGTGACCGGCATGCTGCTGGACGTGAATCTGCCCGGCACCAACGGGATTGACCTGGTCCCCCAGATCATCGATCTCGAGCCTCACGTCGCGCTGCTCATGCTCACCGCCGTCAACGATGCCACCAGCGCCGCGCTGTGCATGCAGCGGGGCGCTATGGACTACCTGACCAAGCCGATCGACCTCGCCCACCTCGCGCGCGCGATCCAGCGGGCCCTCGGGGAGCGCCGGGCCCGGCTCGACAGCCAGCATCTCAACCAGTGGCTCAAGGAAGAGGTCGCCGTTCGGACGGCGGAGGTACAGTTCGAGCGGAAGAACCTGGAGCGGATCTCGCTCGCCACGCTCGAGGCGCTGGTGAACGCGCTCGAGGCGAAGGACCCATACCTGCGGGGACACTCCGCCCGGGTGGCCGACATGTCCGCCATGGTGGCCGCGGAGATGCAGCGGTCCGACGAGGAGGTCGAGCTGGTTCGTACCGGCGGTCGGCTGCACGACATCGGCAAGATCGGCATTCGTGAAGAAGTCCTCGCGAAGCAGGGGCCCCTGACCGACTCGGAATACGAGCACGTCAAGCAACACGTGGTCGTGGGCTCTCAGATCCTCTCTCCCCTCGTGCACCTGAATCAGGTGATCGCGTTCGTGCGCAGCCATCACGAGCGCTGGGACGGGAAGGGCTATCCCGACCGCCTGGTGGGAGAAGCGATTCCCCTGGGTGCGCGGATCATCGGCGCCGTGGAGATCTACGACGCGCTCACGACGTCCCGTCCCTACCAGGAAAAGATGGAGCCGCATGTGGCGGTGGAGCGCATGCGCGACCTGGTCAACACGGTGCTCGACTCGGCGGTCTACACCGCTCTCGCCGAGGTCGTCGGCCGCCGCGCCGCCCTCGTCTTCCTCGACGACCAGCCCGCGTGAGCCCGCTCGGGGACGGGGGCGCCGAGCGCGGCGGGCTCCGAATCCTGTTGGTGGACGATGATCCGTCCATGGCCCGTCTGGTCCAGCAGATCCTCCTGGCCCACGGCTTCTCCGCTCCCACCCTGGTGACCACCGGAGGCGCGGCGCTGGCAGCGGCCGAGGGTGCCGACGTCGTGTTGCTGGACCAGCAGCTGCCGGACGTCACCGGGCTCGATCTGCTCGAGACCCTCCGCGGCAGAGCTCAGCCGCCCGCCGTCATCCTGGTGACCGCACACGGAAATGAATCCCTCGCCGCCCGCGCCCTCCGCCAGGGAGCGGACGACTATCTGGCCAAGGACCAGGCGTTCGCCGACCTGCTGCCCCAGGTGCTCGAGCGGGTCCGCCGCAATCGCGCCGTGCGTGCCGCCCTCGCGGCAGCGGAACGGGAGCTGGTGCGCACCGAACGCCTGGCGGCCATCGGCGAGCTGACCGTGACGCTGCACCACGAGATCAACAATCCCCTCATGGCTGCCTCCGCCGAGGTGGAGCTGCTCCTCACCACCGCGAGCGACCAGTCCCGTCCGGGCCTGGCAGCGATCAAGACCTCGCTCGACCGGATCCGGGATATCCTGCGGCGCATCCGGGACCTCCGGGACACCCAGTCGACCGAGTATCTGGGCGGCCTGCGGATGCTCGATCTTTCCGCCGGCGGCGCGGTGCGGGCAGTCCAGCGGGGCACCGTCGTGCTGGCCGTTCCCGACGAGACCATCGCCCGGGTAGCGGCCCTCTTGCTTCGGACAGCCGGGTTCACCGTCGCCCGGGCCCCGACGAAGGAGGAGCTCGAGCGGGCGGCCGGCGCCACCGGTGTCACCCTCGTGCTGATCTCGGCGAGCGGCGGGGCTCCGGGCACCGACCCGCTGGGCGGCTTCCGGCCTCCGGCGGCCCGGCGCTACCGGGTAGTCGCCCTGGCCGCGGGAACCGGCAGCGCCGCCGCCGCCGCCGGCGCCGACCACGTGATGATGTTGCCGTTTGACCCAGGAACCTTTGTGGGTGAGATCTTGGGGGTGTTGGACAGAAAAGCGTGAAAAGTAAAAAGTAAAAGTGAAAAGGGGGCCCCGATGATCGACCGAGCTCCCTTTCACTTTTCACTTTTCACGCAGTCTGTGGCTGGGCCTGCTTCTTCGCGTCCTGATACGCCATCCCCTTGAGTCGGATGATCCGCTGAGCAATGGGGGGGTGCGACGAAAACACGTCGCCCAGGAACCCCTCGACGTTGGTCAGGGAACTGGCGGTCGGGTCCACGATACAGAGATGGGCCGCGCCTCGCGTGATCGCGCGCGTGGGCGCGGCAGCGGCGGACAGTTTCTCCAGCGCGGAGGCCAGCGCCCCGGGGTTACGGGTGAGCTGGGCGCCGGTGGCATCGGCGAGATACTCCCGCTTGCGGCTCACCGCCATGGCGAGGAATCGGGAGACGATCGGCGCGATCACCAGCGTCAGCAGCCACAGCACGAGGACGATCAGGCCCAACGGGTTCCCGCCGCCCTTGCCCCCCTCCCGCCCGCCCCGTTCCCCACCCAGCCGTACCCCGCCGCCGCGCATGACCCGCCCCAGCCCGTCCGACATGAGCGCGATCGCGCCCACCATCGCGGCGAGCAGCGTCATCAGGCGGGTGTCGAAATTGCGGATGTGGGCCATCTCGTGCGAGACGACGCCCTGCAGCTCCTCCCGGTTGAGCGTTTGGAGCAGTCCTTCGGTCACCGCGATGCTGGCCGTGGCCGGGTCGCGGCCGGTAGCGAAGGCGTTGGGGTCGTCGTCCGGGACGATCCAGATCCGGGGCTTGGGGAGGCCGGCCGCGATGGCCATCTCCTCGACCACGTTGGCCAGCTGTTTCTGCTCCAGCGTGGCCGGCTCGATGAGCTCCCACGCGCCGGTCGCCCACAACACCCGCTCGGCGCCGAACCGCCAGGCATACCAGCAGATTCCCCCGGCGATGAGGGTGGCGACAATCCCGATGAACGGCACTACGTGGTGGTAGCTGCTGGCGGGAGCATCCCGGGTGAGGAGGGCGAACGCGACGTCGCCCCCGAAGCCGACCCAGGCGAAGAAGAGGATGAACCCTGCAACCAACCAACCCGACCGCCGCCGGTTTGCGTCCTGCTGGGCGAAGAGGTCGGTATCGCTCACGCCGCCGGAGGCTTGGGCATCGACAGATCGACCGTCGGAACCGCCCGCTCGGCTGCATCCTCGATTTCCCAGAGCTCGGCCGGCGAGGCCTTCGCGAGGCCGGCCACCAGGTTGGTCGGAAACACCATCTGCCTGGTGTTGTAGTCGGTCGCGGTGTCGTTGTAGGCCTGGCGGGCGAAGCTGATCTTGTTCTCCGTGCTGGTCAGCTCCTCCTGCAACTGCAGCACGTTCTGGTTGGACTTGAGATCCGGGTAGTTCTCAGTCAGCGCGAACAGGCGCCCCAGCGCCTGGCTGAGCTCGCCCTCGGCCTGGGCGGTCGCCCGGACCCCGGTAGCGCTCACCGCCTTGTTGCGCGCCGTGATCACCGCCTCCAGGGTGGAGCGCTCGAACTCCATCGCGCCCTTGACGGTGTTCACCAGGTTTGGAATCAGGTCGTGGCGCCGCTTGAGCTGCACGTCGATCTGCTTCCAGGCGTTCACTACCCGGTTCTTGAGCGTTATGAGGCCGTTGTAGGCGCCCACGATCCAGAGTGCGATCACCACGCCGACAGCCAGTGGCAGAATCAGGCCCATGCGACCGTCCTCCAATGGTTGGGGGGCGACGAGCCCGCAGGTTGGGATCCCCCGGACGGGGGCGTGTAGCGGCCCGACGGGTAGGGTTCAGTTCGCCTGCAGCAGTCCCTCCAGAACCCCGCGGACGCCCGCCGCGAGCGCCGCCGCTGCGTCCGGCCGTCGGAGGGCCGGATGGCGGTCATCTACGATGAGCTCGACACCGGGCGCCACAGGAATCCGCCGGC
>DASQPE010000186.1:0-6158 GCA_035644115.1 Gemmatimonadales bacterium
ACCACTCCGTCATGCCCGGGGCGGGCCAGGTCGAGCAGCTCGCCCCGGTCTCCGATCACCATCGGGACCAGCGCCACCCTGGGTGACAGGCTACGGGCGGGCAGGCGGGCAGGCGGGCGGGCGGACAGCCCGTAGTCCACCCACCCGTTTCTCACCCTGCCGACCGCCGCCCCATGAGGAGCGGAGAAGGCGTCGAGCCGAACCGTGTCGGTCTTCACTGCTTCGTGCCCGGCGAAGACGTTTCCCGCGAACACCACCATGGCGCCTCGGCCAGCGCTCGCGGGGCTCGCGGCAACGGTGGCCGCGTCCCGCAGATTCCGGGGACCATCCCAGTCGGCGTCGCTCGACGTGCGCATCGCACCGGTGATCGCGACCGGGACGGCGGGATCGAGGGTGCGCGCGAGCAGGTAAGCCGTCTCCTCGATCGTGTCGGTCCCGTGCGTGATCACGATGCCGTTCGGCCCCTTGCCTCCCGTCGCCTCCGCCTGGATCTCGCACACCCGGCTCCGCAGCGCCCAGAGCCGCTCGGGGCCCAGGTGCGCCGCCGGCAGACGGGCCCAGTTCTCGATCCGAAAAGGCGAGATCCGGTCGAGCCCCGGCACCAGCGACACGAGCTGCTCTCCGTCGTGCGCGGGCACGTTGCCGCCGGCGGCCGGATCGTGGTGCATGGAGATCGTGCCGCCGGTGAAGAGAAGATGAATCATCCGATGGGACGGTCTCGGCGGGCTCGACCGCGCGACCGGCTCACTGGTCGGCCGAGCTGAGCAGCCGGCGTAGCCGCTCGAGCAGGGAGCTCTTGAGCTCGAGCGGCTCCACCATCCGCATCGGTTGGTCGGCCAGGATGGCGGCCGGATTGTAGCAGGTGAGCAGCTCGGCCTGGGCGTCACCGCCGTGCTCCTCGATCATGCGCCGGCCTGCGGCCAGCATCCGGGAGTCCCCGTGATTGTCGGCCGCCAGGATGTCGGCCAGCCCGGTAATGATCAGCTGCCGAGCCCGCTCGCCGCGCCCGCGGGGGGAGAGCAGGGTGGTCGCGTCGACCTGCATGAACGCTCCCGTCCTCCGCCATCGCTCTACCGCGTGCACCGAGCAGGAGGTGTAGCGCTCGGGGTGCGCCAGGATCGGCACCAGCCCGAGCGAGCCCACGTGCGCCAGCGCGTTGTTCACGGCCGCCCCGGCGACCATGCGAGGGAACTCGACCAGGATGTAGTGCGAGCCGCCGAGCCGCACGGCCGGATTCGCTGCCGCGGCCTCGCCCAGCGGGCGATCCAGCATGACCTCCGCGCCGCGGTGGAGCTGGGGGGCCGTGGGGGCGGCAGCGCGCAGCAGCTCGAACGCCGAGTCGTATCGCGACGGCACGCCCTCCTCCGCCCGGCTGGCCGCGAGATGGGGCGTCAGGCAAACGTCCGTCACACCCTGTCGCGCCATCTCGCGCAGGGTGGCGACGGCTTGGTCGACGGTGCGAGCGCCGTCGTCCACCGCAGGGATGAGATGCGAATGGAGATCGATCACGAGCCGGGTCGATGGGCCTGAAGAATGTCCTGGGCGAAGGCAGCAAGGCCCTCGGCGCCCTGCTCCGCTTGCGCGAGCAGGGCCAGCGTGACCAGGGCGTCGGCGGCCAGGAGATCGAGCGCGGCCGAACGATCGCCGGCATGCTCGAGCGCGCGCCGCAAGGCGGCCTGGCCCGCCTTGGCCAGCGACCCCGCAATGCTGGAGCCGCCGACCACCCGGCCGGCGTAGTCGGCCACTGTCCGACGGAGCGCGTCGGGCGCCAGCGCGGTGTGCCGCTCGAGCCAGATGCTCAGGGGGCAGGGCGCCGGCTCCGGGGCCGTCACCCGCCGTTCCCGAGCCACGCGGCGACCAGGGCCGGTGTCTGCGCCCGCGCGTCGGCGAGGCGGGCCGGGTCGCCGGCCCCGGCAGACGCGAAATGAGGCCGGCCGCCGCCCTTTCCCCCGCTCACGGCCGCGATGCGATTGACCAGGTCGCCGGCCTTCCGGCCCGCGCTCACCAGATCCTCGCTCAGGGTGACGTGAATGGCGCCGCGCCCCGCGGTCCCGAAGAGGACCAGCACGGCACTGCGCCGCCCCTCGCGAAACGTGTCGGCGATCTGGCCCAGCTCGTTGCGGTCTTCGGTCGAAGTCTCCGCGATGGTCAGCTGCACACCGTCCACCTGGACCACCTCACCCTCGGTCGCCGCGGCCCCGCCCGACCGGAGCGCCTCCTGCAAGCGGGCTTCGAGCCGATGCCGCTCCTCGAGCAGCTGATCGATCTTGCGGGCGATGTGCTCGGGCTGAGACTTGAGCCGCTCCGCGGCTTTCGCGAGCCGGTCGTCCAGCGCCTCGAGCAGCGCGTAGGCCACCGGCCCGGTGACGGCCTCGATACGGCGGACGCCGGCGGCCACGCCGCCCTGCCCGGTGAAGCGGAACAGCCCGACCTGCCCGGAGCTCCGGACATGGGTACCGCCGCAGAGCTCGATCGAGTCGCCCATGCGCACCACTCGAACTACATCGCCGTACTTCTCCGAGAAGAACGCCATCGCGCCCAGGTCGAGGGCATCGCGGTAGGGCATCTCGCGGGTGCTGGTCTCGTAGTTGGCCCAGACCTGCTCGTTGACGTCGCGCTCGATGGCGCGGAGCGTCTCGGCGTCGATCGGCCCCTGGTGGGTGAAATCGAAGCGGAGGTGCTCCGGGTCGACCAGCGACCCGGCCTGCCGGGCGTGGGCGCCGAGATGTCGCCGAAGGGCCAGATGCACCAGGTGGGTGGCGCTGTGGTTCCGCTCGATGTTGCGGCGCCGCGGCGCGTCTACCATTGCCGCGACCGGCGTCGGATCGAACGGCTCGTCGAACCGGCCCGCGACTACGGTCCCCTTAGCCGGATCCTTTCGCACCGTATCCACCTCGACCGTCCAGCCTTGGCCGGCGACGGAACCGGTGTCGCTGACCTGGCCGCCCGATTCGGCATAGAACGGATTTTCCCGGAGCAACAGCTCGACCCAGTCGCCGGTCTGCCGAAACGCCAGCAGATCCGAGTCGGTCTCGGTCCGCTCGTAGCCCACGAACTTCTGCTTTCCCCGTTTCACCGGGCGCCAGGCCGTCGGGTCTTTGGCGTGCACCGCCGGGCCTTGCCCTGGCCGCCGCCGCAGCGCGCCGTCCGGCGCGACCAGCGCGGCATTGACCCCCACCGTCGCGTCCCGGCGCGCCGCCCGCGACCGCTCCCGCTGCTCGTCGAGCGCGTGTTCGAAACCCGCCAGGTCCACGCTCACGCCGCGCTCGCCCGCGATGATCTCGGTGAGGTCGATGGGAAACCCGAACGTGTCGTAGAGCTTGAACGCTTCCTCGCCGCCGATTGTCGTGGCGCCGGTCGCGAAGATCTCCTCCAGTCGCCCCAGGCCGCCGGCGATGGTCTCGAGGAACCGCTCCTCCTCCGCCTGGGTGGTATCGTGGAGAAATTTGGCCTTGGCGATCAGCTCGGGATACGCGCTCCCCATCTCCTGCACGACGACGTCGGTGAGCGGCGCGAGCGTCGGCTCACGGCGGCCCAGCAGCCACGCATGCCGCACGGCCCGGCGGAGAATGCGGCGGAGCACGTAGCCGCGGCCCTCGTTGCCCGGATAGATCCCGTCGGCCAGCAGGAAGCTCACCGCCCGTGCGTGGTCGGCAAGCACGCGGTATGAGGTGCTGCGGGCCCGCACGCTATCGTCCGGGTCATGGTCGTGCACGTAGTCGTATGGCCGGCCGACCAGCTCACCGATTCGAGTGAGGAGCGGACGGAAGAGATCGGTATGGAAGTTATCGTCCTCGCCCTGCATAACGGCCGCGATCCGCTCGAGACCGGCCCCGGTATCCACCGACGGCCGGGGCAGCGGAGTGAGCGTCCCATCGGCCGCGCGGTCGAACTGCATGAACACGAGGTTCCAGATCTCGAGGAACCGGCCCGCTTCGGCCAAACGCTCGAACTCCGCCTGGGGAATCACGGCGTCTTGTCCGCTCCCGCCCGCTCCCGCCCGCTCCCGCCCGGGCGGCCACTCCAGATCGACGAAGATCTCAGTGGAGGGTCCGCACGGCCCGGTGTCGCCCATCTGCCAGAAGTTGTCCTCGTCGCCGAGCCGGTAGATCCGGTGAGCGGGAAGGCCGGCAATCTCGCCCCACAGGGCCCCCGCTTCCTGATCGCTGTGATGCACGCTGACCCGCAGGCGCTCGGGCGGGAGGCCGAGAAAATCCGACCCGGTGACAAGCTCCCACGCGAAACCGATCGCGTCGCGTTTGAAGTAGTCTCCGAACGAGAAGTTTCCCAGCATCTCGAAGAAGGTGTGGTGCCGCTTGGTATGGCCCACCTGCTCGAGGTCGTTATGCTTGCCGCCGGCCCGCACGACCTTCTGGCAAGTTGTCGCCCGAGCGTAGTCGCGCCGTTCCTGGCCGAGAAAGACGCGCTTGAACTGCACCATGCCGGCATTGGTGAACAGCAGGGTGGGATCGTCCTTGGGTTCCAGGGACGAAGAGGGCACCTCGCGGTGCCCCCGGGCAACGAAGAAGTCGAGAAAGAGCCGGCGGATGTCGGCGGAGCGCATCCGGGAAAATATACCAGCAGCCAACCGCCGATCGCTAACCGCCCAACGCGGCGTTCACCGCCTCGATCGCATCCCGCCCGGTAAAGCCCCGCCGAGCCAGAAACGCCAGGAGCCGCCGGCGTTTGACCGGGCGGGTCAGGCCGCCGAGGTGCGCCGCGCGCTTGGCGGCGAGCGCGGCCGGGAGCGCCCGCCGGTCGTCTTCCTCGGGCCACTGCTCGGTGAGAGCCAGGTCGATCGAGGACCGGGCGACCCCCATGGCCATGAGGTCGCGGGCCAGACGGGCCGGTCCGCGCCCCCGCTCCGCGCGGGTGGCGACGTAATGCCGCGCGAACGCGAGATCGTCGAGCAGCCCCGCGCGATCGGCACGAGCTAGCGCGGCCTCTACGGCCTCAGCCGCCAGGCCGCGACGCAGCAACCGGCGGCCCAGGTCGGCCCGCGCATGCGGACGGCGCTCGAGCGCGCGCAGCACCGTCCGGTATGCGGCCTCGACGTCGGCCGCCCGGGCCAGCCGGTCGCCCACCTCGGCCTCGAGCACGCCGCCCCGTTCGACTCCGCCGGCTGCCTCGGCATCGACCGTCGCGAACGAGCGGCCGTTCACCAGGATCCGGACGCTACCGGGACGCCGTGGATCCGGCTCGATGGCCGTGATGGCAGGCGGGCGGACCGGGGAACCGACCAGCTCGGTCATTCCGGATCCTCGGCGCCCGCTCCGACCACGGCTGCCTTCATCCCGAGCACCTCTTTCACTTTGGTTTCGACCTCGGTCATCAGCGCCGAGTTGTCGCGCAGGAAAAGCTTCGCATTCTCCCGGCCCTGGCCGATCCGCTGGTCGCCGTAGGAATACCAGGCCCCGGACTTCTGGATGATGCCGGCTTCCGCGGCGAGGTCTACCAGGAGCGCGGTGTGGCTGATTCCCTCGTCGAACATCACGTCGAACTCGGCCTGGCGGAACGGGGGCGCGACCTTGTTCTTGACGACCTTGACCCGCACGTGACTCCCGATCACCGCCTCGCGCTCCTTGACCGGCCCGATGCGACGGATGTCGAGCCGGAGCGAGGCGTAGAACTTGAGCGCCTTGCCGCCGGTGGTGGTCTCCGGGTTGCCGAACATGACGCCGATCTTTTCCCGGAGCTGGTTGATGAAGACGACCGCGCAGTTGGAGCGGTTGATGGCGCCGGCGAGCTTGCGGAGCGCCTGGCTCATGAGCCGGGCCTGCAGCCCCATGTGGCTGTCGCCCATCTCGCCTTCGATTTCCGCCTTGGGCACCAGAGCCGCAACCGAATCGATGACGACCAGGTCCACCGCGCCCGAGCGCACCAGGATCTCCACGATCTCGAGCGCCTGCTCGCCGGTGTCCGGCTGCGATACCAGCAGGTTCTCGACGTCGACGCCCAGCTTTTTGGCGTACTCGATGTCGAGCGCGTGCTCGGCATCGACGTAGGCCGCGACACCACCGCCCCGTTGCACGTTGGCGACCAGATGGAGGCAGAGCGTGGTTTTGCCGGACGACTCGGGGCCGTAGACCTCGGTGATGCGGCCGCGGGGCACACCGCCGATGCCGGTGGCGGCGTCGAGGTTGATGGCACCGGTCGAG
>DASQPE010000187.1:0-2277 GCA_035644115.1 Gemmatimonadales bacterium
GTGCGTCTCGGCCATCACCTTCGTCAACGCCGCTGTCAAGGTCGTCTTGCCGTGGTCAACGTGCCCAATCGTCCCCACGTTCACGTGCGGCTTGTTGCGCTCGAATTTCTCTTTGGACATGGAAGTTCCCTCGAAAAGGCGCAACGCGCTCGCAGCGCGGCGCCGAAAATTCCCGACAAACCAACTCTCAACTCAACCCCGGTTACCCGGTCGACTGGAGCCCACGACCGGGATTGAACCGGTGACCTCGTCCTTACCAAGGACGTGCTCTACCAACTGAGCTACATGGGCTCTGCGGACCTAAGCTGGAGCGGGTGATGGGAATCGAACCCACGTCATCAGCTTGGAAGGCTGAGGTTCTACCATTGAACTACACCCGCGCTGATGGACGCCCAATCTGCCGGCCGAACCTCACAGGCCCGCGCGTCCTTCCCCGCGCCGTCTGGTGGAGGGGGAAGGATTCGAACCTTCGAAGGCGTAAGCCGGCAGATTTACAGTCTGCTCCCGTTGGCCGCTTGGGTACCCCTCCGCAAAACGAGCCGCGTATTTTGATTTCGGGGTCCTGGCGTGTCAATGCATGCTGGCCCGTTATTTGCTTGGGGGTCGGCCGCCGGGAGGCCGGTTCGCCCCGCGGCGCTGGGCTGGACCCCCCCGCCGCAGGGCCTCAACCGGGGTTTCATGCCTGGCCGGCTCACCCGGGGACCCGGACCGCGAGCGGGGCCGCCCGGTGGCGCGGATCGAGCGTTCCAGGGCCTCGATCAGGGCGGGATCGGCGCTGCGTGCCTCACCGGGGCGCAGGTCGCGGGGCAATTCGACCGAGCCGTAGCGGATGCGCAGCAGGCGACTGACCTCGAAACCCACTGCGCTCCACAGCCGGCGCACCTCGCGGTTGCGCCCCTCGTGCAGCACGACCCGCAAGGTGCTGTGGCCGCGCCCCGCGCCCTCTTCGTCCGGGCCGCTGATCCGATCGAAGCGCCCCGGACCGTCTTCCAGCTGCACTCCAGCCAGCAACTGGCTCAGGACCTGCGGCCCCGGCCGGCCGCGCAGCCGCACCAGGTACTCGCGCTCCACTTCGCTCGAGGGGTGCATGAGGCGGTGGGCGAGTTCCCCATCCGTGGTCAGGAGCAGGAGCCCCGCGGTGTTCACGTCCAGCCGTCCGACGGCAATCCAGCGTCCCTGGCGCGGCGGCGGCAGCCGCTCGAACACGGTCGGCCGGCGCTGCGGGTCGCTGCGGGTGGTCACCTCGCCGACCGGCTTGTAATAAAGGAGTAGCTCCCGGGAAGCGGCTGCAGCGCCATCGAGGTCGAGCTTCGCCCCGTCGAGGCGCACCTCGTCGGCGCTCGTGGCGCGATCTCCGAGCTGGGCGAGGCGGCCGCCGATGCTCACGCGGCCGGCGCGGATCCACTCCTCGATGGTGCGGCGCGACCCCAGGCCCGCCTGCGCCAGCAGCTTCTGCAATCTGATCATGCGATCATAACCGGCGCTCTTAAGCAGATACCTCCGCGATGCTTGTGGGCGCAATCAAAGGGAGCGTAGAAGGACGTCATGATCTACGACAACATACTCGGCACGATCGGCAAGACCCCGATCGTCGGAATCCAGCGCCTCGCACCCAAGCACGTCACCATGTACGTGAAGTGCGAGTTCTTCAATCCGCTCGCGTCCGTCAAGGACCGCCTCGCGATCGCCATCATCGAGGACGCCGAGCGGAGCGGCGCGCTCAAGCCCGGCCAGACGGTGGTCGAGGCCACTTCCGGCAACACCGGGATCGCGCTCGCCATGGTGTGCGCGGCCAAGGGTTATCCGTTCGTCGCCACCATGGCCGAGTCGTTCTCGGTCGAGCGCCGCAAGATCATGCGCCTGATGGGGGCGAAGGTGATTCTCACGCCCGCCGCCGAGCGCGGCAGCGGCATGGTGCGCAAGGCCGCGGAACTCGCCAAGAAGCATGGCTGGTTCCTCGCGCGCCAGTTCGAGAACGAGGCCAACCCGGCCTACCACCGCAACACCACCGGGCCGGAGATCCTGCAGGACTTCGCCGGCAGGCGGCTCGATTACTTCGTCACCGGCTGGGGCACCGGGGGCACGCTGACCGGGGCGGGCGAGATGGTGCGTCTGGCGCGGCCGTAGGTGCAGATCATCGCCTCGGAGCCCGCGGGCGCGGCGCTGCTGTCGGGCAAGCCGTTCACGCCGCACAAGATCCAGGGCTGGACGCCGGACTTCGTGCCGGCGGTGCTGAAGCGCGAGGTGCCGCACCGGATCGTGACGGTCACGGACACG
>DASQPE010000188.1:0-10260 GCA_035644115.1 Gemmatimonadales bacterium
CGACGCCATCGATACCGCTCTGGCGCGCAACCCGGTGCTGACGGTAGCGCGAGAGCAGATCGAGCAGGCGCGCGCCCGCGTGGTGGAGGCCACGGCTTTCCCCGATCCGTCAGTGTCGGGGATGACGACCTTGAGCGGCCCTGGGGCCAACGCTGGCAGCGATATCGGCGTCGCGTTGACGGTCCCCTTCCCGCAGAAGTTCCACCTGAAAGGCAACGTCAGCCGCGCCGACCTCCGGGCGGCCGAGTTCGCCTACACCCAGCTGCGGCAGGCAACCGCGTCGCAGACGGCCCAGGCCTACGATGCGCTGCTCGTCGCTCTCAAGCACCAAAGCGATCTCACCGAGAGCAAGACCCTCGCGGAGCAGTTCCTCCAGAAAACCCAGGCTCGCTTCGAGGGCGGGACCGCGGCGAGGCTGGATGTGTTGAAGGCCAAGGTGGACGTCGCCGCTGCCGAGAACGCGCTCCTCGCCAACCAGCGGGACATCTCGAATGCGCGCGCCACCCTGAATCGCCTTCTCGGTCGAATGCTGGGTGCCATGGTTGTGGCCGCGGACTCACTCGCGGTGCCCGGCGACCTGCCCGACCTCGAGCCGCTGATCGCGGCCGCCCAGGCGTCCCGCCCGGAGCTGCATGGCCTCGCGAGTCAGCGGGCGGGCGCCCGCGCTGCGACGACGCTGGCGAGCCAGTATTGGCTGCCCGATCTGTCGGTGGGTTTCGACAAGACCATCTTCCCCGGCGTGCCCGATTCCTACACCGGTACCATCGGCTTCACGCTGCCGCTGCTCTTCTGGAATCACCGGCGCGGCGAGGTCGCCGAGTCGCGCCATCACGAGCTCGAGCTCGAGGCCGCCTATCGCGATCTGGTGGCCCAGGTGGATGAAGACGTGCGGACCACCTACGCCACGGCGGCGACTGCCCTGCGCCAGGCGCAATACCTCCGGGACGATCTGCTGCCGGAAGCCCGTCGCGCCTACGAGATCGCCCTGACCAGCTACGGACTCGGAGGATCGTCGGCGCTCGAAGTCCTCGACAGCCGCCGGACGCTGCTCGACGCCGAGAGCCAGTTCGCGGATGCGCTGGGCGCGGCGAATGACGCGCGCGCCGACCTGGAACGCGCGGTGGGGGCACCGCTGGACCCTGTTTCCCCGGGGGAGTCGCATGACCACTAACCCATGGCCGCGCGCCGCCGTGCTCACGGCCGGCCTGACACTCGCCGCGTGCGGCGCCGCCGACCGGGCCCATCCCGATCCGGCCCAGCAACCCGGCGAGACCCTGACAGCGCAGCAGCGCGCCCGGCTCGAGGTATCAGCGGTGACCGCCACGACGTTCCGCCCGGCGATCGAGGTGACCGGCACCGTGGCGTTCAACGGCGACATCAGCACCCAGGTCCTGTCCCCCATCTCCGGCCCGGTGTCGCGCGTCCTGGTTCAGCCGGGCGCCCGCGTGGCTCGAGGCCAGGCCCTGGCGGTGGTTGCCTCCCCCGACTTCGCCGCCGACCTCGCGGCCTATCGGAAGGCGGAGGCCACGGCGGCGAACCTCCAGCGGATCGCGGATCTCGACGCGCAGCTCTTCAAGAACGATGCGCTCGCCCGCCGCGAGCTGGAGCAGGCTGAGACCGACGCCGCCACCGCCGCGGCTGATCGGGACGCCGCGCTGCAGCAGCTCCGGTCGCTCGGCGTGGACTCGGCCGCCATCGCGGCCATTCGCGAGCACCGGCCGGCTCCGGGACCTCAGAGCGCCATCCGCGCGCCAATCTCCGGGACGCTGGTCGAGCGGCTGATCACGCCGGGTCAGCTGCTGCAGGCCGGCACGCCCTGCTTCACCGTCGCCGATCTCTCCAGTGTGTGGGCCATGGCGCACGTGTTCGAGGCCGAGCTGCCCTACGTCGCCGCGGGTGATTCGGCCGAGGTGCAGCTCACCGATGATACCACGCGAACCTATCCGGGTCGTGTCAGCTACGTCGGCGCACTGGTAAACCCCGACACCCGGGCTACCGACGTCCGCGTCGTCACTCGGAATGCCAGCGACGTGCTCAAGCGCGACATGTTCGTCCGGGTCCGTATCCGCTCGCGGCGGCCCAAGACCGGCCTGCTACTGCCGGCCTCGGCCGTATTGCGGGACGCGCAGAACCTGCCCTTTGTCTTTCTTGCCGGGCCGGGGAACGGATTTACCCGCCGCCCGGTGCGGCTCGGGTCGCACGTGGGGCCGCGCATCGAGGTGACCAGCGGGTTGACGCCCGGAGATCGAGTGGTGACCCAGGGCGGCCTGTTCCTCCAGTTCGGGGAGAGTCAGTGATGGAGGCCCCCGACTCGTTCATTCACCGGGTCGTCGGCGCGTCGCTGCGGCAACGGTTCCTGGTCGGGTTGGTCACCGTGCTGATCGCCGCGGTGGGCGCGTGGTCGTTCTCCCGGCTTCCGGTGGACGCCTATCCCGACCTCTCCCCGCCCATGGTCGAGGTGATCACCCAGTGGCCCGGGCACGCCGCCGAGGAAGTGGAGCGGCTGATCACCGTCCCGCTCGAAGTAGAGATGAACGGCCTCGCCCGGATGCGCACCACCCGGTCGATCTCGCTCTACGGCCTGTCGGACGTCCGGATGACGTTCGAGGAGGGCACGGACAACTACTTCGCCCGGCAACAGGTGTTCGAGCGGCTCCCCGACGCATCGCTGCCGGGGGGCGTCACGCCCTCGGTGTCTCCGCTCTTCTCTCCCTCGGGCCTGGTCTATCGCTATGTGGTCGAGAGCGCGGAGCGGAGCGCAACCGACCTCAAGATCATCAACGATTGGGTCATCGCCCGGCAATACAAATCGGTGGCCGGCGTGGCGGATGTCGCGACCCTGGGCGGGGAGACGATGCAGTATCAGGTGCTGCTGGATCCCGCTCGCCTCGCCGGCGCCAAGCTCTCCGTCGCGGACGTGGCGACCGCGCTCGCGGCGAACAACGGCAACGCCGGCGGCGGCTTCTACTCGGAAGGCGGTCAGTTCTACTACGTGCGCGGGCTCGGCCGGGTCGCGACCACCGAGGACATCGGCAATATCGTGCTGGCGAACCGCGACGGGACGCCGGTTCTGGTCAGCAATGTGGGGCGAGTCGTGATCGGGCACGCGCCGCGCCTCGGGCAATTCGGGTTCAATGAGCGAAACGACGCGGTCGAGGGGGTGATTCTCCTCCGCAAGGGCGAGCAGGCGCAGACCGTGTTGCAGCGGGTGGAAGCCGAGACCCGTGAGCTCAACGACAGCGTCCTTCCCAAGGACGTCAAGGTACGGCCGTTCTACGACCGGAGCGATCTGGTCGCGCTGACCACCCGAACGGTCGAGGATAACCTCCTCCGGGGCATTGTCCTGGTTGTCGTGGTGCTGGTCTTGTTCCTCTACGATGCCCGTTCCGGGTTGATCGTGGCCGCGACCATTCCGCTGTCACTCCTGTTCGCGTTCATCTGCCTCGATCTCAAGCACATTCCCGCGAACCTCCTGTCTATCGGCGCCATCGACTTCGGCATCCTGGTGGACGGCGCGGTGGTCATGGTCGAGAACATCCATCGCCAGCTGGCACTCCGGCATGGCACGCCGTATCGGATCACCGACGTAATCATCGAGGCGGCCGCCGAAGTAGACCGGCCGATCTTCTACGCGGTGGCGGTGATCGTCGCCGGGTTCCTGCCGATCTACGTGCTCTCAGGTCCTTCGGGCAAGCTGTTCTCGCCGATGGCGGACACGATGATCTTCGCCCTGGCCGGGTCGCTGTTGCTCACCCTCGTGCTGCTCCCGGTGCTCTGCTCCTGGGTCCTGCGGAAGGGCGTGATCGAGCGCAGGAACCCTGTCCTCGAGGCGATCAAGTCCGCGTACCAGCGGGGCCTCGACTGGAGCCTGGCCCATCCGTGGGTCACCGTCGCCGGCTCCGGTGCCGCATTTGCGCTCTCGCTCCTGCTCGCGACCCGGGTTGGCGCGGAGTTCATGCCCCACCTCGACGAGGGCGCGATCTGGGTCCGCGCCACCATGCCGTACACCATTTCGTTCGATGAGTCGTCGCGCGTGGTGCCTCAGATCCGGGCGATCCTCCGGTCGTTTCCGGAGGTGACGGCCGTCGCCGACGAGCACGGGCGCGACGACGACGGCACTGACCCCACCGGATTCTTCAATGCCGAGTTCTACGTGGGGCTCAAACCCTATCGCGAATGGCACGGACGGTATCACCGGAAACAGGACCTGGTGGACGCGATCGACCGCCGGTTGGAAGCGTTTCCCGGGATCATCTTCAACTTCACGCAGCCGGCCGAGGACGCGGTGGACGAGGCGGAGACCGGCCTCAAGAGCGCTCTGGACGTGAAGGTGTTCGGCCCCGACCTCCAGACGCTCGAGACCAAGGGCAAGGAGATCAAGCACGTGCTGGCAGACGTGCGCGGCATCAGTCACGTGACGCTGGTGCAGGAGCTGGGGCAGCCCAGCCTCACGGTCAACATCGACCGCGCCAAGATCGCCCGGTACGGACTGAACGTGGACGACATCAATCATCTGATCGAGGCGGCGGTCGGTGGGGTTGCCGCCACCCAGGTGGTGCAGGGAGAGCGGCTGTTCGATCTGGTCCTGCGCTTGGAGCCGAGATTCCGGGAATCCCCGGAGGAGATCCGCAACATTCTGGTGGCAACGCCGGGGGGACAGCAGCTCCCCCTCGGTGAGTTGGCGGACATCGGCATCGCGAGCGGAGCGTCGTTCATCTACCGGCAGAACGGCTCCCGCTTCATCGGGATTCAGTATTCCGTTGAGGGGCGGGATCTGGCCGGCGCGGTCGAGGACGCCCGGCGCGCGGTCGCCGCCAAGGTCAAGATTCCCTCGGGCTACCGCGTCGCCTGGGGTGGGGAGTACCAGGACTACACGGCGTCCCGGAGCCAGCTGCAGGTCGTACTGCCGCTGACCCTCTTCCTGATCTTCCTGATCCTCTTCGCGCTCTACAGCAACTTCAAGTTCCCCGTCATCACGGTGGCCGGAGTCCTCCTCTCGGCCCCGGTGGGCGGGATCCTGGCGCTCGCGCTCACCGGCACGCCGTTTTCCGTCTCGTCCGGCATCGGATTCCTCGCGCTGTTCGGCGTGTCGGTGCAGACCGCGGTGGTCTACATCTCCTACGCCAACGAGCTCAGGCGCGGCGGCGCCGGCATAGCGGAGGCAACTCGGGAAGCGGCGCTGCTACGGCTTCGGCCGATCATGATGACCGCGCTGGTCGCGGCTATCGGCCTCCTCCCGGCCGCGCTCTCGACCGGAGTGGGCTCCGATTCGCAGCGGCCCTTCGCTATGGTCATCGTGGGCGGGATGTTCTCCCGACTGCTGATCAGCGTCTTCCTGATGCCGGTGCTCTACGCGCTCGTCGCCCGGCCGGGCGACCGGCTGGAGGTCTGATTGGGGCAGGGAAACCGACGCTACTCGATGACACCGTAGGCCACGGGCTCCTGATTCAGTGGGCCGGAGACCCACACTCGGCCCCCGACGTGGGCCCGGAGGCTTGGCGACGGGCGCACGAGGCGATGCCGGACCCCGTCGGCCGTCTCGAGGTAGAGCGTGGCGCCGTCGGCGATCAACCGGCCGTCGGTCGCCGGCAATCCGTTGGCCGCGACCACGGTGAACTGCTTTACGGTGAGCTCCGAGTCCGAGAGGGTCCCAACCACCGCGATCCGCAGCCCGTCGACCCGCCCGAGTGAGGGCGGGCCGCTGAGTAACAGGGCCCTCTTCCCGCCGTCTCGAACCAACACGACCCTCGGAAAGGCACTCACCCCGGTCACCTGAACCCGCCCAGTGACGGTGTCGGCCGCTTCCGCACCGGCCCGCCCGGGCGCCGCCCCATAGGTGTGATGGCACGCGATCACCGCGGCCCACAGCGTACCGAGGCTCGGGCATACCCGGGGCCAGGACTCGCGCCGCATCAGTGAACTCGTATGATGCCGACCCGAAGCGCGCTGGATGGTGACAACGTCCCACCGCTTCCGCTCTGCAGCTGAAGCGCTTCGGTGCCGGTTTTCGACGCCGTGAGAAGAAAGAACGCGGCGGCCGTCCCGGGCACTCCCTGAACGGTCTGTCCGATAGCTCCGGCTGACAGCGCAATCGGCTGAACTGGAAAGATCGGTTTGCCCGAGTCAGTGAACAATCCGCAGGGCGTGCCGTTGCAGGTCAGCTGCGTCTGGCCGACATTGAAAATGTCGGCGAGATTGAAGCTCGGAATCGTGATGCGGGGGTCGGCCGCGGTGTATGTCGGCGTCGTGTAGATCGCGCTCGCCAGATTCCAGTACATGAGCAGGAGCGGAATCGGCTGGCCCGTGTGGGCGCTCAGGTTGTCCAGCCCGGTGAGGGCGGGCTCATTCACGAGCGACTTGATGAACCCACCCTCGTCGGAGGCGTACTGGTCGGTGGCCCAGCGAGCTATCGCCCAACCGGCACCGTAGTCGGAGGCGAAGTCCAGGCCCAACCCCTCGGCGTTCGACTGACTCTCTTTCTGGAGGTATTTGAACAGGAACGGCAGGTGGCTGACCACCAGGTCGAGCGGCTTGTCGTTTTGTGCGTCACACGGCGCGTTCGCGCCCAAGTTGAGCTCGCACCCGACGGTCTGGAGGAAATTCGCGTGAGCCTTCCAGGTCGCCTGGTTGAACTGCCGCATCCAGATCTCCGACGACTCCTGCGCCAGCCCTTCCTCCAGCCAGATCTGCTCGAACGCGTTACTCTGGTTGATGATCCGATCGGTGAACGACACCAGGTGCTTGGTCTCGTGGGCCGCGGTCGCGCGCAGCTCTTTCTCCCAGTTGGTCACCGTGAACCCGTTTGGCGCGGGGACCAACGAATAAAACATCTCGGTGTTGTTGCTGAAGTTGGGGTCCGGCCCGCTCGACGTGAACGGGAAGAAGTCACACCCGTTGACGAATGCCACGATGCCGCTCCCGATCCCGTTGAGCACCGGCGTGATCGTCACCGTCACCTTGCCGAGGCCCGCCAGATTCGCGTCATAGGCCAGGGGATCACCGATCTGATTCTGGATGTGCGGCCAGGTGATCTGGTCGTACTCGTTCGCAAACGTCGGGTAGAACGATGTATCGGGACGCTGGGACTGCGGCCAGGTAGTCCGGTTGGTGTCGGCCAGCACGATGATGTGCTGACCCACCGCGACCGTCCGGGCATTGATCGAGTCTACCG
The DNA here is from genome assembly GCA_035644115.1 of Gemmatimonadales bacterium. GTDB lineage: Bacteria > Gemmatimonadota > Gemmatimonadetes > Gemmatimonadales > GWC2-71-9 > DASQPE01. The sequence goes on from DASQPE010000188.1 coordinate 7,172, forward strand.
TGGCACAATCCCCGCCCAACGCCTTCCTGACGTACACCTGGTTGACCGCGCCGACCGTCGGGGTGACGGCGGCGCTCAAGGGCGCGATGCGCCCCGCAGCTCTCAGGCGCGCCCGAACAGTGCTCGGGTTCCCCAGGCGGGAGTAGATCCGCCGGTTCCAGTCCAGCATGGCGAGATGATTCTGGGCCAACTGTCGGAGCACGACCGAACTCGGCATCCCCGGTTCACGTAGCGCGTACGTCCCGCCTCGGGGAGCGGGAGGCTCGGTGTATCGGGGACTGAGCGACGGCGGCGCGGCGGCTGGTAGCGCGGCCACGCTGGCGGTGGCGCCCGACAGCAGCGCACCCACGAGTCTGAAGTCCTCGGTCACGGTCGAGGTCGGCGCGGTGTTGACCACGGCGATCAGGTAGCGGGATCCGGATTGCAGCGTGAGCTTGGTGCCGAGGCTCGGCGCGTCGAGAAACACCACCGATTGGCCGGCCGCGGCGAGGGTGGTCGTCCCTCCACCGCTCAGCACCAGAAATGTGACTGCGATGGATTGCGGGCTGTTGCTGGCGGCAGACGCGGAAATTGGCACATTGGCCGCGTAACTGCCGCTCGTGAGACTTCCGGTCGTGACGCTGAGCGTCAGCGTGGCCGGCGCCGTCGTCGCGTCGAGGCTCGCGCTCAACCATCCGGACGTGCCCGTGTAAGTGATCGGGCCGATCGCGAGCCCAGTGAGCGTTTGGGTCCCGCTGTCTTGGACCGCGACCGTCTGCGGACCCGGGCTCGCGCCGCCTTGCGGCGCCGCGAATGCCACCTGCCTGGTCGAGAGCCCGATCGCCGGCGGGGTCGGCGCCGGCCCGGTCGGGGAGTCGCCGCCGCAGCCGCCAGCCGTGAGACAGAACGCCGCGACGATAGCGCGGCGCCGCATCAGTCCAGTCATGCCTGTCCCCAGCACCACGAGGACAGTGCATTCAGCCTGACGAGCCTGTGCGGGAGCATGGCCCAATATACGGCTCAACCGTTCCGCAGTACCTCGGCCAGCGCGGGCAACGCCAGGTGCGAGCCGGACAGGACCAGCACCACGCGACCCCCGGGCCAACGCCCCCGGAGCGCCGCGAGCGCGGCGACAGGCAGCGCGGCAGCGCCCTCGATCAGCAGAAATTGCTTCTCGAGCACGATCCGCACTGCGGCGCGGATGGCGGGCTCGTCCAGCACGACCCACTCATCCACCAGGCTCCGGCAGAGCGGGAACGTGATCGCCCCGGCGTCCAGCGTGCCCACGGTCGCGTCCGAGAGCGAAGGGTCGCTCGGCAGCTCCAGCAGCCGGCCGACCCGGATGCTCTCGGCCATGATGGGCGAGGCTGATGGCTGACAGCCTACGATCTGCACCGAAGGCGCCCGGTCCTTGAGGCAGCTCGCGATGCCGGAGACCAGCCCGCCGCCCCCAACCGGCACCAAGACCGCGTCCATCCGCTCGAGTTGGCGGAGCAGCTCGAGGCCGATGGTTCCCTGTCCACCGATGATCTGCCGGTCGTTGTAGGGCGAGAGGTACACCCGGCCGCTCGCCTCGGCCTCGCGGCGCGCGATGGTCTCGACTACGCCGGGATCCTCGTCCACCAGCCGCAGCGGTGCGGTCCGGAGTCGAAGGCCGGCGAGCTTCGCCGGCGACACACTGGCCGGCAGGAAGATCTCTCCCTCGATACCCAGTCGCTCGAGGCCATAGGCGACGGCCAGCGCGTGGTTTCCGGTGGATGCCGCGACGATGCCCCGGGCTCGGTCGGCGTGGCTCAGTGAAAGCAACTTGTTCAAAGCGCCCCGCGCCTTGAACGACCCGGTCAGCTGGACGCACTCGAGCTTGAGGTAGACCTCGCAGCCGGTTTCCCGGCTCAGAAACGGCGACGGCTCGAGCGGCGTCTCGCGGATGTACCCGCGGATCCGGCTCTCCGCGAGCCCGACCTCGTTGGCCGCCTCGGCAGGCGAGAACGCGGCGTCAGTCACGGCGACGCTGGGGATCGCTACTCGGGCCAGGCGCCGACCAGCCGCCGGACGAGCACCAGCTGGCCCAGGTGATAGGCGGTGTGATCGGCCACCAGCATCACCTCCCGCAGCAGCGTCTGCCCTTCTCCCCAGGGGAACGGCGTGAAGAGATCCTGGGCCGGGTCGAGGACCAGCGCCTCCATGGCCTGCCGATCCACCCGGAACGCCCGCAACGACGACTCCCACCCGTCATCGTGGGCTGGTGGGGCGGCAGAAGGCCAGTAGCCCTCCGGCCATTCCGGCGACTCGTAGGTTCCGTCCTTGTTGCGGCTGAACCGCAGGATGTCCTCCTGGGTGAGCCGCATGTGCTCGATCAGCTGCCACGCGGAATAGGGCGACCCGCGAGGTACTTTGCCCCTGAGCTTGGCGGGCAGGTCGCGAGTCGCATCGTCGAAGCTGACGTGCGCATGGCCGCCCCGGAGCAGCTCGAGCAGGTGCGCGCGAAGCGGATCGGGGTTGGGGGGCATCGGATTTCTCCTGGCCGCGAGCTGCGGCCGACATGTGGGGTCAGGCGGAAACGTGGGGAAGATACTGCTGGGGAGCGTAAGGACTACGGCCTCAACTGGAACCAGGCGCTCGAGACCGGCGGGATTCTGGTGATGAAGTGAAGCTCACGATCGACGTGGAGCTGGTGAAGGCCGGGTGAGGCGGGGCTTACGCGCTCGCGGCAAACGGCAGCCAGGCCGGCGGATCAGGCCACGCGTCTCCCGCGCTGATGGTGGGTCGCTGGACCAGGACCGTCTTCCCGTCGCTATCGAGTCGAACCCTGAGGCAGACCCGGCCGGTCGCGCGCTCCAACACCTCCAGGATCTTCCCGGGAGTGCTACGCGCCTCACGCACGGCGTGCTCGGTGGCAGCGGCTAGCTTGGTCTCACGGGCGATAGGCGTCGCCGGATCGTCGGTTCGGCGAACCACCAGTTGCTCGGGCATGGGCGTCTCTCTCGCAGGCGAAGTTGAGGGGCGTGGGCGCCCCCCCGACCGGTCGAGGCAACCCGCGTGCCGGGCGTCACCAAACCGGGCAGGGACGCGCATATCATTGATTGATGGCGAGATCGAGGCTGGAGCGC
>DASQPE010000189.1:0-8430 GCA_035644115.1 Gemmatimonadales bacterium
GGGCGGCAAGGTCAAGCACTCCTATCGCGAAATCGGCGTCCTTTCCGCGACCGGGCTCAGCCCGGCGGCGGTCGCGCAGCTGGCATCGCGGCCCGAGGTGCAGGCGGTCGCCACCAACCCCCGCCTCCAATGGATTCCGCCGGTCAAGCTGCAGATGTTCGGCAAGCTGAAGCCGCAGCAGCGCGCAAAGCTGCAGTCGGACCAGAGCGGTGCGGCCTTCTTTAACTTCCAGTGGAACATGCGGGTAATTCAGGCGGATGCCGCCTGGCTCACCAGCAATCAGGGCGCAGGGACCCGGGTGGCGGTGCTCGATTCGGGAATCGACCCCACCCACATCGACCTGCAGGGTGCGGTCGATCCCTCCTGCAGCGCGTCGTTCGTGCCCACCGAGGGCCCGCTCACCGACTTTTTCTTCCACGGCACCTTCGTGGCCGGCATCATTCGGAGCAACGGCATCGGGGTGGCGTCGGTGGCCCCGGATGCCACCCTCTGCTCGGTGAAGGTCGGGAATGCCGAGGGGCTCACGCTGGAGGCCATTATCGGCGGCATCGTCTACGCCGGGACCATCCATGCGGACGTGGCGAACATGAGCTTCGAAGGCGCCTTCGACAAGACGAACCCGGACGACGCGGCGGCCCTCGACGCCCTCAATCGGGCGGTAAAGTTCGCAGCACAGCAAGGCGTGCTTCTGGTGGCCGCGTCGGGGAACGGCGCCATCAACACCAACACCGATCCCAAGAACCTCGTCCTCTGGCCGGCGGAGCTCCAGCACGTCATCAGCGTGGGCGCGACCGCGCCGGTGGCCCAGCAGAACTTCGATCAGATCGCCAGCTACTCCAATTTCGGGCGCTCCGGCGTGGACGTCTTCGCGCCGGGCGGCGACTTTGTGGAGGGCTCGGTCGAGCAGGATCTCATCATCTCGCCCTGTAGTCCCACCACTCAGCTGCTCGACTGCAGCGACGGCATCAGCTACGTGCGCGACGCCGGGACCAGCTTCGCAACCCCCCACGTGGTGGGCGAGGCGGCGGTGATCGAATCCCAGTTCCCGGGCAATCAGAAGGACGAGTTCCTGGCCAACTGCATCCTCAAGAGTGCGGACGCGGTAACCGGCCGCAGGATCGATCCGCTTTATGACCGGGGACGGATCAACGTGCTGCACGGCGCGGCCTGTGCGCCGGGAAAGAAGAAGGGTGGGACGGCGCTGGCGGCCGGCAGTCTGCGCTGAGGGCTACTCGGTCCAGTCCGGGAAGCCACCGATTGAAATGGCCGGCCGCCATCGGCCGGCTACGCCGGGTGGCGTCGCAGCAGCACCATCCCGGACATCCGCCGGGTTTCTTCCCGGCGCTTGGCCGAGCTGACCCGCCCCAGCAACCGCCAGAGCCAGGCGAACGGGACCTCGGCTCGATGCAGGCGATTGGCCTCCTCCCACATCGAGCGGAACTCGGCCTCGGTCCATCCGTGGTCGTCGAAGAAGCGGGTCCCTTCCGCCGGGGCGAACTGGAATGGCGCATTGCCGGCCGCCACTGCCCGTCCCCAGGTCTTCTCCATCATCTTCAGAATTCTCGGTCCCGCGAGATCGATCAGCCACCGCCGGAACGTCGGCGGCGCAGCCAGGTCCTGCGCGAGCGCCCCGACTTGCTCGCGGCTCAGGTAGATCAGCAACCCCTCGCTCACCACCAGGACCTGCTTCGACGCGCTGCCGATTCCGGCGAAAAGACCCTGCCGCCGGGGAATCTCGGTCAGATCGAGCCCCACCTGCTCCAGAGTGCACACCGGCTTGGCCCCGGCCATCTGCTCCTGCTTGTAAGCGATTACGTCGGGGAAGTCCACCTCGATCCAGCGGAGCTCCGGCGGCAGCGCGAGCCGGTAGGGGCGCGCGTCGAGCCCCGCCGCGAGATTGAGCACAGTGTCTACGCCATCGCGCTCGACCGCCTGCCGGATCATCTCGTCCATGACGGCTGTGCGCACCACCATGGGCCAGGCCCAGGTTCGGGCCTTGGGCAGCGAGGCCAGGATGTGCTCGGCACGCTCGCCGGCCAGGATCCGCGCGTAGGGATCGTGAAACAGGGCATCCGGCCGCTCCGATTCCATGGCGCGGTACAGCGCCACCCATCGGGCGGTGTCGGAGACGTGCTGGATGGCGCCAGAGGCAGGGCTCACGAAGGGTGAACTTAATCTGGCTCCGACCCCGAATCACGAAGGCTCTGTGAGCGGTGACCCCGCAGGGAGGTGAGCGGCCGGACTAGACTCAGAGTAGGAGATGGTGCATCACATGAGCTCTCGTCCCTTCCGGCCCGCATGGTGCGCGGTTGGCTTGATCCTCACCGCCGTCGGCAGAGCGGAAGCCCAGGCGGAGCCGGTGCGAGTCGAGATCGCGGGTGTGACCGGCGACGAAGAGCGCAACGTCCGGGTCGTGCTCGCTATTGCCCGGGCTGCGCACGACGGCAAGGTCGCGCCCGATCGAGTCCGCCAGCTTCACCGGCAGGCCGACGCGGACATCGAGCTTGCCCTCGAGCCGTTCGGTTACTACCGGCCGATCATCCAGAAGTCGCTCCGGGAGGTCGGACAGACCTGGGTGGCGCGTTACGCGATCAACCCGGGACCCGCGGTGGTGGTCCGGACCGTCGATCTCCGGCTCAGCGGGGAAGGGGCGGAGACCCCGGCCTTTCGGAACGCGGCGGCCGGGTTCCCGCTGCGCCCCGGCGACACCCTGCGAGCGTTGCCATACGAGACGGCCAAGCTCGCTCTGCTCACGCTCGCCACCGATAGCGGATACATCGACGCCAAGTTCGACAGCAGCGCGGTGCTGGTCGATCGGCGGGCCTCGACTGCCGACGTCGTGGTCCATTTCGAGACCGGCCCGCGGTTCCAGTTCGGGCCGGTCACGTTCGAGCAGGACGTGCTCGACCCGAAGCTGCTGCAACGTCGGGTTCCCTTCAAGCAAGGCGACCCGTACCGGGGCGACAAGCTGCTCGCCATGCAGACTGGCCTGGGCGAGGACCAGTATTTCCGGCAGATCGAAGTCATGCCCCGGCGCGACCTCGCCCAGGGACGCGAGGTGCCGATCGAAGTGAAGCTGGTGCCGCGGAAGCCGCGGGGCTACGAGGTCGGCGGGGGCTACGGTACCGATACCGGTCCCCGGGGCAAGGTGGGCGTGCAGTGGCGCCGTTTGAACCGGGCGGGCCACACCGCCGAGGCCGAGGTCACGGTGGCGCCGGTGGAACAAAGCATCTCGACTCAGTACCGGATTCCCGGGGTGGGGTCGCCCACCGGCATGCTGACGTTGCTCGCCGGCTACGCCCTGCTCAATCCCTCGGTCAGCAACAGCAAGACCATCGTTACCGGCGCACGGCTCACCCGCCCGCGGTTTGGTTGGCGCGAGACGCTCTCGCTCACCTACCACCACGAGGCGTTCGGGGTCGGCGTCGACAGCGGCACCAGCAACCTGCTCATCGCCGGCGCCAGCTGGGAGCGGACCAGAACGAACAACCAGCTCTTTCCCACTCACGGCCTTCGGCTCCGCTTGAGCCTGCAGGGCAGCTACCAGGGCGTGCTGGCCTCCAATTCGTTCGCGCAGGTCGAGGGCACGGCGAAGCTGGTCCAGGGCATCGCGCCGGGAACCCGGATTCTGCTCCGGGCGGATGTAGGGCGGACCTTCACCGACGCATTCCGGAGTCTGCCGCCCACGCTTCGCTTCTTCGCCGGTGGGTCGGAAAGCGTCCGCGGCTACGGCTACCTGTCGCTGGGCCCGCTGGACTCGCAGGGCAACGTGATCGGAGGCCGCACCCTCGAGGTGGGGAGTCTCGAGGTCGACCATCGGATCTTCAACCGCTGGGTGGTCGCCGGGTTCACCGACGTCGGCGGCGCGCTGGATGATTTTTCGCTCTCGGTCAAACAGGGCGCGCTGGACCAGGGTGTCGGTGCCGGGATCCGGTGGCTCTCGCCGATCGGGCTGATCCGGATCGACGGCGCGTTCGCCGTCACCCGACCGGGCACGCCATTTCACCTGCACTTCTCGATGGGGCCCGACCTGTGAAAGCGAGACGGGTGCTCGCCCGGGTAGTGCTCGCCATCGTGGCTCCAATCGTGGTGGGTGCGGCGTTGCTCTGGATCGGGCTCTCGAGTCAGCCCTTGGCGCGGCGGCTCATCGGGTTTGGCCTGGCTCGGACCGGAAACCAGGTGACCATCGGTCAGGTGAGCGGGCGGTTGCGCGGCCCGCTTCTGCTCCGCCGGATCTCAGTGCACGCCGAAGCGTTTCGAGCCACGATCGACAGCGTGCGGCTCGAGTGGAGCGCCAGCGCGCTGCTGCGCCGGCGGGTCCGGATCGACCGCCTGCACGTGGACGGGCTTCACGTCGTGCTGCCCGACTCGACCCCCGCCAAGCGCGACACCGTGCCTCCCAAACGCCCGTCCCTGCCGCTCGACGTCGTGTTCGGGGATGTCGCGGCGAGCGACATCTCCGTGGATGCACCGGGCGACGTAAAGCTGCGGAAAGGTGCTATCCGGCTGGCTGGTCGAGCCGCCGACTACCGGGTCGAGGCTCACGCCGATGCCTCCACCCCCGCGGTCAAGTCGGTGCATCTCGAGGCCGACGCCCGCGGCAATCTGGAGCGGTTCACCTCGCTGCTGGCGAATGCTGACCTGCTCGACGGACGGCTGCGCATCGCGGGACCGGTGGGCTGGTGGCCCAAAATCGGTTGGGATCTTTCCCTGGCGGCCGATCGGATTCGCCCCGGGGCGGCGCTGGCCCGGCCGGAGGGATTGCCGGGCACGCTGATGCTACGTGCGACCACCGCCGGCAGCCTCGACAGCACCGGGCCGGCCGGCCGGCTCTCGCTCGCCACGTTGGCAGGCACCCTCCGAGGTCATCCGGTTGGCGGCCGGGCCGAGCTGCGGTTTGCCGACAGCGTCTACCGGATTGATACCCTTGCGCTGTCGTGGGGCTCGGCCGCGGTGGCAGCGAGAGGTATCGTGGGCGACACGCTCGACCTTCACTATCGGATGGCAGTGCCCGACCTCGGCACGATGGTGCCCCATGCCGCCGGCCGGCTCACGTCCGACGGCACTGCCGGCGGGCCCCGTGCCGCCGCTCGAATCACGATGCGAATAGACGGCAAGGGCTTGGCATCCGGAACCAACCGGCTGGCCCGCCTCGCCGGAAGGGCCAAGCTGGATCTCGCGCCGGACGGTCGCAACGATGTCGAGGTCAGCGGGGACGGCGCGCGTATCGGCGCGCAGGCTATAAACCACATCATCCTCACGCTCCGTGGCACCCGGCGCGACCACCAGGCGACTGCGCGGGTGCTCGCGCCGACCGCCCGGGCCGAGTTCGCCCTCGCGGGCGGATTGGACGGCAAGGAGTGGAAAGGCAGGGTGACGACTGGCCGGGTGACTGCGACCCGCGACGGGGACTGGCGGCTCGATCGCCCCGTAGCGGTCAGCGCGTCGGACTCCGCGGCCTCGCTCGAGCAGCTCTGCTTCCGCAACCAGAACCGGGCCGGAGGCCGACTCTGTGCCGGGGGGGACTGGCACGGCGCGAACGGCTGGCGCGCGTCCGGGATCGTCGAGCGGCTCCCTCTCGCGCTGGCCGCGTTCCTGCTCCGCCCGGGCGATTCGTTGTCGGGTACCCTGGATGGCGCGCTGGACGCGTCGATCGTCGGCCGCCGGTTCGATGCCCACGTCCAGCTGGCCGCGACCCACGCCGCGCTCGACTATAGCGACGCCGCGAAGCATGGACGTCGTCGGGTGGCGCTCGACACCGCGGCGCTCGCGGTTCGAGCGGGCTCGAACGGGGTACAGGGCACCTTGGCCGTCCGCGCGTCCGACGGCAATCACAAACCCGTCGGCAACCTGGCCGCGCAGGTCGCTCTCCCCGGCTATCGCCGGCTGGGCGCGCCGCTCCAACCGCAGCCGCTGACGGCCCGTATCGACGGCCGGATGGATGATCTGGCCGTCGTGCGGACCTTCACCAAGGCGGTGGACAGCATTGCGGGAAGCGTCAAGCTCGGACTCACCGCCGCCGGCACCGTCGGTGCACCGAACTTGGACGGCTCGCTCGGGCTCACCGACTTCGCGCTCCGGCTTCCGGACGACCGGTCGGTCGCGGGCGCGATCGATGCAACGGTCCGCGCGAACGTGCAGCGGGACCGTCGCCTCACCGCCGATCTGCGGGTCGTTCCCCACGGCCTGCGGGTGGTGTATCTCCAGGACTCGACCCCGCGACGGCTCGTGATCAACGGCAAAGGCCTCGAGGGCCACGCCGGGCAGGACGGCGTCCGCGCCGCGATGGATCTCGGCCTGGGTGACTCCGCCGGAACGCGGTTGGCATCGCTCACGGGACACCTCGAGCTGCCCCGGTACACCTCGCTCGACCTCCCCCTACGACCCCAGCCGGTTACCCTGCAACTCGCCGCCCAGGTGCCGGACCTCGGCGTCGCGCAAGGACTGCTGACCCACGCCGACTCGCTTGCGGGCAGCGGCGCCCTCGAGCTCGCAGCGTCGGGAACGGTTGGCGCCCCGCGCATCAACGGAAAGCTTCGGCTGGAGCACCTGATGGCGCGGCTGCCCCAGGCGGCCCGCCTGACCGGTGCCCTCGCGGGCGACTTTCGCGCGGCCGTGGCTTCCGACAGCTCGCTCACCGCCGACCTCTGGCTGATCCCGCACGGCGTCACGGTCGAATATGCTCCGGACAGCACCCCACACCGGCTGACGCTCGACAGCACCGGGCTCGTGATCCGAGCCGGACGCGACGGGGTCCACGGCTCGCTGGACCTTCGGGTGATAGACGCGGGTGCTCGCCAGCTCGCCGGGCTCAAGGGGCAGCTCGCCTTTCCGCGATATACCAAGCTGGGAGCGCCGATCCCGCCGCAGCCGGTCGCGGCCAAGCTGGACGGCACGGTGGACGATCTGTCGATCGCGCGCGCGTTCAGTGTGGAGATCGACAGCGTGGCGGGCAAGGTGACACTGGACGCGACGCTGAGCGGGACCGCCGGCAAGCCGGAGGTGGTCGGAGGACTTCGACTGCAAAACGCGGCCGCGAACGTCCCCCGCCTGGGCCTCCGGCTGCGCGAGGTCCAGCTCGCCGCCACCGGAGATCGGGCAGGCCGGCTCAGCATCGACGGACGGCTCCGCTCAGGGAAGGGGACGCTGACCCTGCAGGGCCGCTCGCCGGTCCGGCCGACGCCCGAAGACCCGGGCCGGCTGCACCTTCAGGGTGACAGCATCGAGGCCGCTAACACCGGGGAGATCCACGTCCTCGTGTCGCCCAAGCTGGATATTGCGCTGACGGGCGACAGCATCGACGCCCAGGGAGAGGTCGGCATCCCCTACGCGCATATCGAGCTGTCCGAGATCCCGCAGACCGCGGTGCCGCCCAGTGACGACGTCGTGTTCACTGATACGGTGGCAGCGGCGCGGGCGGCGGCGCAACGAGTCACCGCCCGGATCCGGGTAGTGCTGGGCGACAGCATTTCGTTCAAGGGATTCAATTTCGATGCAACCTTGGGGGGCAACCTGCTCGCGGTCGCGGTTCCCGACCGGCCGGCAACCGGCAGCGGTGCCATCGTCATCAAGAAAGGCCAGTACAAGGCCTACGGGCAGGACCTCACGATTTCTGATGGTCTGGTGCGCTTTGCGGGCGGACCGGTGAACAATCCCGGCCTCGACATCAAGGCCACCCGCACGGCGGAAGACAGCGTCGTTGCCGGAGTGCAGATTCGCGGCACGCTCAAAGTGCCGGAGGTGACGATCTTCTCCAAGCCGCCGATGGACCAGGGTCGGGCCCTGCAGTACCTGGTCCTCGGCCACCCCCTGGGGGAGGCCAGCGGGGCTCAGGGCAGCCTAGCGTCGAAAGCGGCCTCGAGCGTGGGCCTTCGGGGCGGAAACCTGCTGGCGAGCTCGGTCGGGAAGGGTGTCGGGCTGGATGAGGCCAAGATCGAGACCAAGGGCGATCTCAAGGAGGCCTCGTTCGTCGCCGGGAAATATCTCTCCCCCAGCCTGTATGTGAGCTACGGCATCGGTCTCTTCGACCCGGTCAGCACGCTCCGCTTGCGCTACGCGCTCTCGAGCAAGTGGACCCTCCAGGCGGAGCAGGGAGAAGCGACCGGAGCCGACCTGCTGTACAAGTTCGAGGCGGGCCGGTGAGTCGGGGTCCTTGATCATTTTTTCAACGCAGAGGCGCAGAGGAGGCGGAGAACGTGATTGTTGGGTGACACCCCACAAGGCGTCGTTTTCTCTGCGCCCTCTGCGCCTCTGCGGTGAATCTGTTTTGGCCCGTTAGGTCCGGACCGCATAGCCCAGCTGGTAGATCCGGAGATCGTCGCCCACTTTGACGCCGATTTGGGCATTGGCGATGGGCGCATCCAGCTCGTTGGACAGAAAACTCGTGTCCACCCACGCGCCGCAGTCCATCAGGACGAAGAGGGTGCCGTC
>DASQPE010000190.1:0-2657 GCA_035644115.1 Gemmatimonadales bacterium
GATTCCGGAGCTCGAGGAGCGCATCATGACGCTGCTCCCGGGCGAGACGGTAGACACCGAGGTCCGCTTTCCCGAAGACCACCCGGACACGTCTCGCCGGGGCCAGACCCGCCACGTGCGGCTCACCCTGTTCGAGGTGAAGCAGCAGGAGCTGCCGCCGCTCGACGACGGGTTCGCCCGCGAGGTGGGGGAGTTCGAGAGCCTGGCGGCCCTACGGGCGGCGGTAAGGCAAGATCTGGAGCGGGATGCCGGCCGGGAAGCTGATGCTGGCGTGCGACAGGCGGTGCTGGGGCAGATCGTCGAGGCGAACCGGGTACCCGCGCCGGAGTCGCTGGTCCACCGGGTCCTGCACGGCTTCGCGCACCTGTACAAGGTGCCGGAGGACCAGCTGCCGGCGTTCGAGGCGCAGTTCCGCCCCATGGCGGTGCAGCAAGTCCAGCGGGATCTGGTGCTGGACGCCGTTGCGGAGGCGCACGGCCTCCGGGCCACCGAAGCCGACCTGGACGAGCGGATCACGACGCTGGCGGCGGCACGGAACCTGCCCACCGGAGAGCTGTACGCCTCGTTACAAAAGTCCAATCGGCTCGCGGAGTTGGAGCGGGCGATCACCGAGGAGAAGGTCTTCGGCTTTCTCCTCTCGCAGTCCACGGTCGAAGAGGCGAGCACCTGACGATGGCAACTCTGTATCCGCCGTATATCATCGAGCGTTCGAGCCGCGGTGAGCGGACCTACGACATTTTCTCCCGGCTCCTCATGGACCGGATCGTCTTCCTGGGCGCGCCGATCAACGACGACGTCGCCAACATCATCATTGCCCAGCTGCTCTTTCTCGAGGCGGACAATCCGGACAAGGACATCTATCTGTACATCAACTCACCGGGCGGCGTGGTGTCGGCCGGGATGGCGATCTACGACACGATGCAGCATCTGCGGGCTCCGGTGAACACCATTTGCATGGGCATGGCGGCGTCGATGGGCTCGTTCCTCCTCTGTGCCGGCATCGGCGGCAAGCGGAGCGCCCTGCCCCACTCGCGGATCATGATCCACCAGCCCTCGGGCGGCGCCCAGGGCACCGCGTCCGACATCGAGATCCAGGCTCGCGAGATCCTCTATCTGCGCTCCAAGATGAACACGCTCTACGCCAAGCACACCGGCCAGCCGCTCGAGACGATCGAGCGCGACATGGACCGGGACCGCTTCATGAGCGCGGACGAGGCGAAGGCGTACGGGATCATCGACACCGTGTTCTCGCCGCGGAAGGAATTCGTGGTGCCGAGCAAGAACGGCGCTAAAGAGACCTTGACGCCCTCCTGAGCGGGGGCCAGCTTTCCGGAACCGGTCACCAGCCACAGCCATGTCCAACGACAAGCACCTCCGTTGCTCTTTCTGCGGGAAATCGAAAGACTCGGTCCGGAAGTTTATCTCCGGGCCGTCAGTCTACATCTGCAACGAGTGCATCACGCTCTGCAACGAGATCCTGGCCGAGGACGAAGAGCGGGAGGTTGCTGACAGCATCACCCAGGTCCCCACGCCCACCGAGATCAAGGACGTGCTGGACCAGTACGTGATCGGCCAGGAGCGCGCCAAGCGGACGCTGGCGGTCGCCGTCTACAATCACTACAAGCGCATCAACGCCTCCAACGGCCGGGAGGCGGACGTCGAGCTCGACAAGTCCAACATCCTCCTGCTCGGCCCCACCGGCGTCGGCAAGACGTTGCTGGCCCAGACCCTCGCCCGCATCCTCGACGTGCCCTTCACCATCGCCGACGCCACGACCCTCACCGAGGCCGGTTACGTCGGCGAGGACGTCGAGAACATCCTGGTGCGGCTGCTCCAGGCCGGCGACTTCAACGTCGCCGAGTGCGAGCGGGGCATCGTCTATATCGACGAGATCGACAAGATCGCCCGGAAGTCCGAGAACCCGAGCATCACCCGCGACGTCTCCGGCGAGGGCGTCCAGCAGGCCCTGCTCAAGATTCTGGAGGGCACGGTCGCGTCGGTGCCGCCCCAGGGCGGGCGCAAGCACCCGCAGCAGGAGTACATCCAGATCAACACCAAGGACATCCTGTTCATCTGCGGCGGCGCGTTCGACGGCCTGGAGAAGATCATCCAGGCCCGCACCGGCCGGCAGCAGATCGGGTTCAGCACCGGCGCTAACGGGCAGCGCAGCGCCGAGGTCGACAAGAAGAATCCCTACGCCGAAGTCGAACCAGACGACCTGCTCCGGTTCGGGCTCATCCCCGAGCTGGTGGGGCGGCTGCCGGTGGTGGTCTCGCTCGAAGCGCTGGACGAAGACGCCCTGATGCGGATCCTGGTCGAGCCCAAGAACGCGCTCACCAAGCAGTACAAGAAGCTGTTCGAGCTCGAGAACGTGGGCCTCACGTTCGACAACGAGGCGCTGCGCGCGGTGGCCCTGCGGGCCCTCAAGCGGGGCACCGGCGCCCGCGGCCTGCGCTCGATCCTCGAGACCATGATGACGGACATCATGTTCGACCTGCCCACCCGCGACGATGTCCGGGAAGTGGTGATCACGAAGGAGTCGATCGTCGAGGGCGTTGCCCCGCTGGTGGTGACCGAGCGGCCGCGGACCAAGCGCGAAGCGTGACCGCCGGGCTGGCCGGCGTCGAAGTCCAGTTCGTCGGCAGCTTCCCCGATCC
>DASQPE010000191.1:0-29231 GCA_035644115.1 Gemmatimonadales bacterium
GCAACCACCACGCTGTCCGGCGACTGGCCTCCTATGGCGTCGACGTCGGCTTCGAGGGTGAGCGAGTCGCCGCTCGCGATGCGGTCGGGGCCGGTGACCCGGGTAATGGCTACGTCCGCTGTCGGCGCGGGGGGAAACAACCGAATCGTGGTGCGGGCCAGGAGGTCCGGAGGCAGGTCGCGCGCGTCCTCGATCTCGCCATCGGTCACCACCACCACCGGCCGATCGGCTGCCGCCGCCGCACGGAGCGCCGGGGCGAGCAACGAACGGCCCCGATTCGGCGCCGTGTCTCTGCCGGCGCGCTCGTCGCCGAACACCTGCACGTCACCCCAGCGGGCGGCCGAGTCCCGCGCTTCGCGCCAGCGTCCGCCAGCCGCCGTGAGGCTGAGCGACCCGTCCAGCAGGACCAGCGGGCGCCGAGCCGGACTCGCCACCGGACAGCTCAAGTTGATGAGCAGCAGACCCAGCGTGCTCCATGCCACGGCTCGGCACACCAGCGGGACCAGCCCCCGTCGTCCGAGTCGTTCCAGATACAGGTAGGTGAAAGCCGCGAGAGAAGAGCCGGCCAGGACGATGAGGAGGGGGCGCATTGCCGGTAAGAAAGCGTGAAAAGTGAAAAGTGAACAGTGAAAAGGGCGCTCCGAGGTCAGCCGACCGACCTCCCTTTTCACTTTTTACTTTTCACTTTTCACGCTCTTTATCGCCTCCGCCACCGTAAACCGCCCTTCGTATATCGCTCTCCCCACTATTGCCCCGGCCAGCTCGGCGTCCCGCACTCGCCGCAGATCGTCCAGCGAGGCCACGCCGCCGCTCGCGATGACGCCGGCGCCGAGCGCCTGGAGCGCGAGCGCGCCTTCGATGTCGGGACCTTCCAGCATTCCGTCGCGGGCCACGTCGGTGTACACCAGCGTCCGAATACCCTGGCCGACGACCCGGCGTGCCACGTCATCGGCGCGCTCACCGCCGGCTTCACGCCAGCCGCGGATCGCGATGACTCCGTCCCGCGCATCGATCCCCACCGCGAGTCGCTCGGCGCCGGCTTGTGCGAGCGCCTGCGCGAGGAGCGCCGGCTCGCGGACCGCCGCGGTGCCGATGACGACGCGAGCGGCGCCGAGCTCGATGGCCTGCTCGATCCGCTCGATCGACCGAAGGCCTCCGCCCACCTGCACGCTCACCCGATCGCCCACGGCTGCGATTACCCGGCGAACCAGCTCGGAGTTGTCGCCTTCGCCGAAGGCGCGGTCGAGGTCCACCACGTGCAGCCACCGCGCCCCGTCCGCCGCGAACCTCTCGGCCACGGCGACCGGGTCGTCGCCGTAGATGGTCTCGCGCGCCGCTTCACCCTGACTCAGGCGGACGACGCGGCCGTGGCGGAGGTCGATGGCGGGGAGGAGATCCATTGGCTGCTCCAAGCTACAACGGCCCTCCCCGTACACCGAGGAAGGCCGTTCGTCATCGGAACCCGCAGCCGCCAGCAGCTAATTAGCGATAGCCACTGCCTGATTGGGCCTGAGCAACCCCAGCATCCGATCGCGGTCTCGCTCGAACGCCGCTCTGAGCGCTGGAGAGAGAGCCGCACCGTGCCCCAGATCGACCCGGCGGGAGTCCCGGGCTGCCCCGTTCACCCGGAACTCATAGTGCAGGTGGGGACCGGTGGCGAGCCCGGTGGATCCGACGTAGCCGACCACCTGCCCCTGGGACACGTGGCTGCCGGCGTGAACTCCCCGGGCGAATCCGCGCAGGTGTCCGTACCGCGTGGTGATGCCGTTGCGATGGCGGATCTCGACCAGGTTGCCGTAGCCGCCGGCCACTCCGGCCCGGAGCACGACGCCGTCGCCCGCGGCCATGACCGGCGTCCCCGGTGCGGCAGCGTAGTCGGTTCCTTCGTGATGGCGCCAGGTCCCCAGGATCGGGTGGTAGCGGGCACTGCTGAAGCCGGACGAGATCCGGCGGAACTCGACCGGCGCACGGAGAAACGCGCGGCGGAGCGAATTGCCGTCGGGATCGAAGAACGCGCCGGTCGCCGCCGAGTCGAACCGTATCGCCGTGAGCAGCTTGCCGCCCATCGTGAGGTCGCTGGCCATGATCCGGCCCAGCCGCGTCTCCCCTTCGGGCGAGACCAGCCGCTCGAACAGCACGACGAACCGGTCGCCGGGCTGGATGTCGCGGGTGAAGTCCAGCTGCCAGGCGAACACGTCGGCCAGGTCCCAGGCGAGGCGGACCCGGTCGCCGGCGTCGAGCTGATCGTCGCTCACCTGCGCATCGAACGCCTCGTAGAGTGAGTTGTCTATCCGACCCTCGATCCGGACCGTCTCGCTGGTCCAGGGAATCGCCTCGGATGCGGCCTCCCATCCGGCCGCAGCCCGGGTGAACGTGACCAGGCGTTCAGGGGTCGTCTGCACCTGAATGCGGGACGGCTCGGCATCGAGCCGAGTGCGCCCGATGGCGAACACGAGACCGGCGCGAAGCCGGCGGGGATCGAGAACCGTCCTGGGATCGAAGCGGGAGAGATCGAGTCCGGTGATGCGGTGGCGACCGAGGAGCGCGCCGACGGTCTCGCCCCGGCGCAGGGTGTCGAGGGTCTCGATGAATGCAGGCCCGGCGGGCGCCGCCGGGAACACTGAGGCCGCCGCCAGCGCCGGGCGGGTGCGGTCTCCCAGCCGATGCCAGGGCCAGCGCCCGGTGCGGGCCGCCAGGGCCGCTCCGACCAGCACGACGAAAGCGAGGGCGAGTCGGAGGCGGCCCATCAGTCCATCTGTCGCCGGATGAAGGTGGGGATCTCCATGTCAGGCACGTCGGCAGCGGCCGGCGGCTGCGCCGGCTTGGGCGCGACCGGCGCGGCCTTCGGCTGGACCGGCGCCTGCACCGCCCCGCGACGCGCGAAATCGAGCACGCCGGGCCGGGTGGGACGCACGCCCGGGGCCGGCGTTTCGCCGGTCACGGCGCGATCGAATCCGGTCGCGATCACGGTCACCCGCACTTCGCCCTGCATCGCCGGGTCGGTCACCGCACCGAAGATGATCTCTGCTTCCTCGCCCACCGCGTCGTGAATGACGTCGTTGATTTGCGTGGTTTCACCCAGGGTCAGGTCCTCCCCGCCGATGATATTGATCAGGACGCCCTGCGCGCCGGTGATCGAGATGCTGTCGAGCAGCGGGCTCGAGATCGCTTGCTGCGCGGCCTCCAGCGCCCGATTGTCGCCCCGGCCGATGCCGGTCGCGAGCAACGCGGCGCCCCCGTTCTGCATGATGGTCCGGACGTCGGCAAAGTCCACGTTGATGATGCCGGTCGACGTGATCAGGCTCGAGATGCCCTGGGTGGCATGAAGCAGCACCTCGTCCGCCTTCTTGAGGGCGTCCTGGAACGGGATGCCCTTGCCGACCACGGCCAGTAGCCGCTCGTTCGGCACCACGATCATGGTATCGACATTTTTCCGCATTTCTGCAATCCCGGCCTCCGCCTGGCGCATCCGGCGGCGGCCCTCGAACAGAAACGGCTTGGTGACGATGCCGACGGTGAGGGCTCCGGCTTCGCGGGCGAGCTGGGCTGCGATCGGCGCGGCGCCCGTGCCGGTGCCGCCGCCCATGCCGCAGGTTACGAAGACCATGTCCGCGCCTTGCACGGCTTGGGCCACCTCGTCCTTGTTTTCCTCGATCGCCTGCCGCCCGATCTCCGGCCTGGCCCCCGCGCCCAACCCCCGGGTCAGCTTGCGCCCGATCTGGATCTTGATGTCGGACTTGGACATCCGCAGCGCCTGCGCGTCCGTGTTGACCGAGATGAACTCCACTCCCAGCAAGCGCTCGTCGATCATGCGGTTGACCGCGTTGCCACCGCCTCCGCCGACGCCGACAACCTTCATCTTGGCGTTCTGCGGGACGCCGGTCTCTTCCAGCTCAAAGATCATGGCGGGTTACCTCGGGTTCGACTCAGAAGAAGTCCTGGAGCCAGCGCTTGACCGGACCGAACACTTTTTCCACCGCTGGCGACCGCCGGACCCCGGAACCAAAACCGCTTCCCAGGGCGACCTGACGAGCGCCGTAGAGTGCCAATCCCGCCGCCACTGCCATTCTTGGAGATTCGACGCTATCCGCGAGACCGCGGAGCCGCTGACCGGGCACGCCGACCCGGGCCGGCATTGCGAACACGTCTCGCGCGAGCTCGACGATGCCCGGGGTCAGCGCGCCACCTCCGGTCAAGATAACTCCGGCGGGCAGTCGCTGGTGATACCCCGCACGGCTGATCTCGTCCAACGCGAACTCCAGGATCTCCTGAAATCGCATTCGCATCACGTGGGCGAGCATGAACCGCTGGGCGGTGCGCGCACCCTGTCCCGGGGTGGACGGCAATTCGACCAGATCGGCCTCGGGCACCAACGCCTCGAACGCACCGCCGTGGCGCTCGCGCAGTCGCTCCGCCTCCTGCTGAGTAACTTGGAAGCCGTGCATGATATCCGCCGTGACGTGGCCGCCAGCGCAGAGCAGCGAGCCGGTATGGCGAATCTTGCCGCCGTGGAACACCGCGACGTTGGTCGAAGCGGCCCCCAGCTCGACCAGCGCGCATCCCAGCTCGGCTTCGTCCGGTGTGAGCACGGAAAGGGATGCCGCGAGCGGCTCCAGCACGAACTCGCCCACGTGGTAGCCGGCGCGCTCGACACACCGGCGGAGGTTCTGCTGCACGCTCGACAACACGGTGACCAGGTAGACCTCGGCCTCGAGCCGCGACCCGGTCATGCCGATCGGTTCGTTGATGCCGCCTTGCTGGTCGATGATGTAGTCGAGAGGAATCGCGTGGAGCAGCTCGTGATCGCGGCCGAACGAGACATTGCTCGCCATGTCGTTGACCCGGGCGACGTCGCCGGTGCGGATCTCGTCGCCGGTGACGGAGACCATCCCGTGCGAGCTCCGGCCGGAGACGTGCTCGCCGGCGATGCCGCAGTAGAGGGTACCCACGTCCATGCCCGCCATCCGCTGAGCATCACGCATCGCCTTGTCGATCGCCCGGGTGGTTTCCTCCATGTCGCGCACCACCCCCCGGCGGATCCCGTGACTGCGCTCGACCCCGAGCCCGAGGACCTTGGCACCGGCCTCCCGGCCGTCTCCCGCAACCTCGGCGATAATCCCGACCACCTTGCTCGACCCGAGGTCGAGCCCGGCGACCAGCCGCTGGGGCTGCGGGCTCACGCGCCGGCCCAGCGCACGATCACCTGCCCCGCGAACCGCCCGTCCAGCTCCCGGTAGGACCGCTCCCGTCGGGCGAGGTCCTGTGCGACCGCTGTCACCGCTCGTACGTCCTCCACCGTTGCATTGGCCGTGAACCAGACGCGTCGCCCGTCGAGATCCAGCACGACATCGTCTTTGACCCGCGCCGCGCTCGCGATCTGGCTGAAGAGCGCCGGGTCGGTTGTTCGCACCGTGGCGAGCACCCGGGTGAGACCGGAATCGGCGCTGGTAGCGATGGGCAGGTCGGGGACCACCTGCGCCGGGTCGTACGGAAGCACGCGACCGCGGTCGTCCACCGGCGTCAGGGCTCCCCGCCGGGGAATGAGCGCCACCGGCTCGGTCTCGGTGACCGTGACGATCAAGGTGCCCGGCAGCCGTCGGCCGAGTCCCGCTGCCCTGACCCCCGGAAGGGCGCGAAGCCGGCGCTCCATCCCCGCCAGGTCATCGAACACGCTCGCGTCGCGACCCAACGCCAACGCCCGGGTGATCGTCCTGGGCGCGAGGTAGCGCGCGCCCGCGATCTCGATCCGACGGACCCGGAAGAACTCGAGCCGTCGGAGAAGCCGCGGTCCCCCGAACCACGCGGCCACCACCACGGCCACCCCGCCGAGAATCTTCCAACCCGGTTTCAGGCGGCCCGGAGCCACTGCACGAGCTCACGGCCCACGCGGGTGATGTCGCCGGCGCCGAGCGTGAGCACCACGTCGCCCGGCCGGACCAGCCCCAGCACCCGCCGTCCCAGCGCCGGCCGATCGGCCTCGAAGACCGCATTGGCACCGGCACGCTCCGCGGCTTCCGCCACCTGCCGGCCGCTCACACCGGGGATAGGCTGTTCGCGCGCCGCGTAGACTTCAGTGACGACCACGAGGTCGGCCCGGGCGAGAGCTTCACCCATCGCGACGCCGTGTACGGCGGTGCGCGAAAACAGATGCGGCTGGAATACTGCTACAAGCCGCCTGCCCGGAAAAGCCTGGCGCGCGGCCGCGAGGGTCGCGGCGAGCTCGGACGGGTGGTGCGCGTAATCGTCCACGATCTCCACTCCGCCGAACTCCCCCAGCCGCTCGAACCGCCGCCCGACTCCGGCAAAGGCGTGCAGGGCCGCGAGCGCGGACGCCAGGGGTGCGGATGGTGCAAACACATGAGCGGCGACCAGCGCCGCAGTGGCGTTGCGAAGGTTGTGAAGGCCGGGGACCTGCAACTGGATCGGCAGCGATCCTCCATCAGGAAACCGCACAGCCGCAGTGGTCTCGGTCGGCGTCTGGACGACGTCGGCGATCCGGTAGTCCGCGTCGTCCGCCAGCCCGAAGCCGTACACCCGCCGGCCGAGGCGCTCGGCCAGCCGGCGCGCGCCCGGGTCGTCCACACAGGCGAGCACGACGTCGGCGCGGGAGGCGAACTCGTCGAACGCAGCTTCGAGCGCCTCCATCGAACCGTAACACTCGAGGTGATCGGGCTCCACGTTGTTGACAATCACCACGCTCGGGCTCAACGTGAGGAACGCCTTGTCGTACTCGTCGGCTTCGACCACGAACCGGTCGTCGCCACCGATCCGCGCGTTCCCGCCCCACCCGGCCACTCGTCCGCCCGCAATGCCGGTGGGGTCCTCCCCCATGGCGGCAAGCGCCTCGGTGGCCATGACGGTCGTGGTGGTCTTGCCGTGGGTGCCGCTCACCGCCAGCACCGACCGCCCCGATACCAGCTCCGCCAGCGCGACCTTGCGGGGTACGACGGGCACCCCCAGCGCCCGAGCCCGGGCCAGCTCCGGATGCTCGGAGGGCACCGCCGCCGTGTGGACCACGGCGCGCACGCCTTCGACGTGCGCCGGCGAGTGCCCCGCGGCGACCGGCACGCCCAGAGCCGCCAGGTCCGCGGCGCCAGCCGGATCCGCGTCACAGCCGGTGACGGTGACCCCGCGGCGGCAGGCGATGAGCGCCAGCCCGCTCATGCCGGCGCCGCCAATCCCCATGAAGTGAACCGGGCGCCGATCCGCCGAGTCGAACAATGCCATTGTGGATGAGCTAATGTAAAATCTCGCCGTAGTTTGCAACAGTCCGAGGTCACCCGGCGAGCGTCAAAAGTTTGGACGCGATCTCATGCGATGCTTGAGGTCGGCCGCGGCCCCGCGCAGCCGCCGCGATCGCGAGCCGGCGCCTGCCGTCCGCCAGCAGTTGAGCCACCTCGCTGGCCAGCCGGGCCCCCGACAGCTCGGCCTGCGGCAGCAGCAGTGCGGCCCCGGCCTCCGCCAGGACCCGGGCGTTCCGGGTCTGATGGTCGGCGGCTGCGGTAGGCAGCGGCACCAGCACGCTCGGCAGGCCCCAGGCGCACAGCTCGGCCACGGTGATCATCCCCGCCCGCGACACCACCAGGTCGGCGACCGAGTAGCCGTCGGCCATGGGATCCAGGAAATCGAGCACCTGCACCCCCGGCGGCCGGTGGTACCGGGCGAACTCGCCATAAGTCCCGCGCCCCGTCACCCACAGCAGCGTCGCGCCCTCGGGCACCGCCCGGTCCAGCCACTCTGCCACCGCCCGGTTGAGCGCCAGCGCCCCCTGGCTGCCGCCGGTCACCAGGATCACCGGGCCATCGTCCGTGATCCCGAACCGCTGCCGGGCCGCCTCCCGCCGCTCGGGCGTCGGCGGCGCAATCGGGTTGCCGGTATCGAAGAACTCGGTTCGCGCCCCGGGTCGGAGCAGCGGCCGGGCCTCCGGCAGGCCGAGGTAAACGTGGCGCGCTACCCGACTCAGGAGGCGGCTGGTCACCCCGGGATAGGCGTTCTGCTCCTGAATGGCGACCGGCAGGCCGGCGCGGGCGCCCCAATACACGACCGGCCCGGAGGCGTAGCCTCCGGTTCCCAGAACCGCGACCGGCCGCTCCTCCCGGTAGAGCCGGGATATCCGGCGAACGAGCCGCAGGGCGACCAACGGCCAGCGGACGTTCTTCCACCACTGGCGGCGATAGATCGGCTCGGCCGGCAGCAGGTAATAGCGGAAATCGCGGGTCGGGAGAATCTTGGCCTCGACCCCCCGCTCGGCCCCGACCAGTACCGGCTCGACCGTCGGATCGAGCTCCCGGAGCGCAGTGGCGATGGCCAGGGCCGGCATGAGATGGCCGCCCGTGCCCCCGCCGGCGATGAGGACGCGCCTCACCCCACCGGTCCCCGCCCCGGCGGCTTCACCGCCGCCATGGCAGCCGCTGGGCGCCATCGCATCTGGCCGATGTTGATCAGGATCCCGGTCCCCGCCAGCGAGATGATCTGGCTCGACCGCCCGTACGACATGAAAGGCAGCGTGAGCCCCGTGGTGGGCATGAGGCCGAGCGAGACTGCCATGTGCATGAACGCGGTGAGGCCGACGGTCGCCGTCAGACCAGCGGCGAGATACTGGCCGAAGGGATCGGACGCGGTTTTCGCGATCCGGAACCCCACCCAGCAGAACACGGCAAAGGCGAGGACCACCGCACACACTCCCAGGAAGCCCCACTCCTCCCCGATCGTGCTGAAGAGAAAGTCGGAATAGGCGTAGGGGAGATACCCGAGCTTCTGCTGGCCCTGTCCGAACCCCACGCCCACCACCCGGCCCGATCCAATGCCGACCAGCGACTGGTGGATCTGGAACCCGGCTTGGATGTTCCCCTCGCCGGGGTTGAGGAAGGTGAGCAGCCGGGCGAGCCGGTATTGGGCGTCCCTGATCTGATGGAAGACCGCGAGCACCCCGACCGCACCAAGCAGCACGAAATGGCCCAGCTTGGCGCCCGCCGTGAACAGCACCAGTCCGCCGAGGAAGGCCACCAGCGTCGCCATCGAGAGGTTGGGCTCGAGCAGGATGAGGAGCGAGACGGTGCCCAGCACGACGATGAACGGGAGCACGCCTTTCTTGAACTCGCGAACCTGCTCACCCTTTTTGGCCGCGAGCATGGCGCACCAGATGACGACGGCCAGTCGGGCCAGCTCGGATGGCTGGAAATTCACCGGCCCGATGTTAACCCAGCGCCGGGCGCCGTTCAGCACGGGCGCGATGCTGTGAGTAAAGGGAAGCAGCGGGATCAGCAACAGGACCAGCGTGGTCAGCATCAGCGGCCAGGCCCACCGCCGCCACCGGGAGTAGTCGGTGCGGGAGAGCAGCAGCAGCAGCAGCCCCCCGACCACCGCCCCGCTCAACTGGCGCAAGGCGAAGGTCATCCCGACCGCCTTGCCGTTGACGGTCGTGAGACTCGAGGCGCCATAGGTGCTGGCGACCCCCACCACGAGCAGGCCCAGTGTGACCACGCCCAGCAACCGGGTCTCCCACCGGCGATCGCCCGGATGGCGCATGGCAGGCTCGGTCACATCGCCTGCACGGCGGCCCGGAACCGGTCGCCGCGCTCCTCGTAGTTGGTGAACATGTCGTAGCTGGAGCACGCGGGAGATAGGAGGACGGCGTCACCGGGCCGCGCCAGTCGCCGGGCCGCCGCGAGCACTGCGTCGAAGTCGCGACCCGCCCGCTCCACCGGCACGGCGTCGCCTAGGTCGGCCGCGACGATCGGCTCGGCTTCGCCGTAGGCGATCACGGCGCGGCAGCGGTCCTCGAGCAGCGGGATGAGCGGCGAATAGGGCGCTCCCTTGTGGCGGCCACCCAGCAGCAGCACGAACGGCCGCTCGAGCGCAGCCACCGCGACCTCGGTCGAGGTGACGTTGGTCGACTTGGAGTCGTTAACCCACAGGACGCCTTCGACCTCGCGAATCGGCTCCACTCGATGGGGGATCGCCCGGAAGGCCCGCAGCCCCTCCGCGAGCCGCGCCGGTGCCGCCCCGGCTTCCCGCGCGGCGAGCGCCGCCGCCAGCGCGTTGGCCACGTTATGGTCGCCCAGAAGGGGGAGCTGGTCGCGGGGCAGCAGCGCGACGTCGCCCAGCATCAGCCGGCGCCCGCCGCGATCGTACCACCCGTCGGCGCGATCGCGAATGGAAAAGCGGAGGTGCCGCCCGGCTACCCTCGCAACCATCTCCCGCACCGCCGGGTCGTCCGCGTTAGTGATCCATACCGAGCGGGCATCGGCGCGGCGAAAAAGCAGCGCCTTGTCGCCGTAGTACTCGTCGAGGGTCCGATATCGGTCGAGGTGGTTGGGCGCCAGATTGGTGAGTAACCCGACCGCGGGTGCCAGGTGGGGCGCGTCGTGCAACTGGAAGGAAGACAGCTCCAGCGCGATCCAGTCGGGCTCGTGGCCTTGCAGCGCGACGTCGCAGAGCGGCCGGCCGATGTTGCCGGCCGCCTCACCCCGAATGCCGGCCGAGGCGAGCAGGTGCGCAACCAGCGAGGTGGTGGTCGTCTTCCCGTTGGTGCCGGTGATGGCGATGCAGCGTGCCCGCTCGAGCTGGGTGAACCCCAGGTCCACCTCGGCAATGACCGGGAGCGCCGAGGCGTTCGCCGCGGCGAGCGGCGCCGCGTCCGGCGGCACGCCCGGAGACACCACGACGGCTACGGCCCGCCGGATCCGCTCGAGATCGTGGCGGCCCAGGTCTACCACGGCGCCCGCGCCGACCAGCTCGGCCGCCTGGGCCTCGAGCGCCACGCCGGAGCCGCTGTCGGACGCATAGACCCGGACGTCCCGCATCCGGAGCAGACGGGTCGCCGCGACGCCGCTCCGGCCCAACCCCACCACGGCGACCTCGCGCCCGCTGGCACGCCAGTCGTCGATCATCACCGGACCTTGAGGGTGGAGAGCGCCACCAGCGCGCAGAGCAGCCCCAGGATGTAGAACCGGGTCACCACGGTGGTCTCGGCCCAGCCCAGCTTCTCGAAGTGGTGGTGCAGCGGCGCCATGCGGAACACCCGGTGGGCGTCGGCGTACTCCCGGCCCCGGGTCCGCTTGTACCACTTGTAGGTCCCGGTCTGGAGCAGCACGGAGACGGCCTCGGCCACGAATACCCCCCCGATGATCAGGAGCAGGAATTCCGCCTTGATGAGGATCGCCACGGTGCCGAGCGCTCCGCCGATCGCGAGGCTCCCGGTGTCCCCCATGAAGACTTGCGCCGGGTGAGCGTTGAACCAGAGAAATCCGATCGTCCCTCCCACCAGTGCGGCGCAGAACACTGTCAGCTCGCCCGCCCCGGGGAGGTAGAACAGGTTCAGATAGGTCGTGGTGTCTACCCGCCCATAGAGATAGGCAAAGACCGCGAACCCGAACGCGGCGATCCCGGCCAGGCCGGTGGCGAGCCCGTCGAGCCCGTCGGTCAGGTTGACCGCATTGCTGGTTCCGGTGATCACCACCGTGACGAACACCACGTACAGCCAGGGCGAAAAGTTGACCACCAGGTACTTGAAGAAGGGCAGCGTCGTAGCGGTGCTGGGGATCGTGTCGATCGGAACCACCGGCCGGTAATAGAGGAAGAGGCCGAGCAACAGACCGAAGGTGCACTGGCCGACCAGCTTGTATTTGGCGACCAGCCCGCGCGACTTCCCCTGCACGATCTTGAGATAGTCATCGACGAATCCGATGCATCCCATCCAGAGGGTCGAGATCATGGCGACGACGACGAACCGATTGGTGAGCGGGGCCCAGAGCAGCGTCGGCACGATGGTGGTGAGCAGGATGATCAGGCCGCCCATGGTCGGCGTGCCGCGCTTGCCTTGATGGCTGGCCGGGCCTTCCACTCGAATGACCTGCCCGATCTTGCGAGCCCGGAGGCGGTTGATGACCGGCGGACCGACCAGGAAGGCGAGCAGCAGGGCCGTGACCGTCGCCCCGGCGGCCCGGAAGGAGATGTAGTTGAACAGATTGAAAATGATGAAGTGCTTGCCGAGGGGCGCGAGCAAGTGATAGAACATCGAGCCTCGTCGGAACCGGTGCGCGCGGGCGAGAAGTTGCGGAAGTATATGTCCGAGGGGGTGGTCGCGTACATGGTGCTGCCACTAGCTTCCGGGCCGCCGTCATGAGCAAGGTCCTTCTCGTCGCGCCAGTTCCGTCGCATCCCAGCATCACCGGCGCCAGCGCCCGGGTTCGGCACATGGCGGACGCGTTGCTGTCCCTGGGCCACGAGGTCCACTTCCTGCACCTGCAGCAGGCGCTGCGGACCTCGGATCAGGCGATGCGCGCGTATTGGCAAGACCGCCTGCACGTGTTTCGCGGGATCTCGCCGGCCGGCTGGATCGCCCGCGGTCGCCGGAAGCTGGTACGGGCGGCCGGCAAGACGTTCCACCTGGACTTGCCGGTGGACAGCTACTTCGATTCGGCCTCCGCCGGCTACGTGCGCGAGCTGCTTGCCCGGAGCCGGTTCGATGTGGCGATCGTGTCGTACATCTTCTACTCCCGAATCCTCGAATCGATACCGGCCGAGGTGCTCAAAGTCATCGACACCCACGACGTCTTCTCCGACCGCTACCGCCTGTACCGGGAGCACGGACAGCCCCGGGAGTTCTTCTCGACGTCGCGGGCGGAAGAGGGAAAAGCGCTCGATCGGGCCGATCTGGCATTGGCCATTCAGGAGGCAGATGCAAGCCACTTCCGGTCGCTGACCAGGCAACCGGTCGCGGTGGTGGGCCACCTGGCCCCGCCCGACGCCGGGGTTCGTGCCCCGATGAGCTCCCCGCCCGCAATACTCTTCGTAGGCAGCGCAATGGGGATCAACACCCACGGCGTGACCTGGTTCCTCGATCACGTGCTGCCGATGGTGCGGCGCGAAGTGCCGGACGCCGAGTTGTGGCTGGTGGGCAGCATCGGCAAACGCTTCAAAGCAGGGCGGGCCGGCGTGCGCCGCTGGGGTCTGATCGACCCCCTCGACGATCTGTACCGGCAGGCCGCAGTCGTGATCAACCCGCAACAGTTCGGCACCGGACTCAGCATCAAGTGCGTGGACGCGCTGTCGCGCGGGCGACCGCTGGTGACGACTGCCTCCGGAGCGCGCGGGCTGGAGGACGGCGCGGGCAGCGCCTTTCTTCAGGCCGGCTCGGCCGGCGAGTTCGCCGAGCTGGTCGTCGAGCTGCTGCGAGATTCCGGGCGCGGCGCCGCCCTCGGCGAGCGGGCGCTGGAGTTTGCCCGGCAGTATCATCGGCGGAACCTGCAGGCGCTGGCGTACGTCGTAAGCACCGCGGTGGCTCGGTGAACCATCGGCGCCCCCGGTCGGTCGCCGGCGTCACCACTCCAAGGTCCGTGCCCATCCTGATGTACCACCAGATCGCGCGCCGGTCGCCCGCCGGATTCGAGAAGTTCGTGGTGTCGCCGGCCGCATTCGCCCGCCAGATGCAGTGGCTGGCCTGGCGGGGTCATGCCACTATCGGGCTCGATCTGCTGCTCGACGCGCGCGAGGGACGCGCCGCGCTGCCCCCTCGCCCGGTCCTGGTGACGTTCGACGACGGTTTCCAGGAATGCGTGGATCACGCCGTTCCGGTGCTGCGGGCTCATGGTTTCAGCGCGATCTTCTACCTCGTGACCGGCTGCATGGGCGCGACCAGCCGATGGCTCCGGCCCGTTCTCGGCTTCGAGCTGCCGATCATGAGCTGGAGCTCCGCGCGAGCGCTGTTGGACGCGGGCTTCGATTGCGGCGCGCACACCGTGTCGCACCCGCACCTCACGTCGCTTTCGGCCGACGCCTCCCGCCAGGAGCTGGCAGACGCCCGAGCTGCGCTCGAGGCCGAGCTGGGGCGGCCGGTGCGGCACCTGGCATATCCGTTCGGGTCCTATGACGCGGGGGTGCGCGCCGGTGCCGAGGAGGTGGGTTACCGCTCCGCCTGCAGCGTGCGGATCGGGCTCTCCGGCGCGGCGGACGACCGGCTTGCCCTGCACCGGGTCCCGGTGAGCGGCACCGAGTCGTTCGCCGATTTCGTCTGGCGCCTCCGCACCGCGCACACCGTGGCCGAGTCGGTGCGCTCGGCTTGGCGCCGGCTCAGGCCAGGGGCGCGTCGCTGACCATGACCGAGCCGCGGATCTCCGTGGTGGTCCCTACCTATCAGCGCCGCGACTCGGCCGCGCGACTGCTCGACGCGCTGGCGCGCCAGACGGTCGATCCGCGGCGATACGAGGTCATCCTCGTCGTCGATGGCTCGACCGACGGTACCCTCGAGATGGCCGAGCACTTCGCGGCGCCCTACCGTCTTCGGGTGATGGACCAGCCGAACCGCGGGCGCGCCGCCGCCTGCAACGCTGGGCTCCGCGCAGCGACGGGCGAGCTCCTGGTGCTGCTGGACGATGACATGGAGCCGGGGCTGGAGTTCCTCGCGGCCCATGAGCAGGCGCACGCAGCCGATGACCGGCTGGGCGTCGTGGGCGCCGTCCCGGTGTCGCTCGACGGCGCCGCCTCGCCCACTGCAGCCTACATCGGCCTCAAGTTCAATCGGCATCTCGCCAAGCTCGCCGAACAGCAGCGGTTCGGGCTTCGCGATTTCTATTCCGGTAACTTCTCGGTTCGGCGGGAGCTGCTCGTGGCGGCGGGCGGTTTCGACGAGGACTTCCAGCTCTATGGCAACGAGGATCTCGAGCTGTCGCTCCGGCTCGCCGAGGGAGGGGTGCGACTGGTGTTCGATCCCGCCGCGACCGCCCGCCAGCATTATGCGAAGGACTTCGAGGCACTGGCCCGCGACACCATGGCCAAGGGGCGCACGGCGGTGCTCCTTGCGACCAAGCGACCCGACACGATCCCGCAGCTGGCCTTGAGCGGATATGGCCGCTATGGGCTCGCTTGGCGGGCCCTGCGCGGGGCGCTGCTCGCCTGCACCCGCCGCTGGGCGGGGACGCCGGGAGTGGCGTCCCGGGCCATGCGGTGGCTCGAGGCGCGTCGCCCGCCTGGGCTCGACGCATGCTACGGGCTCGCGCTCGATTACTTCTACTGGGCCGGCGCGCTCTCGGCGCTGCGCGATAACGCGGCCGCCGGCCGCCGCCCCGCGTCGCTCGCGGAGCTTGGGCGGTGACCCCCCGCGTCGTTCATTACGTAGACAGCGACTTTTTCGGCGGCAGTGAGGAGGCGGCGCTGCACCTCATCGCATCGCTCGACCGGGCCCGGTGGGAACCGGTGCTGCTGCATCACCCCGGCGCGGGAATCGCCCGCCTGGTCGAGGGGGCCGGCCGTCTCGGCGTCCGGACCTGCGCGGTGCCCCGCCCCGATCGGGCCCGCCGCATGGCGGGCCTGGCCGGCCTGCGGCAAGCTCTCCGCACCGAGCGGCCGGCGATCCTCCATGCGCACCTCAGCTGGCCGCTGGCGTGCAAGTACGGCGTGCTGGCTGCCTGGCTCGCTCGGGTTCCCGCCGTCGTCGCGACCGCGCAGCTCTACCTCGAGGTCGGCAGTCATGCTGAGCAGCGGCTCATGACGATGGCGCTTCGGCGCATCATCGCCGTTTCCAATGAGGTCAGGGCCCGCTACGCGCGGGAGCTCCGCGTCCCAGCGCGGAAGCTCGCGGTAGTGCCGAACGGAATCGAGGTGCCGCCGGCGGTGCGCCGGTGCGATCCCGCGCTTCGCGCCGAGCTGGTTCGCGGACGGCCGGACTATGTGGTCCTCACGCCTGCCCGGCTCCACGAACAGAAGGGTCACGCCTATCTCCTGGCGGCCGCGGCGCGGGTGCCGGAGGCCACCTTCGTCCTCGCGGGCGATGGCCCGCTCCGGGCCGAGCTCGAGCGGCTGGCAGCCGAGCTGAACGTCGCCGACCGCTGCGTCTTCCTGGGTTATCGCTCCGATGTCTCCGATCTCCTGGCGGCGGCCGACGTCTTCGTGCTGCCATCGCTGTTCGAGGGCCTCCCCGTCTCCGTGCTCGAGGCGATGGCGGCGGAGCGAGCAGTCGTGGCCACGGCGATCGGCGGTACCGACGAGGCGGTGACGCACGAGGTCACCGGACTTCTGGTTCCACCGCGGGATCCCGCCGCCCTGGCGGCGGCGATCCGGCGGCTGCAGGCCGACCCTCAGCTGGCGGGGAGGCTCGCGGCGGCCGGCCGGGAACGAGTCCAGCGCGAATTCTCCTCGGCGGCGACGGCGCGCAACGTCATGCGGATCTACGACGAGGTAACGGGTGCGGGTCCGAGCGCGGGAGCCGGCGATGCGTGACCTGCCGGAGCGCGAGCTCAACCCTCGCCTGCGCCGGGCCGACTGGCGCTTCCTGCTCCCCTCCCCGACGGCGCGACGCGCGCTCTGCCGCGCGGACGACGGCCTGGCGGACGCCGTGGCCAGCATCGCCGTCCAGGTCGTCACGACCGCGGCTCCCGGGACCTGCGACCTTGCGGTCGCCCAGGACCCGGATCCACTGTCATTGTCCCAGCTCTACGACGTGCTCAGTCCGGGCGGGACCTGCTACACGGAATGGCGCGCCCCGATCGGCGGGGCGCGGAGGGTCGAACGTGCCCTCCGAGCCGCGGGCTTTGCCGACGTGACCTGTTATCGACCCTGGCCCGCCGCGCCCGCCCTGCCGGTCTACTGGATTCCTTTCGGCGCGCCGGGAGCGGCGGCGTATGTGCGCTCGCGGAGGCGCCTCCCCGGCGGGCGGGTGAGGCGGCTCCTCGCCGCCGCTCGCCAACGTGGGCGCGACCTGATCCACCGCAGATGGACCAGCCTGATCTGCGCCGTGGGTCGCCGGCCGACCGAGAACCCCTCGGCAAACGCCGACCCGGCGGCCTGGCTCCGCCGGAGTTGGTCGGAGTGGGCCCTCGGGCCTACACCCGAACGGCTCTCGACCCTTCTGGTGACCGGCGGCCCGCGTACGGTGAGCAAGGTCGTGCTGCTGGCGTTCGGCGAGCCCAGTCGGGTTCCGCTGGTAGCGGTCAAGGCGCCCCGGGTGGAAGCCGCCGCCGTCGGCATCCGCCGCGAGGCCGCGGCGCTCGCGCGTCTGACCGGTCGCCCTTCCCAAGCGACTCCCGGTGTCCCCCGCCTGCTTTTCTGTAACGAGATCGACGGGATACCGCTGGTGGGCGAGAGCGCAATCAGCGGCCGCCCGCTGGACACATTGCTCACCCGCCGGAGCCTTGCCGGCTGGTCGGCCA
The DNA here is from genome assembly GCA_035644115.1 of Gemmatimonadales bacterium. Lineage (GTDB taxonomy): Bacteria > Gemmatimonadota > Gemmatimonadetes > Gemmatimonadales > GWC2-71-9 > DASQPE01. The sequence continues at coordinate 17,148 of DASQPE010000191.1, forward strand.
CGGTCGCGGACTGGCTCGCGTTGCTCGCCGAGAACGCGGCGACGCTCTCGGGGTCCCATTGGCGGGAGGCGATCGTCGAACCGATGTTGGCCGACTTTGAGGAAGCCTTTGGAGACGTCGTCGACCGCGGCCTGCTTCGTGAGGCGGCAGGCATCGTGCGCGCGATCGGCGATCTCCCGCAGATCCCGGAACAGCGGGACTTCGGCCCCTGGAACCTGCTGGTAACCCAGGCCGGCGAGCTCGCGGTCCTCGACTGGGAGTCGGCCGAGGTGGACGGTCTGCCTGCGCTCGACCTGCTCTACTATCTCGCGTACGCGTCGTTCATCGCGGACCGCGCCCGCACCCGCGAGAGCCGTATCCTGTCCTACCGCCGGCATCTCGACCCCTCGACCCCGACCGGTGGGGTCCGCCGCGACTGCGTGGCGCGCTATCTCGACAGCCTCGGTCTCGACCCCGCCCACCTCGGACCGCTCCGCGTGCTCCTCTGGCTGATCCACGCACAGTCCGACGTTCGTCATGCCGCGGCGGATGCCGGGGCGCCGCCCACCGCGGAGGCTCTTGCCCGGAGTCTGTTTCTCGCTCTCTGGGCCGAGGAGGTGCGCCACGTCGCCCGTGCCTGACGGGGGCAGCCGACGGGGTCTGTTGATGGTGACGCGGGGTGACCTCTTTCCCGCCGATCACGGCGGGGCGGTCGCCATCGACCGACTGGCCTGGGGACTGTCGCGCTGCTTCGGCCCGGTGTACCTCGTGACCGACGATCGCCGGCGCTACTTCGCATACCTGGACGGCGAGCTCCGAACGTTCCGGTATCCCCGCCGATTCCACCTCGGCTGGCCGCGGCCGCTGCTCAATCGCTGGGTGAGGCTCCAGGGCGTGCCCGCGGGCGAGGCGTTCCTCTACCGCCCCGCCTGCGATGGAAGCCCCGCACGCCGGGCGCTCTTCGTGGCCCGGCAGCATGGAGTGAGTTGCTACCATGCGACGTATCCGGCCTTCGCGCTCCCGTGCCTCCGGTGTCGGGCCACGCTGGGTGGCACTGCCGTTCTGGTGGAGCACAACGTGGAGTACCAGCGCCTCGCGGAGCAGGTGCCTGGCCTCACGCCCCGGGGCGCCCGATATCTGCGCCGGCTCGAGCTCATGGTGTGCGGCAGCGTCGACGCGGTCGTGACCGTCTCCGAGCGCGACCGGGCGATGCTCCTGGCTGACGGCGTGGCGCCGGATCGGGTGCAGACGATTCCGCACGGCGTGGACCTGTCGGCTTACGACGCCGCCGGGGCGCTCGACCTGCGGCAAAAGCTGGGTTTCGACGGCGCCGCCCGGATCCTGATCTATCACGGGACATACCAATACCCGCCGAACCTCGACGCCATGCGGCTCATGGCCGAGCGGATCCTGCCGGCAATCCGCGACCGCGGGGTGGCTGTGAAGGTGGTCGCGATCGGGAGCCATCCACCCCCGCGCTCCCCCCACCCCGACATCGTGTTCACCGGCTCGGTGGAGTCCGTCGCTCCCTGGCTGCTCGCGGCTGATCTTGCCGTGGTCCCGCTGGCCGGCGGCGGCGGCACACGGATGAAAGTGCTCGACTATTTCGCGGCCCGGCTGCCGGTCGTGAGCACATCGAAAGGAGTCGAAGGGATCCCGGTCCGGGACGGCGAGGAGTTCGTGCTCGCGGACGACCCCGAGCCGTTCGCCGCAGCCGTCGAGCGACTGCTGGCACATCCGGACCAGGCCCGCGCGATGGCCGCCCGGGGACGGGCCTTTGTGGAGCAGCTGGACTGGCTCGTGATCGCCCGCCGGCACGCGGCGCTGCTCGAATCGCTCGGCCCCAGGGTCGCCAGACCGTGACTGGACCCACGACGCCCGCCGCCGAGCCCGCCCTCGTATCGGTAGTCACGCCGGTCCTGAACGCGGCGCGATTCCTCGACGAGGCGGTGGCGAGCGTGCGCGGGCAAACCTACTCCCGCTGGGAGCTCCTCCTGGTGGACGACGGGTCAGACGACGGAAGCGCCGAGATCGCGCAACGCTGGGAGGCTGAATACCCCGACCGGATCCGCTCCCTCGCGCACCCCGGGCGATCGAACCAGGGCTCGAGCGCGTCGCGCAATCTCGGGCTCCTCCACGCCCGCGGGCAGTACGTTGCCTTGCTCGACGCGGACGACGTCTGGCTTCCGCACCACCTGGCCGATCAGGTCGGTCTGCTCGCGCGCAATCCCGACGTAGGGTTCGCCTACGGACCGACCATCGAATGGTACGGCTGGACCGGGCAGGCGGCGGATGCGGCCAGGGACCACATACCCGATCTACGGATGGTGCGCGAGCGGCCGCTGCCGCAGCCGGGGCCACTGGTCGACTGGGTCCGGCGCAACGCGCCGTCGCCCTGCACCTGCAGCGTGCTGGTCCGGCGCGACGTCATGGAGGCAGTGGGAGGCTTCGAGGCGGCGTTCCCCGGCATGTACGACGACCAGGCGTTCTACGCCAAGATCTGTCTGGCCACGCCGGTGATCGCCGCCGTCGAGGCCACCAGCCGCTATCGACGCCACCCGGACTCCTGCTACTCCCGCGCGAAGGCGACGGGCCGGGCCGCGGTGGACCGCCGCATCTTCGTCGAGTGGCTCGACACCTATCTCATTGCGCACGGGGTGACCGACCGCGCGGTCCGGCGGTCGGTACGTCGCGAACGCCGCGTGGCCCGGCACCCCGCGCTCGGCCGCGCAGCGGAGCGGTTGGCGCGCTGGCTCGGTCGGGGGGCTAGCGGGCCGCCTTGACCGCCCGCACCGTCACGATCACGGGGAAGAAGTCGTCCTGAGCTTCCAGGACCGAACGCGGCAGCTCCTCCCGGGCGAGCCCCGCGAGGAAGGCCATCGCGGTCCGGACGTTCCCGTAGCCATGCACGGCGGCGGCGCCCGGGCCGAAGGCGGCGGCAAAGAGCGCGGCGCAGGAGGCCGGCGTGAAGCGCCAGTAGTCGCGGTCGAGCCCGTAGCCGGGCGCGAGGCGGCTCACGGCGGGCACCGTCACCAGGGCCACCCCGCCCGGCCGGAGGATCCGGTGCGCCTGCGCGAGGGCCGCGGGGACATCGAAGATGAACTGCAGCGTCTGGGTAAGCACGAAGCAGTCGAAGGTGTCGGTCGCCACCGTGTCGGCGGCCGTGAGGTCGGCGATGATGGTCGCGCGCTGGTTGCGCGGGTCGATATCCAGCACGTCCCGCCGCGTGACGCCGGCGCCGAACCGATCGGTATAGCCGGTGTCGTGCATCTCCAGCACGTGCCCCCGAATGTCGGCCCGATGCGCGGCGATGAATCGCTCGATGTAATACCGATCGACCGGCGTGCCGCGGTCGAACCCCCAGAACGCGCTGGCCGGGGCGGTTCGGAACGGCGCGAGCCACGCCGGCCGCCTCAGGCGGCGCAGATGTCGCCGCCACCCGGCGTCGGAGTCGCCCAGCCATGACGGCCGCGGAGTAGTGGGCATGCGAGGGACGACGCCTCCTCTCGGGGTGATCCATCCGCATCTGAGCTTCTCAGCGACCCAGCGTGCGCGAAAGTCTAAGTATATTGCCGCTGGCGACGACGTTCGCCCTTCACCAGTCATTGCACGGGATCACGGGCCGGGCACGAAGCCACCAACGCGCCAGGGCCGGAGGCATGCAAGGCGGCCATGAAGCTGATCATTCAGGTGCCCTGTTACAACGAGGAGCAGGCGCTGGCGGTCACGCTGGCCGAGCTGCCGCGGCAGGTCGCCGGGGTGGACATCGTCGAATGGTTGATCATCGACGACGGCAGCACCGATGACACCGTCGGCGTCGCCCGAGCCCGCGGGGTGGACCACATCATCCGCCACCCGGCCAACCTGGGGCTGGCCCGGGCGTTCATGACCGGCCTTTTGGCCTGCCTCGACCGCGGCGCCGACATCATCGTCAACACCGACGCGGACAACCAGTACCACGCCGGCGACATCCCGACCCTGATCGCCCCCATCCTCGCGGGCCGAGCCGATATCACCATCGGCGCGCGGCCGGTCGCGACCATCCGCCACTTCAGCCCGATCAAGAAGCTGCTCCAGCGATTCGGCAGCTGGGTCGTGCGCCGGTTCAGCGGCCTCGAGGTCGATGACGCGCCCAGCGGCTTCCGGGCCTACAGCCGCGACGCGGCGCGCCGGATGAACGTCTTCAACCGCTATACCTACACCCTCGAGACCATCATTCAGGCGGGCCAGAGCGGCATCGCGGTGGAAAGCGTGCCGGTCAGGGTAAACGCCGAGCTGCGTCCCTCGCGCCTGGTCAAGAGCATCCCGAACTACGTCGGCCGCTCGCTGGTGACGATCCTTCGCATCTTCGTCGTTTACCGCCCCCTCCGGACCTTCATGGCCATCGGATCAATCTTCCTCCTGCTCGCGATCGCGATCGGGGTCCGCTTTCTCATCCACTACGTGGCCGGCCAGGGCTCGGGCCATGTTCAGTCCTTGATCCTCGCCGCCATCTTCTCCATGGTGGGCTTTCAGCTCTGGGTCCTTGGCGCCGTGGCCGACATCATCAGCGTGAACCGCCGGTTACTGGAAGACATTCAACAGCGCGTTCGCAATCTGCCTACGGCGACGGACTCCTGGCGGGATTCCGAGCCGGCCGGTCGCAGCACCGAGTGAGACCGGACACGGTACGGCGGTTTCAGCGCTTCCTCATCGGCAGCGCCGCGAGCTTCGGCCTCAACATCGGGATCACCTCGTTCATCCACGAGGTGCTCGGGTGGGACCCGGCTATCGCGTTCGCGATCGCGCTGCTGGCGGTGTTCACGACCAACTTCTTCGTGCTGCGCCACTTTGTCTTCGAGGCGGGAGCCGCGGCCGCTGGGACCCAGGCGGTGAGGTACCTGCTCCTCGCACTGGGGTTCCGCGGAGCCGAATACGGGGCGTTTCTGGTAGTGCATGAGATCGCGGGCGTGCCGTATCTGGTGACCGCGACGCTGGTGCTCGCCACATCCACCATCGTCAAGTACTTCGTGTACGGCTCCAAGGTCTTCCTCGGCGGCGATTGAGCCCATGGACCTCCGCGCCCGGCCCGCTGCTCAGCTGTCCGGGCTGTGGGCTGTCCTCACCGCGCTCCGCTGGCTCGCCGCGCTGCCGATCGCGGAGCCCAGGATCTTTCGGGACGAGCTGCTGCATTGGCAGATGGCGAAGGCATTCGCCGCTCACCAGCCGTTCCTCTTCATCGGCCAGGCGATCGATTACCCCGCCTTCCTCTATCCCGCCGCCCTCAGCCTCGTCTTCCACCTGGGGAGTGCTCGACTCGCCTTTGACCTCGCGCAGGGCTTGAACGCGGCTTTCGCGAGCGCCGTGGTGTTCCCCGCCTATGGCCTGGCCCGCGAGTTCGGGTCGCCCGCCCCTGCTCTCGCCGCCGCCGCCATCGCCGGGCTGGCGCCGGGCGGGGTGTACTCCGCGCTCATCATGGAGGAAAGCCTTTACTATCCCCTGTTCGTGTTGTCCTGCTGGCTCTGCTTCCGCGTTCTTACGCGGGGTAGGGCGATGGAGGCGAGCGCCTGCGGCCTCGCGCTTTGCCTGACCTACTTCACGAAGCCGCTGGGAGCGCTGCTGGTCGGCGCGTACGCCATATTCGTTCTCGGCTGGAGCGTCCTCCAGCTCTCCTGGCGCGACGCGCTCCGAGTCCGGGCCCCTGGGCTGGTTCCCCGGCTGATCCCGCTCGCCGCCTTCGCCGCAGCGCTGGTCGCCCGCCGGGCCCTCTTTCCCGGCGGAGCCGGCCTCGGCTCGGCATCGGAGCTCGTGCTCAGCCGATTCTACGCCGAGGAGCTCAGTGGCCCGCTGCTGCCATCCTTCCTTTCGCTGGCCGCCGTCGCCATCGCACTTTGCGCCTCGCTTGCGCTCGGCACCGGCGCAGTGCCGGGCGCGAGCTTGCTGAGCCTCTCGCGGTCCACGTTGAGCGACCGCCGCCGTGCGTCTTATGTCTGCTTCGCGGCACTGGTCGTGGCGACCTACGTGGTGGCGGCCGCCCGGCACACGCTGCTCCTGAACGACCCGCCCCGGATCCACGAGCGATACCTCTTCGCGGTCGGCCCCCTGCTCGTCACCGCTCCTCTGTTGGCAGACCGACCGCCGATCGGCCGGGTCGCGATCGGGTTGCTCTGCGTCGTGATCGTGCTCGCAGTGGGACCTCTCGGGTCCATGGCTCTGACCGATCGAACCTGGGTGGATGCGCCGAGCCTGACCGTCCCCTGGCAGGCGCGGCGGATTTTGGGAGGCGGGCTGGCGGCCGCGCTGACGGGCTCGCTTGCACTGCTGGTCGCGGTTGCCGCGCGGCGGGCACCACACCGCCCCTGGGCGAGCTTTGCCTGGATGAGCGGGCTGCTGCTGATGCTCAACGGGGGCTGGTATGCGTCCCTGTACCGCCAAACCTACCTGGATGAAACCTCGCGCCTCGTTCACCGCCTCCAGGACCGGCTGGGGCCCACCGAGCGGATCACAGTCGTCCAGGACGGCAGCGATGCCCTCGCCAGCGTTTCCCGGTACCTCAAGTTCTGGCTCGATATTCCAGTGACAGGATACTGGGTGGGCAGCGGGGCCGCCCCGTGGTATGCCGACCTGAGTGGGGAGGCGGCGCATGCCGTCGATCGCACCGCCGCCTCTTATGTCGTCGCGAGCCCCGGGTTCGAGACCCTCTGCCCCGGCGCGCATCCCGCGCCGGAGATCGAGCCCGGGCCGGCCCTGCCGGTAGTCGTGCTCGAGGTCCCCAAGGCCGGCTGCGGCAAGCCCGAACAACGGATAATCCCCAGCGAGCACCGGTGAGCCCGAGCGAGCTGCCGACCGAGCCGTCTCCGACCCCGGAGCTGAGCGTCGTGATCGCGACGTATAACCGGGCCGCTCAGCTGCGCACCTGCCTGGACGCTCTGGCGCGGCAGGACGGCGTCGCCGGCGCATTCGAGGTCGTGGTGGTAATGGACGGGTCCACCGACGGAACCCGCCAGCTGCTCGCCGACTACCGCGGCCCCTACCCGCTGCGGGCCATCTACCAGGAGAACGCCGGGCAATGCCGGGCGCTCAACCGCGGCGTCGCTGAAGCGGCGGGCCGGTTCTGCCTCCTCCTGGACGACGATATCATCCCGGGCCCGGGGCTCGTGGCGGCGCACCTCCTGGCCCAGCGGGAGGGAGCCGGTGTGCTGGCGACCGGCCGACTGACGATGGACCCTCCGCCCCATGCGGATTGGTACGTCCTCCAATTCTGTGGTAGCTGGCTCCGACACTACCAACGACTCGATACGGGTCAGCGACAAGTCGCGATCTCCGACTGCTACAGCGGCAACCTCTCGTTCCCGCGTGACGCGTTCGTGGCGGTCGGTGGCTTCGCCGTCGATCTGGCTCGCGGGTACGATATCGAGCTTGCTGTTCGCCTGGCCCGATCCGACCTGCCCGTCGTCTACCTGCCGAGTGCCAGCGCGATCAACAACGACCGCAAGACGTCGGGGCAGCTGCTCCGCGACGAGGAGGACGCGGGCGCAAGCGCGGTGGAGATCTACCGCCGCCATGCCGCTACCCTCTCTGAGATCGGGCTACACACGTTCGCGGACGATGGGCGAGTCGAGGTTGCGTGCCGGCGCCTCCTGCTCGCGGTCCATTTCCCTCTGGCGCCGCTGCGTGCCGTCGGGGTGGTCCTCGGCTGGCTGGGGCGTGCGCGGCGGTGGGCGACGTTCGTGCGGCACTACGTGTTCTGGCGCGGCGTTCGCCGTGCCCTCGGCGACGAGGCGGCGTGGCGGAGCCTGACCCAGGGCGTGACGATTCTGCTCTACCACGCGATCGGCGAGCCGGGGGAGCGCGGCAGCCGGTTCGTCGTGGCCGCACGGGAGTTTGCCTGGCAGATGGCGTGGCTTGCCCGCAAGGGCTACCGGGTGCTCGATCTGGACGAGTACGTGCGCTCTCGTCGGGAACATCGCCTGGCGCCGGGCGGATCGGTCGTGATCACGTTCGACGATGGCTACGTCGACAACGCGTCGGTGGCGGCGCCCCTGCTGGCGGAGCGCCGGTTTCCCGCGACGATCTTCCTCGTGACGGGTCGGATGGGCGGCTGCAATGATTGGGATCGCAACGGCGTGCTGGCCGGGCGCGAGATCATGTCGTGGCAGGCGGCCCGCGCGATCGAGGAGAGAGGGATCCGGCTCGCGCCCCACGGTCGCTCGCACACCGTCCTGGAGGGCATCCCGAGCGACGATCTCGATGGCGAGATCAGGGGCGCCTGGGAGACGCTCTCCCGCGAGGCGACCCGTCCGGTGCCGGTGTTCGCGTTTCCCTTCGGGCGCTACGACCACGGAGCCACGGCGGCGGTGCGCCGGGCCGGCTTGTACGGGGCGTGCACGGTGCATCGCGGCCGCAACTGGTTGTCCACCCCGCTCGATGCGCTGCGGCGCGTAGACGTGCGCGGCGACCGGGGTCGGCTCGCGTTTCGGCTTGCGGTCTGGCGGGGGGACGAGCGGGTGCGGATCCGGCGCTGAGACCCGCTTGGATCAATCAGCGCCTTCACCGCGACCAGCTCGAAATCGAATAGGCTGGCACCGCTCGAACACCGCATTGTGCAGGCCGGCGAGCCAGAGTCCCACGGTGTGGACGGCTTACGGCCGGGTTCCGAACACGTGAAGCTGCAAGTCCATTCCGGAGGCGACTGGCGGATCGATCAGGGGCCGGGACATCACGGAGCAGGGCAGTACTTGGACCCGGAACCCCGCCGACGCCAGGATTTCCAGAACAACGTGGAGCGTTTGGGGCTGTCCCACCGTCGAATGGTACTCCAGATACAGGCTTTCGACCTTATCCAGCGCGTCCCGGCAATCGCGCAACACCTCGGTTTCGGCGCCCTCGACGTCGAGCTTGAGAAGATCCACCCGCCGATCCAGGAATGGCCGCAGGCGCACTGCTTGGACCGCGGTGCCCCCGGCGTCCTCCTGCACAACTCGCCCTCCGTCGGCGCCATCGCCATGAAATGACAGTCTGGTCTCGGACGACCAGAGCGCGCACCGTTCCAGGCGAACATCGTCATGTCCATGGCTTCGCAGGTTCTGCTGGAGCAGCCCGAAAATGTATGGGTCTGGCTCGAAGGCCACGATTTCGGCGAGCGGGTACAGCCGCTTGAAATACAACACGCTCAGGCCGATGTTCGCCCCGCCATCGATGATGTAGGGGCGTTCAGAGCGAGCCCGGAATGCGTAGAGCTCGCGCTGAAAGATGTCGCGGTACGTCCAGACGAACGACGCGGAATCCGGCAACGTGATCGTCGGGCCCAGCAGCCTCGTGTCGCTGCGGGTAAATCGAGGTAACGCGGCCAGCCGCGTCAGCTCGACGCGCTCCATCCGTGACGCGCGGTACCTCATGCGATCCTGCCGCGATCGCCAGGACTTGAACCAGTCCTTCCACTGGCGCGACCTCACAGCGGCTCCGCCCCCTAACAGGGCTGGTGAGCCGGATGGCTGGGCTCGATCAGCTCCGTCCGCCATTCGATGCGGGGACGCACCGCACCGACCCACTTGCCGAACCACGCGCCCCGAAGGTCCGGGCTATCGTGTACGTCGAACGCGAGCATGTCTTCCAGCGAATACACGACCTCATCGCCTTCGATCGCGCACAGCTCGATCCGATGGGTACCGTCGTTCAGCAGGTCGCCCGGCACACGACACACGACCCGAAACAGCCCCGGCACCGCCGGCGGATGCTTAGTTGTCTGCGCCGGGCCCGCGGTGAAGAGCAGCGTGCCTTCCTGGTTGAAAAGATTCAGGCACCAGAGGACCCGGGTCCCTCCTCGCAGGTTCCAGTACTCGAACTCGATGACGACCGGTGTGCGGGTGGTAATGATGTCCGATCCGCTGTCCTCGGCCGGTCGCACGCTGGCATGGCGGAGGCGGACACGGTCGTTGCCGGGGGCCGACCGGGGATCCTCCCAGACCCGCTCGGTCAGGCTCACCGACGACGTCTGCAAGTAGACCCCGATCACCCGGCCTGGCGGACCTGCCTCGACCACCCGCCCTTCGCGGAACCAGAGAGCCCAGCTGCACAGGGCCTGGACGGCAGCCATGTTGTGGCTGACGAACAGGATGGTGCGCCCCTGACCGGCCACGTCGCTCATTTTCCCGACACACTTCCGCTGAAAGGCGGCATCACCCACCGCGAGCACCTCGTCCACTAGCAGAATCTCGGGCTCGAGATGGGCCGCCACCGCGAACGCCAGCCGCATGTGCATGCCGCTGGAATACCGCTTCACCGGTGTGTCGAGAAACCGTTCAATTTCGGCAAAATCGACAATCTCGTCGAACTTCCGGGAAATTTCGGCCCGCCGCATGCCGAGGATCGCGCCGCTCAGATAGATGTTTTCGCGGCCCGTTAGCTCCGAATGGAACCCAGTCCCAACCTCCAGCAGCGATCCCACGCGACCGGTGATTTCGGCCACTCCCTCGGTGGGCTCCGTAATCCGGGCGAGGATCTTCAGCAGCGTGCTCTTGCCGGCGCCGTTGCCGCCGATGACGCCAAGCACTTTCCCGTGCTGAAGCTCGAAGGAGACGTCGCGCAGCGCCCAGAACCACTCGTCCTGCCCCGGGCGACGCTGATTCGCAGCCGGATCTGCGCCCGCGAATTCCCGCCTCCGAAAGCGACTCCGCACGATGTCCGAAATCAGATCGCGCAGGGTCCCCTGTCGCGACCGTTGCCCGAAGCGATAGCGCTTGCCCAGGCCTTCTACCCGAATCGCCGGTGCACTCATCGTCAGACCACGTCCGCGAAGGTGCGTTCCATCCGTCGGAAATAATACAGGCCGCCCAGGAGGATCACCGTTGCCGTCGCCAGAGACGAGAGGATGACTGGAACAACGGGACTCGCCGTGCCGAGCAAGGTCCACCGGAAGCCCTCGACCACTCCTGCCATCGGATTGAGACCGTACACGATGTGCCAGCGGGCCGGAATCAGGCTGCTGGGGTACGCGACCGGTGTGACGAACAGCCAGAACTGGATGAGAAACGGCGTGCCGTAACGGACGTCGCGGTACTGCACGTTGAGCGCAGACAGCCAGAGCGCAGCCCCCAGCGCGGTTGCGACCATCAGAACGATGAGCAGCGGGAGCATCAACATCCGAGTGCCCGGCGTCACCCCGAAGTGAATACCCAGGCCGATCAGTACGACGAACGCAATCGCGAAGTCGACCAGGCCCGCGATCACCGAGGAGAGCGGAAGCAGCAGACGGGGGAAGTAGACCTTGGTCACGAGCCGCTCGTGCTCGACCAAGCTGTTGCTGGCTTGCGTGAGCGCGTTGGCGAAGTAGGTCCAGGGCACCAGGGCCGCGTAGGAGAAAATGGCATACGGATGACCATCTGATGGCACACGGGCAAGCTTACCGAAGAACAAAGTGAACACCAGCATCGTCGCCAGGGGCTGCAGGATTGCCCACGAGGCTCCCAGCGCCGTCTGCTTGTAGCGCACCTTGAGGTTGCGCCAGGTCAGAAAGTACAGCAACTCATGGTGGGCCCGCAGATCGCGGAGTCGGAGCGGCACCCAGCCGCTGGTCGGACGAATGACGGTTGTGGGACCGCCCGGCAGGTCGCGCGCGCTCATTGCCACCGTCCGCTCACTGCCAGTGCGAGTGCGGCTGATATCCGCGCGGAGGCGGTAGGCTTGCGTCGGAGCCACGCCATTCTGCCCATGGTCCTTCCGGCAGCACGGGCGACTGGCGACGCGTGCCGGGCTCGCGCACGCGGGTTTGAGCGTGGGCTGATGTTGCCGGCCATGCCCAGCCGAGGACGAATGCGGTGTGGCCGAAGGCCAGCCGTTGCGACTTGCTCTCGAGCAACGGCCCCCACCGGTCGTTGCGCCCACAAAATGGCTGAGGCTCGGTGAACCCCGAAGTTCCAACAAACGCGTCCCGGCGAACGGCGATATCAACGGATCGTCCGTTGCTGCGGCTGCGCCGGAATCCGTAGGATACCCCGTTCCGGCCCTCATTCCCATCGGGGCCGGTAAGCCGGCGCGGGCGACCCGCGACGGCGGAGCCAGCGGACCCCACCCACTACCAGCCCCGCGGTGTACGCCATGCGCGCCGCGAGCACTACGGGGGCAAAG
>DASQPE010000192.1:0-4089 GCA_035644115.1 Gemmatimonadales bacterium
TCCTCTGCGGATCCCGGGAGCGGGCAGAGGCCGCCCTCGGGCACCTCCGGAGTCTGCTGACCGAGCAGGGCCTCACCCTCTCGGAGACCAAGACCCGGCTGGTGAATCTCCGCAACCCGAAGGAAGGCTTCGACTTCCTCGGGTTCCACCACCGCCTCGCCAAGAACCTGAAGGGCAAGACCCACTGCTACCGCTGGCCGTCGAAGAAGGCGGTCGCCAAAGCACGCGACCAGATCCGGAGCCGAACCGGCCCCCGAGACCGGCTCAAGTCGTACCAGGCAATGGTGCAAGACCTCAACCGGTACCTGGTGGGGTGGCGAGGCTACTTCCGCCATGGGAACTCGGCCAGGGTCTTCTCCAAGCTCGACACCTATGCCTTCGAGCGCCTGGCCCGGCTGATCTCCGGCAAGCACGGGCGCTCCGGCTTCCGCCATGGTCGCAGGGTCCTCACCCTCCACCAGGGTCTCGGCCTGGCCAAGCTCTCCGGCAGCGTCGTCTACGGCACCCGCATGCCGCTGGCGAAGGTGTACGGGTGAGCCGGATGAGGGAGAACCTCACGTCCGGTCACTGGTCTAGCCTTTGAGAAGAAGAGTTCTTAGCAGTTGTTGATAACTGTGTGGACTCTTCTGTGGATAACTAGAGACTGGAAGTTTGATCTCTGTTGTGATGAGATCACCAGGCTTCGGTGAGGGTCGGGGGACGGTCTACGTCCGGTTTGTCCGCAAGGGCCTTCAGAATACCTACCGCCCCCGACTCTTCCGAGGAGCTCCAAACCGGCAACAAAGGGACACGCCATCGAGCGTCATTCAGTGACCACCCGGCAGCGAGCTCTTCTCACCGAGGCATCCGTAAGTAGGGAGACCAAGGAGGTGACGGGAAAGGTGTTGTTCGCAGGAATCGACTGGGCATCCACGGAGCATGCCGTGGCCGTCAACGACGATGCCGGCAGGGCGCTCGCATCGTTCACGGTGGAGCACTCGGCGGAGGGATTCGACAAGCTGGTGGCCCGCCTTCGGGCGTTCGGTGAGCCGGGCGGGCTGACGGTGGCGATCGAGCGCCCCGATGGCCGGCTGGTGGACCGCCTCCTCGAGGCCGGGCACCCGGTGGTGGCGGTGTCGCCCAATGCCATCAAGGCCTGGCGGGAGGGGGAGGTGGTCTCGGGGGCGAAGTCCGACCCGGGTGACGCGGCCGTGATCGCGGAGTACCTGCGGTTGCGCTTCCATCTGCTGGAGCCCCTCCAGCCCTTCTCCGACCACACCCGGGCACTCCGGGCAGCGGTACGGGCACGGGGCGACCTGGTGGCCCAGCGCACGGCCGCCCACAACCAGCTGGAGGCCACCCTGGATGCCTTCTGGCCGGGAGCCAAGGAGGTGTTCAGCGACGTCACCTGCAAGATCGCGCTCGCCTTCCTGCGGCGCTACCCCACACCGGCATCCGCAGCCAAGCTCGGCGAGAAGCAGATGGCGGCATTCTGCAGGAAGCACGGCTACAGCGGGGGTCGTTCAGCCGCCGACCTCGTCGAGCGCCTGCGCAGAGCCCCGGCGGGCATTACCGCCGTCGCCGAGACGGCCGCCCGCAAGGCTGCCGTGCTGGCCTACGTCGGTGTGATCGCCAGCCTCAACGCTGCGATCAAGGATCTCGACAAGGAGGTGGCCACCGCACTGGGTGAGCATCCGGACGGAGAGATCTTCACTTCCCTACCACGGTCAGGTCTGATCAACGCAGCCCAGATGCTCGCCGAGTGGGGCGACTGCCGGCAAGCTTACGACGCTCCGGAGGCCGTTGCCGCGCTCGCGGGTATGAGTCCCGTCACCAAGCGCTCGGGCAAGTACAAGGCGGTGCACTTCCGGTGGGCCTGCAACAAACGCTTCCGCACCGCCGTGCACACCTTCGCCGACAACTCCCGGCACGGGAGCGATTGGGCGGCCGGCATCTATGCCCAGGCGAGAGCCAGAGGGGCCGATCACCCCCACGCGGTTCGGATCCTGGCCCGGGCCTGGATCCGGGTCATCTACCGTTGCTGGAGCGACGGCGTGGGCTACGACCCCGCCAAGCACAAGGCCGCCGTCGCTCTGGCGGCGAGGGACAAACCTGCCTCCCAGGCGGCATAGGGTGGCCATGCGGGAGGCGTCAACCCACGTTGACGCACGGACCACTTGCCGCTACGCCGATGACCCGGTGCTTCGTCCCGACTGCGAGCACCGCGCCGTGGTCGCCTACGGGCCGATGGCGCTGTGTTCCAGCTGCGATGCCCGGCGCTCCACCATGGGCAAGGGCATGGTCGGCCGCAGCCTCGTCCATGGACGCGACTGGAGCGCCCTGGAGGCCGTCGAGACGGCGGTGGGACAGCTCGCAACAGCCGAGGAGCAACTCGCCGGCGCCGTGGTCGCAGCCCGACGTTTCGGGCACTCCTGGGGTGAGCTGGGAGTGGCACTCGGGGTCACCCGTCAAGCCGCCCAGCAGCGCTTCAGTAGGCGTCCGAGACTGTGGACCCTCGCATCCTCCGCAGCTGTGGACAACCCCCAAGACCGACTCTTTTTGGGGAAGGGGGTTGACACAGAGGGTGTTCTGATGGGGGGGCGGAGGAAACGTGCCCACGCAGGGACGGACCTGCACGAACATGGGATTCGTTCCCGGCCCGGCTGCGGGCAGAGCAGGACACCCTGGACTGTGGGCGGCGCGCCTCCGCTCTACCCGGTAGTTAGGTGGATAGAGTTCGGTATTCGAGTAAAAAACTTCTAACCTCTCGGAGGCCCCTTGTCACTGATTGTGCGAGCCTCTTTAAGGGCCGCTCGCTGGATCGCCCCCGCCGGAGTGCCGAGGAGAAGGACGCGGATCCCCGCGACCTCGTCTCCGGCGACCGCGCGCAGCAACGTCGACTTGCCCGCGCCCGACCGGCCCCTGAGCATCACCGTGTTCCCCGGCCCCGCAGCGACCGCGACCCCCTTGTGCTCGACCTCGATGTCGACCGTCCATGGTCCCCTCGGGGCAGGGCAATGACCGGGCACCATGGCCGCCGGCGGATGAAACAGATCAGTCAGGCGGGCCGCCGCGGCCCGCGCCCTCGCGAGGGCAGTGACAGCGGCCGGCAGGGAGGCCAGCGGCTCGAAGGCCACGATCGCCACCAGGCAGGCCATCACGTAGGCCGGCGCCGAGCGCCGTGGCCCGAGCGCCAGGCCGGAAGCCGTCACGATGACCGCCAGGAGGGTCAGATCGGCGAGCATGCTGCCGACGCACTGGCCGTACGCCGAGAGGCGCGCGAGCCGGCGACGGCTGTCGGCGTAGCTGGTCAGGTATCCCGTCACCTCTGCCCTCGCCAGGGGTTCGGCTCCGAATGAGCGGAGCTCCGGAAGCCCGTCGACGATCTCCACAAGCGAGCGCCGTGCGCGTGCCCGCGCGGTGACGAGCGCCAGCGCTGGGCGCTGCGCCCGCTGGTGGGCGAGAAGGAGCAAGAGACCACCCGTGAGGACCATCCCGGCCGGCACGACGAACCCCAGGGCGGGCGAGAACACAGCGAAGAAGGACCCGGCCGCAACGAGGGCTGTGGCGGCAACGATCGCCGGGAAGGCGCTGCGGAGCAGGACATTGTCGACGGCATCGGTGTCCGCCGTGATGCGGCCGAGGAGGTCGCTGCTTCGCAGAGCGGCCACTCGATCGCGCGGCAGCGCCAGCGCCCGCTCGAACAACGTGACCCGAAGCCGTCCGACGAGCTTGAGCGTGACGGAGTGGGTGGAGATCCGTTCGCCGTAGCGGCCGGCGGTCCGGGCCAGCGCCAGCGCCCGGATGGCGGCGCTCGGATAGAGGAAGGAGAAGGTCGTGGTGACCGCCAGCCCGGCCACTGCCGAGGCGGCGATGAACCAGCCGGCGACGGCGAGGAGGGCCGCCCCGGCGAGGAAGGCACCGACGGCCAGCGCTGCCGCCACCACCAGCCGGCGCCGCACGGCCGCCCCGGTCGTGGACGCTCCGAGCTCGCGGAGAGCCGCGCTGCTGGCGGTCACGCCACCGGCTCCGGGATCCGGGTGGTGGGCGCGGAACCGACGAGGCGGCCCCGGTCCAGCGTCACCACCCGATCGCACGCCGCCAGGAGCG
>DASQPE010000193.1:0-5312 GCA_035644115.1 Gemmatimonadales bacterium
GTGCCGGGGATCTCGTGGGCGCTGGCCGGCGCCATCAAGGAGCGCACCCTGGCCGACGGCGAGCGGGCGCTCGCCGAGGTTGAGCGGCTCGGCGGGCTGGCGCTCGTGCCGGGCGACAACCGGTTCCCACCCACGCTGGGCCACATCGCCGAGCCACCCACTCTCCTCTTTGCCCTCGGCGACCTCTCGCTGGCGGATCGGCCCATGGTCGCGATCGTGGGCAGCCGCGATCACTCGGCCTATGGCGCCGCCGCGTGCCGATTGATTGCGGGCGCCGTCGCTCGGGCTGGCGGCGTGGTCGTGAGCGGCATGGCCCGCGGGCTCGACGCGGTCGCGCATCGCGCCGCGCTCGATGCCGACGGGACGACCATCGGCGTGCTGGGCAACGGCCTGGGGGTGGTCTATCCGACGGCGAACCGCGCCCTTTACGATGCCGTCGCCGCTCGCGGGCTCCTGCTGACCGAGTTTCCGCCGGGTGAGCGCCCCAGTGCCGGAAGCTTCCCCCGCCGAAACCGGCTCATCAGCGGCCTCGCCAAAGCGACAGTAGTGGTGGAGGCCGCGCTGGGCTCGGGTGCGCTGATCACAGCCGAGCGTGCGTTGGACCAGGGCCGGGAGGTGCTGGCGGTGCCGGGGCCGATCACCAGCCGCACGTCGGCCGGCGCCAACCGGCTGATCCGCGACGGGGCCACGCCACTGCTCGAGCCGGCGGATCTCTTTCATCATTATCCGGAGCTGGGGGTGGTGGCGCCGGGGACTGATTGGGAGGCGTTGGGGCGACCGATGCCCGGCGCCGGCCTGGGCGCCGACGCCATGGCCCTGGCCGACGCGGTTGGTTTCGACCCGATTCACGTAGACGCGCTCGCCGACCGGCTGGGTCGGCCTGCCGGTGAGCTGCTGGGCGCCCTCTGCGCGCTGGAGCTCGCCGGTCTGGTCGAGCAGCAGGCAGGCGGGCGGTTCCGGCGGGTGTAGAGGCTGGCATGGCCCTGTTCCAGCTGACCATCGGATTGCTGTTCGCCGGGGCGCTGCTCGCGGCGCTGTCCCGCCGGATTAAAGCGCCCTATCCGGCGCTGCTCGCCCTGGCGGGCGCGGCGCTGGCGCTGCTGCCCGACGTCCCCAGCGTGACGCTGGACCCGGACCTCGCGTTGACTCTGTTCGTGGCGCCGGTGCTGCTCGACGCGGCGTTCGATTCCTCACCCCGGGATCTCAGGAAGAACTGGCGGCCGGTCACCGGGCTCGCGCTGCTCGCCGTGGGACTGACGGTGGCGGCGGTGGCGGTCGTCGTTCGGTGGCTGGCGCCGGGCATGCCTTGGGCGGCGGCGATCGCGCTCGGTGCGATCGTGGCTCCACCCGATGCCGCGGCCGCGACCGCGGTCCTCCGCCAGCTCCGGCCGCCGCACCGGGTGCTGGTGATCCTGGAGGGCGAAAGCCTCTTCAACGACGCCAGCGCGCTCCTGGTGTACCGGCTGGCGGTCGCGGCGGCGATGACCGGGACCTTCTCCGGGTGGAGCGCCCTGCCGCTGCTCGCCCTGGTGTGCGTCGGGAGCGTGGTGCTGGGGATCGCGCTCTCTCGGCTCGCCCTCGAGGCGCTGACGCGGATCGACGACGTAGGCACCGCCGTCATCATCCAGTTTCTCTCCACCTTCGCCGTGTGGATGATTGCCGAGCGGCTGCACCTCTCGGGCATCATCACCCTCGTCGTGTTCGCGATCACGGTGGCGCGCACCGCGCCCGATCGCACACCCGCGCGCCTCCGGATCCCGTCCTACGCGGTCTGGGAGGTCGTGGTCTTCGTGCTGAACGTCCTGGCCTTCATCCTGGTGGGACTGCAGCTCAAGCCCATCCTGGCGCGGCTCAGCCGGGCCGAGTTGATCGCTTATGCGATCACCGCGGGGGCGGTCTGCGCGGCAGTGATCCTGGTTCGCATCGCGTGGGTGATGGCCTACGATGCGGTGACCCGCTGGATAAAACGCAGGCGTCGGGGCGGGGGGCCGGTCGCGTCGAGGTTTGGGTCGAGCCGGGCCGCTCTGGTGATTGCCTGGTGCGGGATGCGGGGGATCGTCACGCTGGCTGCGGCGCTCGCGCTGCCCGACGGCGGCAGTGGAGCGCCTCCCTTTCCGTATCGTGATCTGATTCTGTTTACGGCCTTTGCCGTGGTGCTGGGCACGCTGGTCGTGCAGGGGATGACGCTGAGGCCGCTCATGCGCCTGCTCGCTCTGGAGGACGACGGGTCGGTGGACCGCGAGGTCCGGCTGGCGCGGGCGGAGACGGCGCGGGCAGCACTCGATGCGGTGGACGGGGCGGAGCGGGGAGATGACCTGGTGGTCTTTCTGCGCCGGAAATACGAGGCGCGACTTCGCCGGGCCGAGACGGCCGTGGCTCCCTCGGATCTATCCTCGCCCGCCGAAGTCCCGGCGTTGACCGCGGTCCAGCGCCGGGCCCAGGCGGCGGAACGGCGCACCCTGTTCGAGCTGCGGGCCAGCGGAGTGATCGGCGACGACGCGTTTCATCGGGTCGAGGAGGAGTTGGATTGGGCGGAGCTGAACACCGATGCCATGGCGCGAGGTGACTAGGGATTAATGCACATCTACGTCCACGTTCCCTTCTGCGCCCGCCGCTGCAGCTACTGCGACTTCGCCATTGCCGTGCGTCGAGAAGTCCCTTCCGACGCCTACGTCGATACCGTGCTCCGCGAGTGGAGCAGCTGGCTCGATCAGCCGGTCTGGGAGCTCGCCCCGCTGATCGACACGATCTACTTCGGCGGGGGCACCCCGTCCCGGCTCGCGCCGGCAGCCATTGCGGCCCTGCTCGACGGGATTCGGGCCGACCGGACCGTCGTGGCCGGCGCCGAGATCACGCTGGAGGCCAACCCCGACGACGTCACCAGCGAGGCGGCGCAGGCGTGGCGCGCGGCCGGTGTCAACCGGCTCTCGCTGGGCGCCCAATCGTTTTCCGCCGAGGCGCTGCGCTGGATGCATCGAACTCACGATGCGGCCGCGATCGGCCGCGCGGTCGAGTTGGCCCGCGCCGCGGGGCTGACCCTGTCGCTCGATCTCATCTTTGCCCTCCCCGCGGATGTAGCCCGTAGCTGGGAGGACGACCTCGATCGGGCGCTCGCGCTCGCCCCGGACCATCTGTCGCTGTACGGACTCACCACCGAGCCGGGGACGCCGCTCGCCCGGTGGACGGCTCGGGGGCAGGCTCATCCGGCCGAGGAAGGGCGGTACGCGATCGAGTATCTGCTGGCGCATGATCGGCTGGAGGCCGCCGGGTTCGAGCATTACGAGGTCTCCAACGCGGCGCGGCCGGGCCACCGGGCGCGGCACAACGCCGGCTATTGGAGCCGCGCGCCGTATATCGGACTGGGGCCGTCGGCCCACAGCGGATTCGGCGACCGGCGGCAGTGGAACCTCCGGGAGTGGGCCGGCTACGAGCGGGCGGTTCGGGCGGGCACCGACTGGGTGGAGGGCAGTGAGGCGCTCGACAGCCAGGCCGTGCGGCTGGAGCAGCTCTATCTCGGGCTCCGCACGGTCGATGGGGTTCCGCGCGGGTGGATTCCCGATCAGCAGCGCGAGAGTTGGCGCAGCCGGGGGTGGGCTCGGGTCGAGGGAGATCGGGTTTGGCTCACCGCCGAAGGCTGGCTCCGCATCGACGCGCTCGCCGCTGCAATCTGACGCGGGGCCCCGTTCCCGGGCTCCCCGGGCCGGTCTAGATTTGAGTCATGCCACCGCCAGAGCAATTGTCGGAGCGCGAGTTGCGCGTGCTCGAGGCCGTCGTGCAGACGTACATCGAGACTGCGGAGCCGGCGGGCAGCCAGACCATAGCCCGCCGGTTCGGGCTCGGTGTGTCGCCGGCGACGATCCGAAACACGATGAGCGAGCTGGAGGAAAAGGGCTACCTGTTCCATCCCCACACGTCGGCCGGGCGGGTGCCGACCGACCGGGCTTACCGGCTGTACGTCGACGGGCTGATCCGGCTGGCGCCACCCTCGGCGGAAGACACGAATACTCTGCGGGCCCAGGTCCAGGGCTCCGGCAGCACGCTGGAAGAGATCCTGCGGCGGGCGGCCCAGGTGCTCGGCGTGCTCACCCAGGAGCTGGGGATGGCGGTGGCGCCGGCGCTGAACGAGCTGGTGCTCGAGCGGCTGGAGCTGCTTCTGGTCTCGTCCGACCGCCTGTTGCTGGTGTTCAATCTTCGGAGCGGCGTGGTCCGGACCATCTTCGTCCAGGTGCCCACCAATCTGCCGGCCCCGTCGGTGCAGCGGGTCACCCAGATCTTGAACGACCGGCTGGCCGGGCTCACCCTGGCGCAGGTGCGCCAGAGCGTGGTGGAGCGCTTGCGCGACGCGGATTCCACCCCCGGCAATCGTGAGCTGCTCAATATCTTCATCGCCGAGCGGGACGACATCTTCGACCTCTCGAGCGATGGAACCGCGGTGATGCTCGGCAGCGCCCAGATGCTCGCCGACCAGCCGGAGTTTGCGTCCAACACCGGGATCCGCGGTTTGCTGGAGCTCACCGAGCGTCGCGACTTGCTCCGCCGCGCACTCGAGGCCCGCCGACAGGCCGGGCTCTCGATCTCGATCGGCTGGGAGAACCTCGACCCCCGGCTCAGTAACTTCACCCTGGTCACTTCCTCGTATCAGGCCGGCGACCTCAAGGGTGTCATCGGGGTGATGGGTCCCACGCGCATGCCCTACGACAAGATCATCGGCCTGGTGGAGCACACCAGCCGGTTGGTGGAGGATTTGCTGGAGTGAACGATTTCTACGAGCTGCTCGGAGTAGCGCGTACCGCGACCGAGGCCGAGATCAAGAAGGCCTATCGGAAGCTCGCGATGGAGTACCACCCCGACAAGAACAGCTCGCCCGACGCGGAGGCGAGATTCAAGCAGATCACGGAGGCCTACGAGGTCCTGCGGGATGGCCAGAAGCGCGCCGCGTACGACCGCTACGGCCGAGCCGGAGTGAGCGGGGCGGCTTCGGGCGGCTTCGGGTTCCATCATGTGGACTTGTCCGAGGCGCTCGAGATCTTCATGCGCGACTTTGGTGGGCTGGGCGGTCTCGAATCGATCTTCGGGAGCGCGCGGGCGCAGGCGGAGTCCCGCCGGGGCCAGGACATTCGCGTTACCGTGAAGCTCACCCTGGCGGACGTCGCGGCCGGCGTGAAGAAGAACGTCAAGCTCAAGACGCTCGAGCGGTGCGACACCTGTGGCGGGACCGGCGCAAAGGCCGGTACCAAGCCGTCGGTGTGCAGCACCTGCGCCGGTACCGGCGAGGTGCGGCGATCCGCCCGGAGCATGTTCGGCCAGTTCGT
>DASQPE010000194.1:0-6176 GCA_035644115.1 Gemmatimonadales bacterium
CCTCCACTTCGGCCTCTCCGGCGCGTTTGCGATCTCTTCCCCCAGATAGAACAGCAGGCGCACGATCCGCGCCTCCTTCTCTGGGTTGATCTTGTCCGGCGAGTCGGAGGGCCGGTGGTAGTCCGGGTGCACGCCGTTGAAGAAAAAGAGGATCGGCACGCCCTTCCGCGCGAAATTGTAGTGGTCCGATCGAAAGTAGAAGCGCTCCTCGGGCCATCGATCGTCGATCGCCGTCATGCCCAGCTCGGGGTGCTCCCGGTTTACCCGGTTGAGGGTCGCTCCGAGATCGGAGTGCTCCTTGCCGATGGCGACGATGGTGTCGGGCCAGTTCCGCCCGATCATGTCGATGTTGATGTCGGCCACGATGCTCGAGATCGGCACCGACGGATGCTCGGAGAAGTATCGGCTGCCCCACAGACCCTTCTCCTCGCCGCTTACGGTGAGGAAGATCAGCGATCGCTTGGGCCGGGCGTCCGGCCGGCCGAACGCCTTCGCCAGCTCCATCACTCCCGTGGTGCCGGAGGCGTCGTCGTCCGCTCCATTGTTGATGCTGTCGGGCTGGCCCGGCGTGATCCCGATGTGGTCCATGTGGGCCGAGAACACGACGTACTGGTGCTTGAGCGTGGGGTCGCTGCCTTCCAGAATGCCGACCGTGTTGGGCGCGGCTTGCCGCGACGAGACGACCTCCTTGACGTCGAGGGTCGCTTTGAGCCCGGGAAGGCTGCGCACCACCGGCTTCGGATCCGCCCGGAGGGCCGCGGGATGGACTCCGGCCGCGGTGAGCACCCGGGCGACGGCGCCCTCCCGCACTTCGACAATCAAGGGGCGCTCGAGGCCCAGGTCGATCACCGTGCGGTCCCGGCGCTGGGAGACCAGCCGAGGGGTGTAGGCGGCGGAGTCGGCGTCGGCCAGGAGGATGATGGCCTTCGGCTTCGCGAGATACAGCGCCCGGATCGCCTGCTCGGAGGCCGGCCGCTCCGGATCGCTCACCAGCAGCACTACCCGTCCGGCGGCGCCGGCCGCGGTCGCCACATCGGCCGTCACCGCGCCGCCCAGCAGGAGCACCTCCCCGCCGGCGGGCTCACCCGGCACCGTGCCTTGCACGTATCGCGCGGCGACTGCCAGCGAGACGCGGGCGTTCGCCTTCCCGCTTCGGAGCGTCAGGCTCGAGGCTCCGGTGTCGATATGGCGACGGGTGATGGGATACCGCTGGAACCAGGTGCCGCCCTCACCGCCCGGCTTGAGGCCCGACGCGGCGAACTGGCCGGCGACGTACTGCGCCGTGAGATCGAGCCCCCGGCTGGGCGTGTCGCGGCCCAGCATCGAGTCGTCCGCGATCACCTTGATATGGCGGATGACGTCCAGCTCCGTGATCGTCTCCGCCGCGGCCGACAGGGGTTTGGGCGCCTGAGAGACCAGCGGGCCAGCGGCAAACAATAGAAGAGAAATTAGTGAAGCCGGCAGCACCGACGTCGTTCGCATGAGCGGTTCCGGAAATGGGATGCGGAAGCTACCGATTCGGAGCTCCGCTGTTGCTGTCCGGCTTGCGCCGCCGGAGCTCCGGCTCTCCCGTCGTGCGCGGTCCTACCGGCGCAAGCGAGGGCGGCGGTTGCCGTGGGCGGGGCGTTGGAGCCTGGTCCTGATCGCGGTAGGCGGGCGCCGGTGTGATCGCCCGTCCCGGGGATCGCTGGGACCGGCTGAGCCAGGGAGACCGGCCATCGGCATCCTCGAACACATAGCGAGCCTGGAGCCGGGCCGGGCGGGCCGGCACTACGGCGCGCCTGCCGTAGGCTTGATAGGGATAGTAGTAAGGGTCGTCGTAGATCACGATCCGGTAGCGCTTGCAGCTCGAGCCGTACGGATTCCATCCGGCGTACGGCGCGGCCGAATGACAGTCGTAACAGACGAAGCGGGGATAGTCGTAGCGCCGCTCAACGTAGTACGGTGCCACGTCGTAGTCGTAAGAAGCGTTCGGTGCGATCCGGTCGGCCAGCGCGGTGAGCGCCACATAGGGGTCGCCGTGAATGCGGCCGGTCGTCGTCTCGCGGTAGTCCCACTGGTCGCGTCGAACGATGCTGGAATAGTCGAAGGGCTCGGACGACAGGATGGCGAACAGGTAGCCGACGCCGGGATAGTCGTCGATCAGAAATGTGCTGCGCCCGGGAACATCATCCAGCTCGATTATACGGCCGCCTCGCGTCCAGGTGTCGGCCCATGGTTGCCGTGGGTAGAGGACCCTGAGCCCGCCGTCCGTGTCGATCCGAAACACCGTTAGGTATCCGTCCTCCCGTGGGCTGGCGAACACCCGCACCGCGTCTCCCCGGCGGTACGGGATCTCGCGATCGGTCCAGATGCTCACCCGCGGCTCGCCCCCTGGATTCGAGAGCGCAGCGGCGGACGCCGCCGGCGAAGGCGGCGCGAGAACGAGCCCGAGCGACATCGCCCAGGGAATAAGCATCCGGTCTCCACAGGGAACGGGAGGAGCCAAGCCACGAGCGCAGGAGGCATGCCATTTCGGAGGTCGTGTAGCAGGAACGACCTGGAGCTCCGGCTCGTCTCTGGCCGGAGACACCTGATGGGCGCGTTGACTCCCTTCGGACGCGCCAGTACGTTGCCCGCTCGATGAATCGTGTTGAGACGCCCGCCGGGCGCGCCCGTCTGGATCTGCTCGATCCGATGGAGGTAGCGCGCCTTGGCGGGCTGGAGCTTGTCGCCGAGGGCGTGGTCGAAGGCTTTCTCGCGGGACTCCACCGTTCCCCCCGCCGCGGCTTCTCGGTCGAGTTCGCCGAGCACCGGATGTACCAGCCGGGCGATGACCTCCGCTACGTGGATTGGAAGATTCTCGGCCGGAACGACCGGCTGTACGTGAAGCAGTATGAGGAAGAGACCAACCTCCGCGCGATCGTAGTGGCCGATGTGAGTCGGTCGATGGCTTGGACCGGCAACCCCGCGCTGCGTCTCTCCAAGCTGGCCTACGCCCAGCGACTGATAGCGGCGCTCACCCTGGTGCTCCAACGCCAGCGCGATGCGACCGGGCTCATCGCCTTCGACGACGCCGTGCGCGTGATCGTACCGCCCCGCGCCCGCCTCTCCCACTGGCGCCAGCTGCTCGCCACCCTCGGCGCGCTCGAGGCCGGGCAGGGGACTGCGGCCGAGCCGGCCCTGCGCCGGGTCATCGATCAGCTGCGCCGGCGGGGCCTGGTGGTGTTCGTGTCCGATCTCCTGTTCGATCGCCCGCTCGCGCTCAAGGCACTGCGGTTTCTGCGTCATCGGGGGCACCAGGTGGTCGTGCTCCACCTGATGGATCCGGCCGAGGTCACCCTGGAAGGTCCCGCCGAGGCCCGCTTCGAGGACCCGGAGACCCGGGCTGCGGTGGTGCTCCGGCCCAAGGACTGGGCCGGTCCCTATCGCGAGACGGTCCAGGGCGTGATCGCAGGGTGGCGGCTCGCCTGCCGCCGCCATGGGATTGCGTACCATGCGGTGCGGACGGACACGCCCTTCGGGGTGGTGCTGCGCCAGGTCGCTGCGTCCCACCCCACATGATCGGCTTTCTCCATCCGTGGCTGCTGGCGGGACTCGTGGCCGCGGGCATTCCCATTGTCCTGCACCTCCTGGAGCGGCGAGAGCCGCCTACCGTGATCTTCCCGGCAGTGCGTTATCTCGTCGCTGCGACCGAGCGGCACCAGCGGCGGCTCAAGCTGCAGAATTGGCTCCTGCTCGTCATGCGCACCCTGCTCATCTTGCTCCTCGTGCTGGCGGCCGCCGGGCCCACCATGCGCGCGGGCAGAGTCGCAGGGCACGCGCCCAGCGCTCTGGTGCTGATCGTGGACAACAGCGCGAGCAGCGGCGCGGTGGTCAAGGGAACGCCCCGGCTGGCCACGCTGCGAAGCGCGGCCCGCGAGGTGCTCGCGCGGGCGACGCCGGACGATGCCTTGTGGCTGGTGACGGCCGATGGCGTCCCCCGCCGGGGCGATCCCGCCGGACTGGCGACACTGGTGGCCGAATTGACCCCGTCGCCCCGGCGCCTTGACCTGGGAGCGGCGCTCGCGACTGGCGCGGAAGTGCTGGCGCCCGAAACCCGCTCGGGCGAGATCGTCCTGGTGACCGACCTTCAAGCGACCGCGGTCTCGCCTGCGCGGGTGGACGTGCCGGTCCTCGTCGTGCGCCCCGATGAAGCGCCGCCGCGCAACGTGGGGATCGCCGGCCTTTCGCTCGGGACCCAGCCCTGGCCCTCCGAGGGTGGGCGCGCCGTCGTCAAGTTGACCGGCGACTCCGGCCCTCCGGTGCCGGTGAGCGTGCGGATCGGCGAGCGCCCGGGCCGCCAGGCTCTGGCCCCGACCAACGGCACCGTCGTCCTGTCCCTGCCGGGAGCGCCGCCGGGATGGTGGCCCGTCACGGCCGACCTCGACCCGGACGAGCTGCGCGCCGACGACCACCGGCTGGGCCTGGTCCGCAGCTCGCCGATGGCGCGGGTGCGATGGGACCCGGCCGAGCGATACGTCGCCGCGGCGGCGGACGTGCTCGAGCGGAACCGGCGGATCACCCGGGGTGACGAGGTGACCATCGGGCGGCTCGAGCCCGGGATTTCCATTGTCGAGCCCCCGGCGGACCCCGCGGAGCTGGGTGCGCTCAACCGGGCACTCGAGCGCCGCAGTGTGGGCTGGAGCTACGGCGCTCTCGTCACCGGTTCGGAGACCGCCGACAGCAGTGTGGGCCTCGGTGGGACGCGAGTGCTCAAGCGTTACGTGCTCGAGCCGGCCGGCAGTGGACGGACCGGCGTGCTGGTCCGGGTGAACCGCTCGCCTTGGGTCGTCCGGAGCGGCAGCGTCGTATTGCTTGGCAGCCGGCTCGATCCGGCCTGGACCGAGCTCCCCGTCTCCGCGGGCTTCATGCCGTTCATGGATCTTCTGCTCAACCGCATCGCCCGAGGCGAGCTGGCGGTGGTCGATGCCGCCCCGGGCGACGTCGCCGCGCTGCCCGATCGCGTTACCGAAGTGCGCCGGGCCGGTGAGCGCTGGGCGGTGGAGGGGGGCGCTGGTTTCCGTCCGGAGCAGCCGGGCCTCTACTTCCTTCTGGCCGAGCGCGATACGGTCGGTGCTCTCACCGTCAACGTCGATCCTCGCGAGTCGCGGCTCGCGCCTGCCTCCGACGAGCAGGTGCGCAAGCTCTGGCGCGCGCGAGTGGTGGGGCCCGACGCGGCCGGAGAGGAAGTCTTTGCGGCCGCGGCACGGGGTGACCTGCGCGGGCCGCTGCTCTGGGCCGGACTGTTGATCGGGCTCACCGAGATGGGGCTCGCGAGCGCGTGGAGGCGGGAGTCATGAGCCTCGACCTCGTGCTGGACGCGTTCGCCCGGTCGCCCGCGATCCAGGACCTCGCGGACCGCTTACCGGCGCGCGGTCGGGCGGTTCGGGTGGCCGGCCTGCCCGGGTCGAGCGGCGCGGTGCTGACCGCCTGGCTCGCCCGCAAGTTGCCAGGCCGGCTCTTCGTCATCGTGGCGCCGTCACCCGGCGACGCCGAACGCTGGCTCAGCGATCTCGCGCTGCTCACCGACGCGGCGGTCGCGCTCTATCCCCAACGCGAGGCGTTGGGGGAGGACGAGCCGCACTACGAGATCGCGGGCGAACGGGCCGAGACGATCGAGGCGCTGCTGCGCGGGCGGTTGCGGGTGCTGGTGACCACCGCGCGGGCCACGGCGGAGCGGACCCTGGTGCCCGCCGCGCTCGAGCGGCTCACCCTGTCTCTCGCGGTGGGCGCCCGACAGCCGCTCCGCGATGTCGTGACCGCGCTCGAGCGGATGGGCTATAGCCGGGTGCCGACCGTCACAGAAGTCGCGGAGTTCAGCGTACGGGGCGGGATCGTGGACGTCTACGGCTTCGGCATGGCGGGGCCGGCTCGCTGCGAATGGTGGGGCGACGAGATCTCGTCGCTCCGCGGCTTCGATCTGACCAGCCAGCGGTCGCTCGAGGAGCTGCGCGAGGTGACGGTGCTGCCGATTACCACGGCCGGCGTGCGAGAGGAGGAGGCGGGAGCGGGCGGGAGCGGGCGGGAGCGGGCGGGAGCAGGCGGGAGCGGGCGGGAGCAGACGGGAGCGGAGGCATCCGCTGTCGGGTTGCAGCCGCGCGAGGATACCGGCGCTCAATCCGCCCCAGGAACACCCGCTCCCGCCGGCTCCCGTC
>DASQPE010000195.1:0-3114 GCA_035644115.1 Gemmatimonadales bacterium
AGCGAAGAGCAGTACGATCTGCTCATTCGCGCCAAGACCGCGTCGCTGCTGTCCGGCGCGGCGGAGCTGGGAGCTCTGACGGCGCCGGCTCCCCAGCGGCATGCCTTGCAGCGGTTCGGAGAGGCCCTCGGCATGGCGTTCCAGATCGTGGACGACCTGCTCGACTATACCGCGGACGCGGCGGCGCTGGGCAAGCCTTCCGGCTCCGATCTGCGGGAACACAAAGTGACGCTGCCGCTGATTCACGCGCTGCCGAGGATGGACGACCCGGAGCGCCGGGCGGTGTCCGCCCTGCTCCGGAGCGCCGAGCCCAGCGACGGTCAGATCGCCGAAGTGATCGGCGCGGTAGCCCGAACCGGCGGGCTCGAGTACGCCCGCGAGCGGGCCCAGCGTCTGGGCCAGCAGGCCGACGCCGAGCTGGATGGCGTCCCACCGTCGCCCGCCCGGGATGCGCTCAGGGCGAGCATCACGTACGTTCTCGACCGGCGGAGCTGATGGCCAGCGGACCTCACCGGCCCGGATTCTACATCGGCGTTCTCATAACCGGCTTCATTGCGGGCGGCTTTCTCACCGCGTTCCTCCGGCAATGGCTCCCCGACAGCGCGGCAAAGACGTTCTTCACCAGCACCGCGTCGCCGATCTTCGGCCCTGTCTCGATTGATCTTCTGGTGGTAAACTTCACCCTCGGCCCCATGGCGCTCCACGTTTCGCTGCTCAGCCTGGTGGGGGTCCTGGTGGCCTATCTGATCGCGCGGTCGCTCTTCTAGGAGGGCCCTGTGGGGAATCTCGGCTTCTCGGAGATCATGCTCATCCTGGTGGTCGTCTTGCTCCTGTTCGGAGCCAAGCGGCTGCCCGAGGTGGGGGCCTCCATCGGCAAGGGCATTCGGGAGTTCAAGCGGAGCCTGACGGACACCCAGGATGCGATTATGAGCAATCCGGACGAGCGGCCGGCGGCGCCTCGCCAGCTCGACAGCCCGTCACAGCCGGCCCCGACGTCGGGAGACCCGAAGCGCCTGTCGCAATAGCCGGGGGCTAGCTCCCCTCGGCCTGCCCGCGCTGCCGCAGCACCTTGCTCCGGTTATCCACGATTTTGGCCGTGCTCCGGAGCCCCGCCACGTAGGTTTGCACCCGTTCCTGTCTGGCTTCCTGGTTGGCCCGCGCGCGCAAGTCGTTCAGGTCTTTAGCGAATGCGGCGGAGTCCGGCGCCGTGTGCTCGAACACTTGGAGCACGTACAAGCCCTCCTTGGTGTCGATCACGCCGCTGTGCTTCCCCGCGGCCAACCCGAACGCCGCGCCGGTGACGGCCGGGTCACGGATCGGTGAGCTGAGCCGCGCGAACGGGCCGTAGACCTCGTGCGGCAGCTTCATGGCGGCCGCGGCCTGCGCCAGCGTCGCGCCGCCGTCCAGCTGCTTGACCAGCTGCTGCCCGAGCTTGCGGGCTTCGACCCTCTTCTTCTCGTCCCGCACTGCCTCGGTCACCGTGTCCTTGGCTTGGGCAAGGCTGGGGACTCCGGCGGGCTGCACACTGTCGATCCGGAAGAGGTACATCGCGAACGGCGTTTCGATGATCGAGCTGATCTGCCCGACCTTGGCCTGGGCCGCCCAGCCGCCGGCATCCGGGAGCGTCAGCAGGCCGAGCTGCATCTTGCCCCCCGCGGGCAGCGGCTTGGCCCGACCGATCTGGAGCCGGAGGGCCCGGGCCACGGTGTCGAGCGCGGCGGGATCGAGGTGCTCCGCGGCAAGTTTGTCGAGTGTGTCGGCCTGGGCGTCCAGTCGGTCGCGATGCTGGCCGGTGACCTCGATCGGGATCAGGATGTGCCGTCCCTTGGCCTTGTTGCCGTTGCGGCTGGCGACCTGGATCAGGTGGAACCCGAACTGGGTTTCGACCGGCTCCGAGATCTCGTTGAGCTTGATGGAAAACGCCACTGAGTCGAAGGTGGGATCGAAGGCCCCCTTGGTCCACTCGCCCAGGTCTCCACCCTTGTTGCCGGACACGGTGTCCGCCGACTCCCGTTTGGCCACCTCGGCGAACGGCGCGCCACCCACCAGCTCCTTGCGCACCGCCTCGGCCCGGGCCCGGGCCGCGGCGGTGTCGGACGCGTCCGGCAGCCGCGAGATCGAGACGTAGCTGGCGTAGATCATCTTCGGCCGCTGGAGCTCGGCCCGGTGGGCCCGATACCAGGTCTCCACGTCCGCCGGGCTCACCGCAACCGCGGAGTCGGCGACCGCCGCGTGGGGAATGATGGCCGCGAGGTCTACCTTGACCACCTCGTGCTCGTCGCGATAGCGCTCCCAGAGGGCGGGATCCGAGAGGTACACGTCCGAGGTCAGGGTACGAAAGAGCTTGGCCCGCTCCAGCTGATCGCGATACTGCACCTCCATCTGGGGCAGGAACTGCTGGGCGACGCTCGAGCTCAGCCAGCGCTGGTACTTGGCGGCGTCGAACTTCCCGTTGGTCTGGAACTCCGGCAGCCGGAAGAACTCGGGGAGCGGGGTGGTGCGAATGGCTTCCACGATCTCCTCGTCGCTCACCCGCACGCCCCGGTGCCGGTATTCCGATTCCAGCAGCTCGCTGGTGACGAACTGATCCCAGACCGCGTTGCGGACCGCGTTCTGATCGTCCAGGCCCAGGTTTTCGTTGGCCTCGCGCTGCCTGGCTTCGATCGCTCGTTGGACTTCGCCCTCGTAGGCGCGGACATCGATCCGACGCCCGTTCACCTGGCCGACCGTGGTAGTGCTCGTCATCTTGTCCCAGGGCGCCATGGTCAGGACGAAGATCAGCATGAGCCCGGCGAACACCACGCCGGCGAGCTTCCCGGCGAATCCCCGAATCAACTTCATCACGAGAGCGGCCCCACCAGAAAAAGAGGGATAAGCTTAAGCCCGACAACGTCAAACCTCAAGCACGCGGACCCCCTCGGGCAGTTGACAGTCCCGGCGCGTTTCGCTACTGTCCGCGAAAGCCCTGCAACGACTTAGACCCTCGCCCTTACTACTCCTTCAGCCCCGGGATCGGGATGTCCATTAGCGAGATCGCGAAGCTCGAGAGCCGGTGGCGGGAGAACCCCAATGGCCTGACCTTCGCCCCGCTCGCGGAGGCCTACCGCAAGCAGA
>DASQPE010000196.1:0-9908 GCA_035644115.1 Gemmatimonadales bacterium
TGATCAGCAGATCGTAGGAGGCGCTCTTCACCTTGGCCAGCGCGTTGGGCCCGTCCGGGACGGTCTCGCACTCGTAGCCCTCACGCCGCAGGAGGTCCGCGGTCGCGTGCAGGAAGGTCTCCTCGTCATCGGCGATGAGGATGCGGCCGCGCGAGCTCATCGCGTATCCTCCCCGCGGGGCAGTGGGATCTGGATTCGGAACTCGGTGCCGCCGCCGGCCCGGTCCCGCAGCTCGATTCGGCCGCCGAGGGCGTCCACCGAGCGGCGCACCAGGGCGAGACCGAGCCCCATCCCGCTGGTGCGCCCGCCGCTCTTGGTGGTGAAGAAAGGCACGAAGATCTGCTCCCGCAGATGGGCGGGCACGCCCGGCCCCTGATCACATACCGACAGCAAGAACACGGAATCCTCCATGGTTGCGACCACCCGGACTACGCCGCCGGGCGGCGACGCCTCGATCGCGTTCTGCACCAGGTTGTAGGCGGCCTGGCGCAGCAGCGCGCCCGGGACCGGCAGCTTGGCCGGCACGCCGCCGGCGTCCACTTCGACGTTCACCTTGGCGCCCCGATTCACCTGGCGCAGCAGGTTCACGGCGTCGGACAGGATGACCTGGACCGACGAGTCCAGGGCCCCGTCGGGCTCTGGGCGATAGGTCTCGTAGAGCTGCCGGGTGACGGCCGAAATCCGGGCAATCTCCCGCTCGATCGCACCGACGTACGAGTGGTACGGGTGCGACTCCGGCACGGCGTCCTTGATGAGCAGGAACGAGTTCTGAATCCCCGCCAGGGGGTTGTTCACCTCGTGCGCCACTCGCGCCGCCAAGCGGCCCATCGTGCTCAGTGTCTCCATCTCGCGCATGGCATTCTCGGCCCGCCACCGGTCGGTCACGTCGCGGCCTTCCGCGAGCAGCTGGCCCACCCGTCCCTCACCGTCGAGGATCGGCTTGATCGAGAAGTCCACCAGTGCCGGACCGCCCGTGCCCAGCCATTCCAGCTCGTAGCGTACCGTCCGCCCTTCCACCGCCTCGGCGCACGCCCGCCGCACTCGCTCCCGCTGCTCCTGGTTGAGCCCCTGCCACCAGGGCATCTCCCAGAGGTACCGCCCCCGGACCTCGGTGGTGGTCGCGCCGGCGAATTCCAGCACGGCGCGGTTGACCTCGAGACACCTGCCGTCCAGGTCCAGCAGGCACTGGAACTGGAAGGCGCTGTCGAACATGGCCCGGAAGCGCCGCTCGTTGGCGGCCAGCGTCTCGTCGGCTCGCTTACGCTCGGTCACATCCGCGGCAATGCCTAACACGATGAGCGGCCGCCCTCGAATGTCGCGCTCGGCCACCCGGCCGCGCTCCACGATCGTGTGCCAGTCGCCGTCCCTGGCCTTGGCCCGGTATTCCACCTCGAAAGTGGACGACTCGCCCGCCAGGTGGCGCTCGAGCGCCTGCTGCATTCGGCGCTCGTCGTCCGGATGGACCAGCGCCCGCCACTGCTTCAGGCTATTGGCCCAGGGCAGGTCGCCGGCATCGTAGCCCAGCCGGCGCCAGAGCGCGTCGCTCACGGTACCGGTTCCGCTGCGCACGTCCCACTCCCACACTCCGTCGGTGGCCGTCTCGAGCGCCAGGCTCATCCGGGCGCGCTCCTGAAGCCGGGCCTGCAGCAGGAAGCGCCGCACCAGCCAGAAGGTGAGCACCAGAAGACCGCTGAGCAGGATGCCGAGCGCCGCCACGACGTCGGGCAGCTCGGGATGCACTACGGCGAGTCGTTCCTCCGTGGGCCAGGCCTCGATGTCGAGGTGCAGCGAGCCGAGATCGACCGAGACGACCTGGGCGACTGACGATCCTGCCACATTGGCCTTTGCGGGGCGGAACAGCCGCTCGCCCCGGGCGGAGATCACCATATAATAGCCCGGCGCCGCGCCGTGGAGCGCATTCCCCAGAAACCGCTGCGCGTTGAGCAGCGCGACCAGATAGCCGGTGCATTCACCGCCCCCGCAGATCGGCACGGCCAGGGTGAAGAGGCGCTGGCGGTCCGTCGTCGGCGCCACGCCCACCAGCACGCTGTCGCGGGTGAGACTGCCGCTCGGCGTCTCACGCGCGCGGAGCGCCGCCCGGAGGGCGCGGGAGAGCGCGGCGTCGGAAGCGGACGTCTTCCCGGGGATATGCACGTTCAGCGAGCGGTCGGTCCGGAGCGCGGCCATGAGGCCCGGCACTTCCGCCTGCAGGCGCCGCATCGTGGCCGTCCAGGTTTCGCCGGTGTCGGGTGCGGTCGGCGGGGTGGCCGGCAGCACCCGCAGGGTGGTAACCAGGGCGTCGGTGGCTCGCTCCAGGTCGTGCCGGGCGACAAAGGCCTGGGCCCGGGTCTCCGCGATCAGCTGCCGCCGGTGCTGCGATACCAGCGCGCGCCAGACAAACAGCGTGATGGTGAGCGAGGCCAGCCCCGCGGCCCACGGCGCCCAGTGCGGCAGGGGTTCGCCGGCCGGGGCCGATGCCCCGTCCTCCCATGCCACGGCGACCAATGCCCCGGCGATCAGGCCGAAATTCACCGAGGCGTGAATCGGCATGCCGGCCAGGACATCGAACCGAAACTCGTCCAGCACGCCGCCGGCGTAGCACACGAACGTGATCAGCGCGAACGCGCCCACCACAGTGGCGGTGAGGGCGGAACCGGCGCGGCGGACCCGGGGCGACTGGGCCAGGCCGAGAGTCAGCGATACGGCGGTGAGGATGAAGCAGCCGGCGGTCGAGGCCGCCATGCGGCCGGGAAGGCGCTCGGGGACCACCTCGCTGACCACGCCGCCCACGAACAGCAGGCGGTCGATGCCCAGGTCCACGCCGGCCGCATATTCCACCAGCGCCAGAGCGCCGAGCAGGAAGGCGACCCCGGCGCCCGACAGCACCCAGCGCGGCGAGCCGTGCGCGAGGCCCCACATGCCCGCTCCCGCGGCGGCCAGCGCCAACGCGGAGGCGGGATACAGGGGAGGATAGCTGGGGAGGACCTGCACCAGGGCGGGACTGCGGATCGCCCACCCAACGACCGCGGCGAGCGCCGTCGAAATGACGATGACGGCGGCCGCGTCGCACAGCAGAACCGTCGCCTGCGAGCTGGCCCGCTGCGAACGGTACATAGTTGCCATTGGCACCAGCCGCTCCTCACCCTGGCTGGTCGGACAATAACGGGCGAGGCGGCCGTGAAGAAGCGAAGCCGCGCTAGCCCGCCCGCTCCGCCGGCTCCGCGCTCACATCGGCCAAGGCGTGGAAGTCGATCCCGTGCTCCGCCAGCGCCGCCAGCCGCTGGTTGGCCGCTTCCTCTTCCTCCAGCGACTGCTGCACGGCGTCGGCGATGTCGGGCCGGCCGAGCAGCAGGGCGTAGCGGCGCACGCACTCGTAGGCGGCGATCTCGTAATGCTCGACCCGCTGTCCGGCGGCGAGCAGGGCGGCGTCCGTCACGCTGCCCGGACTGTACGGCTCGAGGACCTCGTACGCCTCGCTCAGCACGCCTTCCATCCCGCGGCATCGCCGGCCGCGGGGATCGACCGCCAGACGGCGAAAGATCTTGTCCAGCCGCTGCGCGTGATTCACGGTCTCTACCACATGGCGTTCGAGGGCATCTTTGAGGGCGGGCGCAGAGGCCGCGCGCGCCATCGGGGGTAGTGCTTTCACCAGGAGGTGCTCCGCGTGGTACAGGTCGCGGAGCCTCTCGATCATGAGACCCTTCAGGTTGTCACGCGACATCGCGACTCCCCCATGCTTGCAACGATCAGCGTATGACTCGCCGGCCCGAGAGAATCCCGCCGACGAGCGTGATGGCGAATACGACGACGAAGACGTAGAACAGGATCTTGGCAATGCCGGCCGAGGCGGCGGCAATGCCGCCGAATCCGAAGAACGCGGCGACCAGCGCCAGAATGAGAAATGCGAGAGCCCACTGCAGCATGTGTCCTCCTGCGCTGCTGTAACGCACGAAGGCGCGAAGCGCCCGACCTCGAGCCTTTTTCGCGCCTTCATCTGGCGGGGCCTTGGTGCCCCGCCCGACAAGGTCGGCCCATCATCCGCCGATGAGCCCGTCTACGGCCACGGTCACGCTAGCGGCCGCGACCGGGCGCCGCAAGAACCCTGGGGGCGGACGGGGCCGTTGGTCCTAGGTTATAGCCGCCGCGTGGCGGGCCGGCCCCCAAACCGCTAGACTACCCGCCGACCGGGGGCGGTGGCAGAGCGGTTGAATGCACCACGCTTGAAACGTGGCGAGCCCTCTGGGCTCCGTGGGTTCGAATCCCACCCGCCCCGTCACCGCGGCGATTCCTGCCTCGCGGTCAAGTCCCTGCCTCAAGCGGCCGATACTCGGGGTGACCCGCTCCGTCGAGCCGCGCATGCCCCAGGCCCGCTACAATCCGGAATTCCCCTTTACCGCCGCCACGCGGGCGGCCGATCGCGAGCAGTTGCTCGCGACCATCGTCAGCACCGTCTGGGACTCGGCGCTCGGGCTGGCCGTGCTCCTCCGCAGGGGAGCCGAGGATCTGGACGGGCATCCCTCCGGACCCACGATGACGGCCAGCCTGCAGATCGTGGGCGGCTGGAGCGGCATCGTGGCGGCGACCTGCCCGACGGCGCTCGCGGGCGAATGCGCCGGACGCATGCTGGGCGTGGATCCGGAGGCGCTGTCGCCGCAGGACGTAGCCGACGCCTGGGGCGAGCTGGTGAACATGATCGCGGGAAACCTCAAGGCGCTGGTGCCGCCCCCGAGCCAGGTCTCGCTCCCGAGCGTGGTTGAAGGCAGCACCTACACCTACCGGATCCCGCGGGCCCAGGCCCTCAACGAGCTTACCTTCGCCTGCCTGGGGAAGCGCATTCGGGTCACGGTGCTCGAGCAAGTGACCCCCGCAGCCCGCGAGTCTTTCTCCCCCACTCTACCCGGATAGCTTAGGAAAGGCGCCGGAAGGAACGGGCGCTCCGGATTCCCCAGTCGGCGCCGGTTCCTTGCCCTTTGCCCGGAGGGCGCCCATGTTAGCGGCTGACACTGGCACGCCACGATTGGGACCGGGCCCGCCCTCCTTGTTTCGACCTTCCCTAGTGCATCAGCCCACCGTGCCAAGCGTCCGGAGCTGCCATGGCGCGTAAGCGCGGAGCCAAAGCGACGTCTCCGGCCAAACGCCCCGCCTTGTCGGCCCGGCGGAGGGCAAAGTCTGGCGCCCCCGACCAGGTCATCGAACCGCCGCCGGGCAATACCGGGGACTCGGCTGGAACCCGGTTCCCCGTGGTAGGCGTCGGGGCGTCGGCGGGAGGCTTGCATGCGCTGCAGCGTTTCTTCGATGCGATCCCGGCGGCGCCCGGGATCGCATTTGTGGTGGTCCAACATCTCGACCCGACCCACAAGAGCGAGACCGCGGAGCTGCTGAGAAGGCACAGCCGTCTCCCGGTGGTCCAGCTCACCGACAACGAGCGGGTGGAAGTGGATCGGGTCTACGTGATTCCGCCCAACTCCGAGTTGGCAATTGTGCGCGGCGTGCTCCACTTGGCGCGGCCAGCGAACCGTCGCGGCATGCGCATGCCGATCGACGCCTTTCTTCGGTCGCTCGCCGACGACCAGCAGGAGCGGTCGGTCGCCGTCATCCTGTCCGGCACCGGGGCCGACGGCACCCTTGGCATCAAGGCGGTGAAGGCTGCGGGCGGCTTGACCATGGCGCAGGACCCCGAGACGGCGGAATACGACGGCATGCCCCGGAATGCCGTCGCCACGGGGATGGTGGATTTCGAGCTACCGGTGGAGAAGCTTCCTGGGATTCTGCTCCAGTATGTGAGCCATCCCTACCTGCGGCAGGGAGGGTCCCCCTCGCTGGTGGAGCAGGGCCCCGCGCACCTCCAGGCCATCCTCGCGCTGCTCCGAGCCCGCACCAAGTACGACTTCAGCTGCTACAAGAAAGGGACCATCTCCCGCAGGATCGAGCGCCGGATGAGCCTTAAACACCTGGAGCGGATCCAGGATTACGTGAAGTACCTGCAGGACCATCCCCCCGAGATCGACGACCTGTTCAAGGATCTCCTGATCAGTGTGACGAGCTTCTTCCGCGAGCCGCAGGCCTGGGAATATCTCGAGCAGCATGTCCTTCCCCGGTTGATCGAGGAACGGGCGGCGGAGGGGATGCTGCGCTTGTGGGTGCCGGGCTGCGCGACGGGGGAGGAGGCTTACTCACTCGCCATGCTCTTGCTGGAGGCGGTTCAGAACGGGGACCAAAGCCGGGGCATGCAGGTGTTCGCCTCGGATCTCGATTCGTCCGCATTGGACTTTGCCCGCGCGGGCCTCTACCCCGAGAGCATCGCCGCGGATGTTTCACGGGAGCGCTTGCACCGGTTCTTCGTGCGGGAGGACCAAGGTTATCGGGTCAACAAGGGGGTTCGCGACCTGGTCGTCTTCTCGGTGCAGAATCTGATCAGCGACCCACCATTCAGCCGGATCGATCTCATCACCTGCCGTAATCTGATGATCTATCTGGCGCCCGAGATCCAGCAGCGGGTCATCTCACTTTTCCACTTTGCCCTGCGTCCGGGTGGGTACCTCTTGCTCGGCAATGCGGAGTCCGTCGGCTCCTCCACCGATCAGTTCGAGGTTGTCGCCAAGAAGTGGCGCATCTACCGGCGGATCGGGCCCGCAACCCACGACCGGATCGAATTCCCGGTGGTCCCGGGCCCGTGGCACCATCCGGTGACCCGGCCGACGGCCCCGTTCCCGCTCGGCCGCGAAAGCAAGCTGCTTGGCACGGTCCAGTCCCTGGTGTTGGAGCGCTACGTACCCGCCTGCGCCCTGGTCAATGCGAAAGGAGAGATCCTCTATCTGTTCGGTCCGACCGACCGGTACCTCCTCCAGCCCACCGGCCAGCTGACGCGGGACCTCCTGGCCTGGAGCCGCGGCGGAATCCGCTCGAAGCTCCGGGCTTCGCTCCGGCAGGCCATCCAGCAGAAGCAGCGGGCCTCGGCGACTGGCGCAGTTCTCAGCGCTGACGGCGAGACCAGGCCGGTGCGGATTACCGTGGACCCGCTGGTCGTACCGAAGGAGCTCGAGGGATGTTTTCTGGTGGTGTTC
Organism: Gemmatimonadales bacterium; assembly: GCA_035644115.1. Lineage (GTDB taxonomy): Bacteria > Gemmatimonadota > Gemmatimonadetes > Gemmatimonadales > GWC2-71-9 > DASQPE01. The sequence continues at coordinate 7,065 of DASQPE010000196.1, forward strand.
GAGCAAGAGTATCCGCACCCGGGGCTCGCCGGGGCCGCCGCCCTCGAGCCCGGCGATGATTCCGCGGTGCGCCAGATGGAATACGAGGTCGGCGTTCTCCGCGAACAGCTTCGCACCGGTGCCGAGCAGTTCGAGGCCTCCAACGAGGAGCTGAAATCGGCCAACGAAGAGATGATGTCGATGAACGAGGAGCTTCAATCCACCAATGAGGAGCTGGAGACCTCGAAGGAGGAGCTGCAGTCGCTCAACGAGGAGTTGAGCACCGTCAATAGCCAGCTGGAGAACAAGGTCCAGGAGCTGGAAGCGACCAACGACGATCTCAACAACCTGCTGAGCAGCACCAACATCGCCACCATCTTCCTGGACCGGCAATTCCGCATCAGGCGGTTCACGCCGCCGATGACCCAGCTCCTGAGCCTGCGTCCCACCGACCTGAGGCGGCCCATCGGCGACTTCGCCCAGAAGTTCACCGATCGGCGGCTGATCCCGGACGCCGAGCGGGTTCTGGCGACGCTGGGGCCCATCGAAGCCGAAGTCCAGACCGACGACGGCCGCTGGTATCTGCGGCGCATCCTCCCGTACCGGACCGAGGGTGATCGCATCGACGGCGTCGTGGTCACGTTCACCGACATCACGGAGCGCCGCAAGGCCGAGGAGGAGCGCGTCCGCCTCGCCGCGATCGTCGAGTCCTCGGGCGTCGCGATCATCGGCATGGGCCTGGACGGCGTCATCACCAGCTGGAACCGGGGTGCGGAGCGGCTGTACGGGCACAGCCCCAAGGAAGCGATTGGACACGCCATCGACATCCTGACCCGGACCGGGGCGGAAAGCGCCCTGCAAGACGCCCTCCGTCAGGTGGCCCGGGGCGACATCGTCGAACGGGTCGAGGCCGAGCAGGTCCGCAAGGACGGAGAAGCGCTGTCCGTGCTCCTCACCGCCTCTCCGATCCACCGCCCCGAAACCGGGGCGCTCATCGGCGCCTCGGCGATCGTGCGTGACATGTCGGCCCAGCGTAAGGCGGAGTCCGGGATGCAGGAGGCCAATGAAAGGCTGGAGGCCCGGGTCGCCGATCGGACCGCGGAGATGGGCGAAGCCAACCGGAGGCTGGCACAGGAGGTCGAGGAGCGTCGCCGCTCGGAAGCATCCCGCAAGACATTGCTCCAGCGGCTGGTGACCATCGAGAACGAAGAGCGCCGCCGGATCTCCCGCGAGCTTCACGATCAGATCGGCCAGCACCTCGCGGCGCTCACCCTGCGGCTCAAGGCTCTCGAGACGGACGTGACCGACCAGACAACGCTCAACGCCGCCCAGGCCATGGTGGATGACCTGGGCCGGCAGGTGCGCGACCTGGCCCTGGCCGTGCGGCCGACCGCCCTCGACGAGCTTGGCCTGCTTCCCGCCTTGAGCAACTACGCCGAGGACTGGGCCCAACGCCACGCGGTCCATCTGGATTATCATGACCGCGGCCTGCACGACCACCGCCTGGCCCCGGCCATTGAGGAGGCGATCTATCGCATCGTGCTGGAGGCGCTCGCAAACGTTTCGAAGCACGCCCACGCCAGGCGGGCGAGCCTCATCCTCGAACGGCGGGGCCGGGACGTGCGGGTCATCGTCGAGGACGACGGGGTCGGGTTCGACCCTGAAGCCCTGAAGATGTCCGGCGCGGGCCAACGGCTGGGGCTGATCGGCATCGAGGAGCGAGCGGCGCTGGTCAATGGCACCGCCACTGTCGAATCCCGGCCCGGAGGGGGCACCACCCTTTTCGTGCACATCCCCGTCGCTGATGGTCAGCCCTGATCCCGTGAGTCTCCCAATGTCCAAACTCCGAGTGATGCTGGCGGACGATCACCTCGTCGTTCGTGAGGGACTCAAGGCGCTGATCAACCGGGAAGCCGACATGGAAGTGGTCGGCGAGGTGTCCGACGGCCTCGAGGTCACCGCTACCGCCGAGCGCACCCGGCCCAACGTCGTGGTCATGGACGTGTCCATGCCGCACCTGAACGGGATGGAGGCGACTCGCCAGCTGAGGGAAACCCTCCCGGAGACGAGGGTGCTGGCGCTGTCCATGCACGAGGATCGGATGTACATCCGCCGGATGCTCGAAGCCGGCGCGGCCGGGTACGTCGTGAAGCGGGCCATGGCCGCGGAGCTCTTGCGCGCGATCCGGGCCGTTGCGGCGGGTGCGCTGTACGTCGATCCCCACGTCGCGGGGCACCTCGAGAGCCTGTTGACCGGACAGCCGCACGGACCGTCGGAGCTCACGCCTCGTGAGACCGAGGTGCTCCGGCTCATCGCCCAGGGCTTCAGTAACAAAGAGATCGCCGCGCGCTTGGGCATCGCCGTGAAGACGGTCGAAACCCACCGCGCCCGAGCCATGGAGAAACTGGGCCTCCAGAGTCGCGCCGGCGTCGTCCGGCTGGCCCTTGAACGGGGCTGGCTGCACGAGGGCGCCTAGAGCGCACGCTGGGGGTCGTGGCCCCCCGCCGAGTCAGGGAATTCCCCGATACCCCCCGCTCTGCCTGACTACCAGCCAAGCCCGCCTCCTTGCTTCATATGTGATAGGCCCGACGAATCGGGTGTGATCGAGCCCACCGATCAGCATCCAATCGCGTCCCAAGCACAGGACGGTATCATGGCGCTCCACTCCGAGGCGGTAGTGGACCTGCTCGATCGGATTGACCGGCATGCCCGGCTCGACGTCCTGTGCCGGGAGTTCGATAGCGGTGTCGCCAAAGCATTTCGCCGCGACATCCACAACCTGGCGGGGTTCCTCAAGAGCTGCCCTGACGCCATGGCGGAGGCCGAGATCCGCGATGCCCTGGTGGAGCTGCGAAAGCGATACCT
>DASQPE010000197.1:0-2336 GCA_035644115.1 Gemmatimonadales bacterium
GAGAGGAAGTAGCGGAACAGCTCGAACGTTCCGTCGATCAGGTGGACGATCACGGTCAGCACATTATCGCAGTAGAATCGTTCGTAAGACTGCGAGGGGTGACATGAAGATCCGCATCGGTGTGGGAGCGGCCGGCACGTCCCCGACGCCTGAGGCACTGGCCGAGCTCGTCACGGGCCTCGATCAGCTGAACTTCGACTCCCTGTGGGTCTCGGAGGTGCTGACCGGCCCCGTGCTCGATCCCGTCGTGAGCCTCGCCTGGGCGGCCTCACGCAATCCGCGGTTGAAGCTCGGGACCACGATGCTGCTGCCGGGGCGCAACGTCCTCCGGCTCGCCAAGCAGCTGGCAAGCCTGGACGTGCTGTGCCAGGGGCGGCTGCTGGTGACGCTGGTCCCCGGACTCACCTACGCGCCGGAGCGCGAGGCCATCGGCGTCGACCCCAAGCGCCGGGGCGCGTTCATCGACGAGGCCCTTCCACTGCTGCGGCGCCTGTGGGCGGGCGAGACGGTCAGCCACGAGGGCCCCGTGGGCAGCCTCCGCGAGGTCAAGCTCTTTCCGCTGCCGGTGCAGCAGCCCCTCGAAGTGTGGCTCGGCGGCACGGCGCCCCCTGCTCTCGAACGCTGTGGTCGGTTGTCGGACGGGTGGCTGCCCTCGCTGTGCACGCCGGAAGAGGCGGCGGCCGGACGCCGCGTCATCGAGGAAGCGGCGGCGCGGGCCGGGCGCGCGATCAGCAGCGAACACTTCGGTGTGAGCATCGGCTACGCGGCTTCGCCCATCGACCCGAGCACCGCGCGCATGATGACGGCCCGACGACCCCGTTCACTCGAGCTCACGCCGGTGGGGCTGCCGGCTCTGCGCGAGCTCATCGAGCGCTTTCTCGCCGTTGGCTTCTCCAAGTTCGTGGTGCGTCCGGTCGTCGCGCCCGCGTCCTGGCGTGCCGAGCTCGAGGCTCTGTCGGCGGCCGTGGGTGACCTCCAGACCTGAGCCGTCGGCCGCCGTGACGTCCGTTCGCGTGAGCACGTGCATCGTCGGGGGAGGCCCGGCGGGACTGATGCTCGGTCTCCTGCTGGCCAAGCGGGGCGCCGATGTCCTGGTCCTGGAGGGGCATGAAACCTTCGATCGCGAGTTCCGCGGCGAGGTGCTGCAGCCGAGCACGGCGCACCTCCTGGACCAGCTGGGGCTCCTGGAGTACATCCGCGCCCAGCCCCATTCCCTCCTCGAGGCCGGCAAGATCCGGTTGAACGGCGCCGAGATCGGCGAGTTCTCCTTCAAGAGGATCGCGCCGCGGTATCCCTACGCCATCTGGATGCCGCAGCCGATTTTCCTGGCGGCGCTTCTCAGGAAAGCGGCGGCGCTTCCGTCCTTCCAGTGCTGGATGGGCGCGAAGGTGACGAAGCTCCTCGAGGAAAACGGCCGGGTGGTGGGCGTGAGCGGGAGCCGTCACGGCAAGGAGCCCTTCGAAGTCCGGGCGGACGTCGTGGTCGGGGCGGACGGACGCTACTCGGCCGTCGTACGGCTCGGCGGGTTCAAGCCCGAGTACGAGCACCATGACTTCGACGTCATCTGGTTCACGATCGAGCAGCCGCCCGGATGGTCCAGCACCTTCTACGTCTCGCTGGGTGAGAACGTCCGTGGGCTCATGCTGCCCAAGTATCCCCATCACATCCAGGCCGGCCTCGTCCTGCCCGCCGGCGAGTGGCGACGCTGGCGCGAGATGGGGGTACCCGCGGTGGCCGACCTCGTGCGGCGCTTCGACCCGATCTTCACCGGCTTCGCCGAGGCGCTGCGGGACTTCACGCCGTTCTTCCCGCTGGAGGGACTCATCCGTCTGATCGACGACTGGGCGCGCGACGGCTTGCTCCTGATCGGCGATGCCGCCCACACCATGAGCCCGGTGGGCGCCATCGGCGTCAACGTGGCCATCGCGACCGCCGCGGTGGCCGCCCAGGAGCTCTACCCGCACCTCGGGCATGGCCCGATCCCCCGCGAGAAGCTCCAGGCGGTCCAGCGAATCCGGGAGCGCGACGTGCGGACCCTGCACCGTCTTCAGCTCGGGGCTCAGCGAGTGCTGCTCGGTCAGGGAAGCAGCAATCCGATCGTGAAGTGGCTCGCCCGAACGGTGCTGCCGCTGTTCTTGCGATCGCCGCTCCTGCCCACGGTACAGCGACGTCTGTTCTTCGGCGCGCCCCTGCCGCCGCTGGACCCCACGTTCAGCTTCCGGGAGCCGGCCACCGTCGCGTCAGCTCGGAGATGACGCGCTCGTCGGGCGGGTGGCGCCGGGCCAGGCAGGGGAGCCGGGGGTACGCGACCGGCTCCGTCACCCACTCGCCCGAAT
>DASQPE010000198.1:0-11036 GCA_035644115.1 Gemmatimonadales bacterium
ACCGCGCCGGACTGCCGCCCTAACGCGTTGCGCAGCAAGCGATTCCGCGGCCAACCCGCGCCGGAGCTGGCCCCCGTCGTCCGGCAAGTTGCGAGTGAACAACTGCAAACCACGGAAACACGGAAAACACGAAGGCAGCACAGAGAACAACCCCATTGTCAGCGGGAGGCGGCGAGAGCGTCTTCGATGTCTCCGATGACGTCGTCCACATGCTCGAGACCGACCGAGATCCGGATGAGGCCGGGCACGATGCCGACCTGCCGGCGCTCCTCCTCCGTCAGCTTCGAGTGGGTGGTGGACGTGGGGTGGGTCACGATAGTGCGGGTGTCGCCCAGGTTCGGACTGTGGGAGACGAGACGCACGGAATCGAGGAACCGGCGCGCCCGGTCGAGGCCGCCCTTGACCACGAGGACCACGATGCCGCCGCCCTGGCACATCTGCCGCCGGGCCAGCTCGTGCTGCGGATGCGAGGGCAGGAACGGATAGCGCACCCGCTCGAGCTCAGGGTGCCCCTCGAAGTGGCGCGCCAGGGCCAGCGCGTTGGCGCAGTGCCGATCCATCCGGACCGCGAGGGTCTCCAGGCTCTTGGACAGAATCCACGCATTGAACGGAGACAGGGCCGGGCCGGTATGGCGGGCGAAGAAGCGGATCTCTCCAATCAGATTCGGGCTCCCCACGACGACGCCGCCGATGGTACGCCCCTGCCCATCCAGGTATTTAGTCGCCGAGTGGATGACGAGATCGGCGCCGAGCTTGATGGGCTGCTGGAGATAGGGCGTGGTGAAGCAGTTGTCCACCACGAGCGGGACGCCGTGCTCGTGCGCGAGGTCGGCCAGCCAGCGCAGGTCCACGAGATCCAGGCCGGGGTTGGAGGGCGTCTCCACGAAAACGAGCCGGGTGGTGGGCCGGAACAGCTCGGGCCAGCTTGCCGGCTCGGTGAGCTCGGCGTAGCTGTGCTCGATGCCCCAGCGGGGCAGCAACCGGGTCAGAATCTGGTGAGTCGAGCCGAACACCGCCCGTCCCGCGATCACGTGGTCACCGGCTTTGAGCAGTGCCGCCAGGGTCGCGAAGACGGCGGCCATTCCCGACGCCGTGGCGATGCCGTCCTCCGCACTTTCCAGCCGGCAGATTTTCTGGACGAACTCGTCGGCGTTGGGGTTGGAGTAGCGGCTGTAGATGTTCCCCTGGATCTCGTCGGCAAACAGGGCGCGGGCCTGCTCGGCGTTCTCGAACACGAAGCTCGACGTGAGGAAGAGCGGGACCGAATGCTCCCGCTCCGGCGTGACCGGCACCTGGGTCCGGATCGCGAGGGTCTCGAAGTGCTCGGGGCCGCGGGTCACGCGGGCGCTCCCCCCGGCGCCGCGGTAAGCGGCACGACCGCGTGACTGTGACTGATCTCAGCCGTGTGCTCGAGCACCCGCGCGACCGAACAGTACTTCTCCATCGACAGCTCGACCGCGCGCTCAACGGCGCGCTCGTCGCCGGGCCCGGTGACGGCAAAATGGACGTGAATCCGGGTGAACAACGACGGCTCGCCGGGTGCCCGCTCCCCGTCGACGGTTATCACCAGGTCTTCCACCGGCTGGCGCTGCTTGGCGAGGATGCCGACCACGTCGATCCCGGCACAACCGCCGAGCGCCGACAGCAGCAGCTCCATCGGACGGGCCCCGAGACCCTGACCGCCAACGGCGGGGGAGCCGTCGATCGGCACCTGCCCGCCGCTGTCGGTCTCGGCGACGAAGTGGACGGCGCCGTTCCGGCGCCGCACCACGGCTCGCATCCGGGATCCTGCCGGTTCCGTCATCGATTCGGCTGCGGCGTCACCCGCAAGTACGGCTTCTTGGCAACGAACCCCTTGGGGAAGCGGGTGCGCGCCTCGTCGTCCGAGATCGCAGGGACTACGATCACGTCGTCGCCATCCTGCCAGTCCGCCGGCGTCGCCACTCCATGGTTGGCGGTGAGCTGCAGCGAGTCGATCACCCGCAGCAGCTCCTGGAAGTTGCGGCCGGTGCTGGCGGGATAGGTGAGGGTGAGCTTCACCTTGTTATCGGGGCCGATCACGAACACCGAGCGCACCGTGACCGTCTCACTCGCGTTGGGGTGGATCATGTCGTAGAGCCGGGAGACGGTGCGGTCCGGGTCGGCGATCAGCGGGAAGTTGACCCCGTGTCCGGTCACGTCCTGGATGTCGGCGGTCCAGCGGCGATGCGAGTCGATTGGATCGACGCTCAAGCCGATCACCCGCACGCCCCGGCGGTCGAATTCGGGGCGCAGGGCCGCGAGGCTCCCGAGCTCCGTGGTGCAGACCGGCGTGAAGTCCTTGGGGTGCGAGAACAGCACCGCCCACTGACCTGCCTTCCAGGCGTGAAACTGAACCGGTCCTTCGGTGGTGTCTGCGACGAAATCGGGCGCTTCGTCTCCCAGGCGGATAGCCATTAACTACCTCCTCGACGAGTGTGGCGCGGCGGTCTATGCCCCACGGAACGTAAAACGGCCCGCGAAGTGTCGCGGGCCGCTTACCGCGACTTAGATGGGTTCTGCCGGAGCCGGTCCGGCCGCGCGGCCCATCAAGTCGGGGAAATCGCCGCGCTGAATGAATATTCGCTGGGAGCTCGCCGGCGTCAAGACCGCCCGATGCTGAGCAGGATCAGGAAGGTGCGAGTCTTGTAGCTGTGCGTGTCGGTTACGGTATTGAGCTTGAGGTCGCGGAGGCCATAGACATACCGCCCCTCGAGCCCGAGCCCGCCGAAGCGTACGCCGGCACCGAACACGGCCCCGTAATCGGTCTTCTTCCGACCCGAGGTCGCGGCAGCCGGACAATCGCTGTCGCCGGCCGTGTGGCAACGCACTTCGAACGAGACCTGCGGTCCGGCGTAGGCGAACGGCTGCACCAGTGGGGTGGGCAGCGAGACCTTCACGTAGGCCGGCACGTCGATGTAGTCGAGCCTGGTCTGGGCCGTGGCAAAACTCTGATCGGACTTCGCGCCTCGACGAGCGTACAGTCCCTCGAGACCGACTCCGATGAAGCCTACCCGGTAGCCGAGGTACAATCCCCCGGCGAACCCGGTGCGGGTGTCGAGATTCCCGGGCAGCAGTCCCTTGTTAGAGATATTCCCGAACGATACGCCACCCTTGAGTCCGGCCTCGCCCTGCGCGTATAGCACAGCGGGCGCGGCAAGGGCGAGCAACGCGAACAGCAGCGAACAACGACGATGCATCTGGTTCTCCAGAGGGGGTTGAGACTAGCGTAAGCCCGGCGTCGGGTCCGGCGGCGTGATGGTCCTCACATCGAACACCGAGGCGGCTGCGCAGCGCCCAGTCACCGGACCCTTTACCCCAAGCTCTGGTCACGCGGAGTCCGGACCGAGTGCGCCGAACGCATCGAACAGGACCGGCAGCAGCAGTAGCGTCACCCCGGTGGAGATGATCAGGCCGCCGACGACCGCGAGCGCGAGCGGACGCTGCAGCTCGGCCCCGGCGCCCAGTCCGAGCGCCAGGGGAACCAGGCCCGCCAACGTGCAAAGGGTGGTCATGAGAATCGGGCGAAGCCGCAGCCTCCCCGCGGCGATCAGGGCCTCATGCCCGCCTGCGCCCCCGGCGTGCTCACGGCGCGCCGCGTCGAGCAGCAGAATGCCGTTCTTCACCACGAGGCCGACCAGGAGGATGATGCCCATGAAGCTGGAGACGTTGAACGCCACTCCGGTGGCCAGCAGGAGGAGGAGCGTGCCGGTGAGCCCGAGCGGAGCGACGACAACGATCGCGAGTGGACCTCGGAAGCCGTCGAACTGCGCGACCAGGACCAGCAGGACGGCTCCGGTGCCGAGCGCGAGAATGCCGAGCAACTGGCGGAACGCACTCCGCTGACTCGCGTACTGCCCACCCAGCTCCAGCGTAACCCCGGCGGGCAGCGGCTCCCGCGCGATCGCACTGCGCACGTCGCCCATGACTGCACCGAGACTCCGCCCGCTGGTGCGGCCCGTGACCGCCACGTACGGTCGCAGGTTTTCGCGGAACAGCTCGCTCGCGGCGCCGGTGTCGCGCACCGAACCCAGCTCGCCGAGCGAGGTCCACCCGCCTGGTCCGACGACCGGGACCCGGGCCATCAGATCGCGGTTGAAACGCACGCTGTCGGGGAGCCGCACCCGGATCGGCACGACCCGGTCGGGCTCGCGCGCGCTACCAGCCTCCTCCCCGAACAAGGCCGACCGCGCCTGACCCTGCACGTCGGCGGCCGTGAGCCCCAGTCGGGCAACCCGCACCGGATCGAGCTGCACTCGGAGCTCCGGGCTCGGGCCCTGGGTCCCGTTGAAGAGATCCACCAGTCCCGGCGTCTGCTCGATCGCGCTCGCCACAGCCGCGGCCGCTCGCTCGGCCGCGGCGTGATCCCGGCTGAACAGCTTGAGCTCGACCGGCTCCGGTGAGCCGGCCAGGTCCCCGATCACGTCCTGCAGAAGCTGCACGAACTCCACTCGCACGGCCGGAGCTTGCGCTTCGGCGGCGGCGCGAACCCGGTCGATCACCTGATACACCGACGCCGACCGCCGGCCCCGCGGCTTGAGCAGTACGGTGAAGTCGCCCCGGTTGGGAGCCGTGGCGGCGAAACCCAATTCGCTGCCGGTGCGCCGGGTGAACGCCTCCACGTCGGGATCACGCAAGAGGATGCGGTCCAGCACGCCGAGCTGCCGGTTGGTCTCGCTCAGGGCAGCACCGGTCGGCGCCCAGTAATCGAGGATGAAACCGCCCTCGTCCATTTCGGGGAGAAAGCCGGTGCCGATCACCCGGGTCAGGCCGACCGCGGTGAGCGCCAAACCACCCGCGACAGCGAATGCGACCCATCGATGCCCCAGCAACCAGGCGACGGCCCGGCCATGCCGCTCGGCGAGGCCTGACAGCGAAAGCCGGACCCGGCGGTTGGTGCGGGCCCCGGCCCTGCTCCGAGAGACCAGGGTGGGGATCAGCGTCATCGCCAGCGCCAGGGAGAGAAGCACGGCCACCGCCAGCGCCAGCGCGAATGAGCGGAAAAAGTCTCCGACGACGCCCTCGAGCAGGCCGAGTGGCGCGAAGACGACGACCGTGGTGAGGGTCGATCCGGCCACCGGCCCCATGATCTCGTCGGTCGCCTGCCGGATGACCTCGACGGTAGGCTCGCCTTGGTGGAGACCGATTCGGCGCTCGATGTTTTCGACTACGACTACCGCGTCGTCGATGATCAGTCCGATGGCGACCGCCAGGCCGCCCAGGCTCATCAGGTTGAGCGAGTCTCCAGCCACGGCGAGCCCAAGGAGGGTGATCAGCACGGTGAGCGGAAGCGTGAGGGCAGCCGCGAACGTCGTCCGCCACTCTCCGAGGAAGGCGAGCAGGACCAGCACCGCGAGCGCGCCCCCCAACAGCATCGCGTCTCGCACGCTCCCGATCGATTCTCGGACCAGCGCCGCCTGGTCGTACACCGCGTCGAGGCGCACGCCGGCCGGCAAGAGCGGTCGGATCTCAGCCACCGTCGAGCGGACTGCGGCCTGCAACCGGAGCGTGTTGCCGTTCGGCTGGCGTGCGACGTTCACCAGCGCCGCCGGGCGACCGTTGCCCGCCACGATCTGAAACAAGTCCTCGGCGCCGTAGCTCACGGTGCCGAGATCCGCCACCCGGAGCGCCCGCTCCGCGGTCTGGCGCACGACGACCCGCTCGACCGCCTCCGGGGTGTTGGTCAGTCCCGAGACCACGATGCCGTATTGCCGATAATCCCGATCGACCCGGCCGACCGCCGCGGCCTGATCGGTTGCCGCGATCGCCTGGGCAACTTGGTCCACGCCGAGATGGTTGGCCACCAGCCGCACCGGGTCGAGCTGCACGCTGATCTCGCGAACCCGCCCGCCCTGGACCTCCACCTGGCCGGCATCGGGAAGGCCGGCCAGCCGGGGACGCACGACGAAGTCAGCCAGGTCGCGGAGGACGAGCGGATCGGCCCCGGTGAGCTCGTACTGTAGAATGGGGAACACGGACGGCGTGAGCCGCTCGGCGCTCAGCTCGACGCCGGCAGGCAGCGAGGGGCGGAGTGTAGCCAGCCGTCCCTGCACCTGACTCAGCGCGAACTGCATATCGGCGCGCGGCCTGAAGTCGAGGCTCACCTCGGCAGCGCCGCGGACCGTGTGGGCGCGAATGCGCCGGAGATCCACCACGCCGCTCACGGCTTCTTCCAGCGGCCGCGTCACCGCGACGGTCATCTCCTCGGCCTCGAAGGTGCCGCCCCGGGCCACGACGGCAATCCGGGGATAGGTCACCTCCGGGTAGATCCCGGCGGGCAGCGCCACGAGCGCCCATACGCCGCCGGCCGCGAGCAGCCCGACCGAGAACCAGATTGCCGCGCGGTGCCGCAGCGCGAGGCTCGCGACGGTCACCGCCCCGGTTCCTTCGTGGGCGTCACCCGCATCCCGTCCTGCAGCCCGAACGCGCCGGTGGTCACTACCCGTTCGCCCGGGCCAATGTGGCCACGGACCTCGGTGCGCCCGCCTTGCCGGGCGCCTCGCACCACGGTGCGGGCGTGGACCACCGAATCAGGGCCGACGACGAAGACCGCGCTGCTGTCGCCCTGGAGCACGATCGCCGAGTCCGGGACCACGAGCGCGTCGCGCCGCACTCCGAGCCGCACCCGAGCCTCGGCGCCGGCACCGGCGCGCAACGTTCCGTCTGGATTGGGTGCCCGAAGCACGGCCTCACCGGCGCCGGTGAGCGAGTCGACGCCCGGAGCGAGACCGGCGACCCACCCGGCATGCGGCCTCGCGTCCCCCTCCTGAAAGATCGAGGCTGGTTGCCCCGGCCGGAGGCGGCCAAGATCGCGGGCGGGCACTGCGGCAACGAGATCGACGGTGTCGCCTGCGATCACCTGTGCCAGCGGCTTGCCCGCGTCCACCCGCTCGCCCGACTGCACCAGAATCTCCTGCACCCGCCCGGCGATGGGACTGGACACGCGGGTACGCGCGAGCAGGTCTCGCGCCGCACTGGCAGCGGTCGCAGCCTGGCGGGCGGCAGCTTCGGCTTCTTCGGCTTGGCGCGCGGAGGTTATCCCGTCGGCCAACAGGCGGCGCTGCCGCTCTGCTTCCCGCTCCGCCTGCGCGGCCGCGGAGGCCCGCTGCTCCGCCTCGGCAGCCAGCTCAGGAACGTCGAGCTCGATCAGCGTCTGCCCGCGGGAGACCCGGTCGCCTATCTGAGCCCGCACGGCCCGAACGATCCCGGCGGCGGGCGCGGTCAACAAGGCGGCACCTCCGGGGCGCGCCGCGAGGCGCCCGGTGAGCGTCAGCTCCTCGACCACCGAGTCGCGAGCAATGGTCGCCAGTCCCACCGGAACCCGCGTCGCGCCCGGTGCCGAGTCGCCCTCCTGGTCGGACTCCCCGTGCCGGCACGCGGTCATCGCCAGGCCGAGGAGCAGCAGGGCGCGGCGGATCACTCCGCTCTCCCGAGCAAGGCGGACCAGTCGGCCAGCGCTTCCTGAAAAGCGAGCTGGTCCTGTATCGCGGCGAGCCCAACCTCCCGTTCGCTCCGGAGCGCATCGAGCACCGGCAGGATGCCGGTCTCACCGGCCTGATATGCATGAACCGCCCGGGCGCGGAGCAGGGCCGCGCCGGGGAGCATCGAGTCCCGGGCAAAGCGGGCGCGCTGGCCGGTCTCCGTCAGGCGGGCGCGCAGCTCGCTGAGCGCTCGCGCCGCTTCGAGACGGGTCTCGCCGGCGAGCGCGGCGGCCCGGCGCGCGCGGGCTCGAGCTTCCGCGACCGGGCCCCCCCCGCTTTGCCACAGCGGCAGCGGCACTGCGAGTCCCACCACTCCGAGCGTACCGGGTTGCGTGGGGTCCCCCCACTCCGCACCGCCCTGGATCGTCGGGAGTGGTATCCGGCTCGCTGCGGCGCTTCGAGCCAGCGCCGCCGTCGCGGCGGAGTCAGCCACGGCGGCACGAACGACCGGGAGACTGTCGGATATCAGGGAGTCGGTGCGAGGCTCCGCCAGGTCGGCGTCCAGCGATCCGGCCGCGTGGGGTGCTCGGGCTTCTCCCCAGGCAATCGCACGGGCGAACGCGGCATCGGCGACCTGGGCCGCTTGCCGCGCCACAGAGAAGGCCTGGCGCGCGCGGGCAGCCTCCTGGGCAGCCTGCTCCTGCTCCAGAAGCGAGATGTCGCCGGCCTTGAATCGGGCCGCGGCGAGCGCGGCGACCGAGTCAGCGTAGAGCGACTGGGCCGCAACCAGGCGTTCGGAGATCCCGGCCGCCAGCGCGCCGTAGAACGTGGTGCGCACCTCTCTGACCAGGCCTGCGATCGTCTGAGTCGAATCAGCCTGGGCCCCGGTGATTCGCGCGCGTGCCGCCGAGCGCTCCGGACCACGCCGCAGCAGAAAGTCCAGCGGTTGATCGAAGAGAAAATGCTCCTGGGGAACGGCGCCGCTGTGGCTGAACGACGCGGTGGGGTTGCTGATCGCGCCGGCAGAGCGAAGCGCGGCCCGCGCTTCCGCAACCTGGGCGGCGGCCACGATGGCCTGCCCGCGGGTGGCCCGGGCGCGGGCGAGCGCGGCACTCAACGACACCGAGTCGCCCGGGGCTTGGGCCAGCACCAGTACGACGGCCGGGATCAACATGGCCAGGCGGCGCGTGACGCTGGACACATGGCTAAAGTATGTGACAGGAGCGGCCCATCCCGCCGTGCGTCGCATCGCATGAGGTAGGAGACTAGGGTCGGGCAGTGACGCGCGCATGACGATTGGCTGTCATGCTCCTGTCATTCGCAGTGAGATCTTCTCGAATGGTCTGACAGGAGGGTGAAGCGATGCGGGTGCAGTCGATGCGCTGGCAGGCAATCCTGGGTCTGGCGGCGGCGGTTGCCGCCGGAGCGGCCGCCCGGTCTCTATCGCAGGGCTCGGAGTATCATCTGCTGCGGCGCGTGGTGCTCGGCGGCGAAGGCAAATGGGACTACCTCACCATGGACCCGGTCCGCCGGCGGGTGTTCATCGCGCACGGCACCGAGGTCCTGGTGGTCGATGCCGATAGGGCAGCAGTGCTCGGCAAGATTCTGGACACACCGGGAGTTCACGGCGTGGCGCTGGCCCAGGGGTTGGGTCGAGGGTTCACCAGCAACGGCGCCGACTCGACGGTGACGATCTTTGATCTCGCTTCTCTCAAGATCCTCGGCAGGGTCACGGTCACCGGCCGGAAACCGGATGCAATCGTCTACGATTCCGTATCGGGCCGAGTCTTCACGTTCAACGGCGGCAGCGACAACGCCACCGCCATCGAGGCCTCCACTGGCAAGATCGTCGGCACCGTGGCTCTCGGCGGCGCCCCCGAGTTCGCCGTAGCCGACGGGCGGGGCCGGATCTTCGTGAACCTGGAAGACCGCAGCGCTCTGCTTTCGTTCGACACCCGAAGCTTGGAGCCTGGCGCTACCTGGCCGCTCGCACCCTGCGAGACACCGAGCGGACTGGCCATCGACCGGGGCCGGGATCGGCTCTTCAGCGGCTGCGCCAATCGTCTCATGGCGGTGGTGGACGCGAAAGACGGCCACGTCCTCGCTACGGTCCCCATCGGCGCGCGAGTGGATGCCAACGCGTTCGACTCCACCACCGGCCTGGCGTTCAGCTCAAACGGAGACGGGACCCTCACCGTCGTGGACGTGGCCGGCTCCACATTCCGCGTCGTTCAGACGGTCCAGACCGAGCTGGGCGCGCGGACGATGGCCTTCGACCCGAAAACCCACAACATCTTTCTCGTCACCGCCCAATTCGGACCGACACCGCCAGCGACCGAGGCCAATCCGCGGCCCCGGCCGCCCACGATTCCCGGCACGTTCACCTTGCTGATTTTCGGTCGCTGAGCGGGGGTGCGGCGAGGGGAGTCGCGGGCAGGAGAGGCAACACGAGCGAGTAGCAGTTGACGCCCCCGTCGTGCCGGTAGCGCAGCTCGCCTCGATGCTCCTGCCCAATCCAGCTCACGATCGCCAGCCCGAGCCCTCCTCCGTCGGGGGCTGGGCCGTCCACCGGGCGGGCCAGCGGGAGGGGCGCTCCGTTGCTCGCCACCTCGAGGATGGCCGTCGCTCCCTCCGCAAAAGCCGAGATCCGGATCGGGGCTTCGCCGGTCCCATGACGGCACGCGTTCTCGATCAGCTCCAGCACCGCCTCGCGGAGCAGGTCCTCGTTGCCCCGGACAGCCACCGCGTCGGCGCGAGCGAGCTCCAGCCTGCGCTCCAGCGCCTGGGCCCGGGCCCGCATCAGGTCGGCGCACTCGAGTACCAGGCCGTCGAGCTCAACGACTTCATCGAGCGGGGGCCGGTCGCCGGCCTCGGCGTGGGCCAGCAGTAACAGGTCGTCCACCCGCCGCCTCATCTGCTCGGCCGCCGTCCGGATCCGCTTGAGCGCCTGCCGGTGGTCTTCGGAAGCCCGGGCGCGCTCGAGGCTCAGGTCCGCCTCACCCAGCACCAGGGTCAACGGCGTCTTGATCTGGTGTGCGGCCTGCCGCAGAAAGTGCCGGTTCCGTAACTGCGACGCCTCGAGCCGGGCGAGAAGCCCGTTGAACTGCTCCGCCAGCCGATCCACCTCGTCGGCTGGATGGTTGACCGGCACCCGCCGGTCGAGCGCGTCCGGCGCCATGCGTCCCATGGCGTCGCCCAGGCGACCGATCGGAGCGAGCGCGCGGCGGGCGAGCAGGTAGCCGCCGGCGAGGCTCAGGAGCAGCAC
Source organism: Gemmatimonadales bacterium (assembly GCA_035644115.1). Classification (GTDB taxonomy): domain Bacteria; phylum Gemmatimonadota; class Gemmatimonadetes; order Gemmatimonadales; family GWC2-71-9; genus DASQPE01. Next base: position 10,705 of record DASQPE010000198.1, read on the forward strand.
CAGCGGCGAGCTGAGCGCGAGCCACCAGCCAAGGGTAGCGATCTCCACACGCTCGGGCTCGGTCGAGAGCAGCACAGCTACCGCGAAGCGCGGGGTGCTGTCAGCGGACATCGTGATGAGGCGAACCCCCTCTCCTCTATCGCCCGCCACGTCGCGAGTCACGGCTGCCGCGGAGTATCGGAGCGACGACGGAGCCAGCCGGGTGAGCCCGCTATCGCCGCGTTGCGCCAGGACCCGGGCGTCGCCGCCGTACACGATGACTCCCTCGGGGCCTGGGGGCCACTCCTCGAGCGCCGAGCGCGCGGCGTTCGCCAGCGGGCGCGGCGGGACAT
>DASQPE010000199.1:0-2198 GCA_035644115.1 Gemmatimonadales bacterium
GGCGCGCTGCTGGGCGTCACCCGCGAGCGCATCCGCCAGATCCGCGAGCGCGCGTTCGAGAAGCTGCGCGAGTCGCCGGACGTGAAGTCGCTGAAGGAGGGCTGGGTGGCGGCGTGACCAAGTGAGAAGTGAGAAGTAAGAGGGGAGAAGGGGGCTCCGGCAATCATCGGAGCCCCCTTCTCACATCTCACTTCTTACTTCTCACTTCTCTGTTCTACCCGCCGTTATCTTCTCTGCATGCCCCCGTACCCGCTCCCGCTCTTCCCCCTCAACATGGTTCTGTTTCCGGGCACGCCCCTCCCGCTCCACATCTTCGAGCCGCGTTACCGCCAGATGCTGGCCGACTGCCTCGTCGGTGACCGCCGGTTCGGCCTGGTGCAGCCCGGCAGTGAAGCGGAAGCGCCGGATCGGGGCGCGGTGGGCTGTGTGGCCGAGATCCGGGCCAACGAGCAGCTGCCCGACGGCCGGGCCAACGTGCTGGTGGTGGGCGGCCCGCGGTTCGTAGTCCAGCGCATGCTCGACGACCCCGCTCCCTACCTGGTGGGGCTGGTAGAGGAGTTCGTGGAACAGCCAGGCACCCTCCCCGACGAGTCCGCGCTGGGCGAAGTTCGCGCGCTGTTCGCCCGCTACTACGAGCTCTATCGCCAGTTGTACGACGCCGAGCCGGAAGAGCCTGAGCTGCCGGAGGAACCGGTCTCGCTCAGCTTCGCCATCTCGGCCGCGCTCGAATGCGACGTCGCGCTCAAGCGGCGGCTGCTGGCCGCTCGAGCGACGGAACACCGGGTCGGGCTCCTGCTCCGTCTGATTCCCACGCTTACCCGCGTGCTCGAGTCCGCGCTTCGGGTCCATCGCCGCGCTCACCAGAACGGCAAAGGCAGCGCCCAGTCGGTGCTCCCCTCCGAATCATGACACCGGCTCTGGTCGAAGGCCTCCGTCGCATCGTCGGCCCACGCTGGGTGCGCGACCGCAAGGCCGAGCTCGCGACCTACCGGATGGACGGCCTGCCGACCCACGAGTCGCTCCCGGGCGCCGTCGTCATGCCCGGGACCCGCGCCGAGTTGGTGGAGGTCGTCCGGCTGCTCCATCTGCTCGGGGTTCCCTTCGTGGCCCGGGGCGCGGGCACTGGTCTCTCGGGCGGAGCGCTGGCCGATCCGGATGCGGTGCTCCTCACGCTGACCCGGCTGAATCGCATTCTCCGGGTGGACCCGGTCTCCCACCGCGCAACGGTTCAACCGGGCGTGGTCAACGCCCGTCTCTCGGAGGCCGTGGCCGGGCTGGGATTGCAGTACGTTCCGGACCCGTCGAGCCAGTCGGCCTGCACCGTGGGCGGAAACGTGGCGGAGAACGCCGGGGGCCCCCACTGCCTCAAGTACGGCGTCACCACCAATCACGTGGTGGCGCTCGAGGTCGTGCTGCCCGATGCGAGCGTCGTACGGTTAGGCTCGCCCCAGGGCGAGCCCTGGGGCCCCGACCTGGTGGGCCTCTTCATCGGGAGCGAGGGGATGTTCGGAGTTGCCACCGAGATCACGGTGCGGCTCGAGCGAATTCCCGCCGCGGTGCGCACCCTGCTGGCCGACTTCTCCAGCGTGCGCGCCGCGAGCGAAGCGGTCTCGGCCGTGATTGCGTCAGGCGTGGTGCCGGCCGCGCTCGAGATGATGGATCAAGCGTGCGTGCAGGCGGTCGAAGCGTCCATCTATGCGGCCGGCTATCCTACCGATGCGGCCGCCGTGCTCCTGGTCGAGCTCGACGGGACCGCTCCCCAGGTGGAGGCGGAAACCGCCCTGGTCGAAGTGATCCTGCAGGAGCGGGGTGCGCGATCGATCCGGAGCGCATCGTCACCGGCGGACCGGGCCCGGCTGTGGCAGGGACGCAAGAAGGCGTTCGGCGCCATGGGCCGCATCGCGCCCGACCTCGCGGTGCAGGATGCGGTCGTGCCCCGCTCCGCCCTGCCCGACATCCTCGACAAGATCGGCGAGATCCGGCGCCGCTACGGCCTCGCGATCAGCAACGTCTTCCATGCCGGCGACGGCAATCTGCACCCCAACATCAGCTTCGATCGGCGGGATCCGGCGCTGGCCGCGCGGGTGCGGGATGCGAGTCGCGAGATCATGGCCGCCTGCGTGGCGGCGGGCGGGAGCATCACCGGTGAGCACGGTGTCGGCAACGACAAGATGAGTTACATGCCGTGGATCTTCGAT
>DASQPE010000200.1:0-6028 GCA_035644115.1 Gemmatimonadales bacterium
TCCGCCACGAGCCTACCGGCTCGGGCGCGAAGTTCGTGGTCGAGCTGCCGGTCTGGTAGGCTACTGGTCCGCGGCGCCGGGCTGGGCTGCCGGTTGTCCGTGCACCAGCTCCTCGCGAAAGATGCCGGTCTCACCCGGCGCCTCAATACCGAGTCGCACGCTGCGGCGGTCGCACTGGAGCACGACGACACGGATCCCGCCGTCTATCACGATCGCTTCGCCAACTCGGCGGTTCAGTACGAGCACGTGTCCGTCCCCTTGCTGGAGAAGAGCCGCTGAAGGAAGGCGTCGCCCTCCTCGAGCACCCGCCGCAGGATACGCTGGTTAATGGCCACTTCGCGGGCGGCTCGGTCGGCCGCCCGGCGCACCTGCTCGCGGGCCTGGGCCAGCGGCGCAGGCAGACTCCGGCGCAGCCGGCGCTCCAGATCGGCCAGCGGCGTCTCCGCGTCCCCGGTGATCTCGGCGACGACCCCAGTCCGGCAGCGCCGGGCGGCATCGATGGTCAACAGCGTCCGTGCCACGGCGCCCACGCTCGCGTCGATCACCTCCGCGTCGTCGGTGGCCACGCCGGCGCGCTGGCGCAGCAGGGCCTGGCGCAGCTCCTCGATCAGGCGGTGTTCGTGAACCAGGAGGGCCGTGAGCTCAGTGAGCCTGCGCTCAAGCTGGCCCGTCTGGCCGAGGGCGTAGCCCTGTTCGACAAGGGAGAGCATGGGGGTTGGCAATTACGTTCCCGCCACCGTTCGTGACACCCCGTCCATCGCCTTCAACGCCTCCACGTTAGCCGCGTAGGCACGCTGGATAGTCGCGAGATCAACCGAGCCCAGCAGGGTGTCGCTGTGGGGCTCCTCGGCGACGCCAGAGCGTACGCCGAGGAGCGGATCGGCCACCGTCTCGAGCGCGAGCTGATCCAGCTGCGGGGTCACGCCACCGCCTGATCGTCCGCCAGCAGGTCGTGCAACCGCCGGAGCGCCTGGGTCCGGATCTGCGAGATCCGCGACTCGCTTACGTGCAGAATTTCGGCGATCTGGCGCAGGTTGAGCTCTTCGTAGTAGTAGAGCGCGAGAACGGTGCGCTCCTTGTCGCGCAGCTGGCCGATCGCTTCCCGCAACCCGGCCGCCTGCTCGAACTGGGCCAACTCGTGCCCCGGTAGCGGGCCCTCGGGATCGTTCAGCGTCTCTGCCAGGTTCGGGGTGTGCCGCTGGCTGTTGGAGCTCACCGTGTCGAACGAGACCATCACGCCCCCGTCCACCGAGGCCCGCCAGTCCCAGTACGTCTCAAGGTCGATGTCCAGCACGGCGGCGATCTCCCGCGCCTCCGGCGCCCGGCCCAGCTTCGCCTCCAGAGCCGCGGTGGCGGCCGCCATCCGGCGGCGCTTGACCCGTACCGACCGCGGGGTCCAGTCCCGGCCGCGGAGGTCGTCGAGGATGGCGCCGCGGATCCGGCGCACGGCGTAGGTCGAGAACGCGAACCCGCGAGAGAGATCGAAGCTCTCGAGCGCCCGAACCAGCCCGAGCGCGCCGGCACTCACCAGGTCGTCGATCTCGACCATCGGCGTGCGGGCCCCGATTTCCCGGGCCGCGTGATACACCAGGCCGACATAGCGGTCGAGCAGTTGCGCCCGAGCGGCGGGATCGCCCGTGGCCCGGTACCGCTGCCAGAGCGCGTCAGTCAGTGAAGCTCCAGACTGCTGGGTCTTGATCACGGTCATCGGGCGCTCCGAGTGGGCTCCGGCAATTCCATCCGGTCGACCACCCCATCTCTCAAGGTCCGTGCCGCCTCACTTTGCTCGAGCCGGGCGAGACAGCGGGTGGGATCGCGTACCGCGGCGCGTATCGCCGAATCTTCGGGAACGGCGCCCAGATATCGAACACCCCGTCGCAGAAAGCGCTCGCAGGCCGCCGCCAGCTTGTCATAGGCAGCGCTGCCGTCCTCGGGATCGTCGCACCGGTTCACCAGCACTGCGATCGGAAGCCCGGGCGCCTGGAGGCTCACGATTTTCATCAGCGCGTAAGCGTCGGTGAGAGCCGTCGGCTCAGGGGTGACGACGGCCAGCAGCCGAGTCGCGCCCATAGTCGCCGTGCGAACGACACCGTCGATCCCAGCGGCAGCGTCCACGATGACCACGTCGAACTGGTCGTAGACGCTGCTCAATCGGTGCTGGAGCCGGGCGCGGTCGAACGGCTCGAGGTCGTGCAGCGCCTCAGTGCCCGAGTCGCCCGGCAGAAGCCAGAGCCGCTCGCTGACCGGCCGGATCAGGTCCTGGGGCCCAAGTTCGCCCTGGAGCAGCGCCTCGAGGCGCGCGGCTGGCCGGATGCCGAGCAAGACGTGGAGGTTGCCGAGATTGTGGTCCGCATCGAACAGCAGGACCCGGTGGCCCTGGGCCGCGAGCGACGCGCCGAGCAACACGCTCAGTATCGACTTGCCGACGCCGCCCTTGCCGCTCCCAACCACGAGGACGGCCGGCCCTTCGGGCTCAGCGCAAAGCGTTGAGACTTTCGGGTCGGCGCCGAACAGCGATCGAGTCATGGTCGTGCTCCGGCATGTAAGGGGTGGACGCCCGGTCAAGGGGCAACCGCCATGCCGAGTGCAGGCCCGCTCAAGAGGGCCGGCCTAAGCGTTTGTAAGGGAAGACGTTGGAGTAAATCGCCGGGGCTGCAGCAGCCGCAGCGTCACGCCGGCGGAGAGGCCGGCCCAGGAAGAAACTGCCGGCCCGCCGGACTCAACTTTTCGGCGTGGCTGCCTTGGGTGTGTTGAGCTTGTTGCGGAGAGTGCGCTCACTGATGCCGAGCAGCTTCGCGGCGCGAGTGCGGTTACCGCCGGTCGCCAAGAGCGCCCGATCGATGGCGTGACGCTCGATCTGGTCGAGATCGAAGACCGGCGTCTCAGAGGCGGGCAGGCGGGCAGGCGGGCCGGCGGACAGTGTGTCCGGGCCCGAGGCAGCCGGAGCGTCAACGGAACTGCCGTCCGCCGGCCCGCCTGCCCGCCGGCCCGCCTGACTGTCCGCCTCCACCGCCAAGTGCCCGATGAAATGCAACGGAAGCAGCACGCCGTTCCGGGAGAGGATCACAGCGCGCTCCATGGCATTGGCGAGCTCCCGGATATTCCCCGGCCAGCTGTATCCCTGCAGAAGCTGGACAGTCTCCGGCGCGATCGCAGCCACACTGACCCCCAGACTCTCCGCCGCGCGGTGGAGGAAGTGGTGCACCAGGCGCGGGATGTCGTCCACCCGCTCGCGCAGAGCCGGTGCACGGATGGGCATCACGTTGAGCCGATAGTAGAGGTCGCTCCGGAATCGGCCCTCGTCCACCTCGGCCTTGAGATCCCGATTCGTGGTGGCCACCAGGCGCACGTCCACCTTGATGGGCTGGGTGCCGCCGACCCGCTCGAACTCCTGCTCCTGAATCACCCGCAGCAGCTTGGCCTGGAGGTCGAGCCGCATCTCGGTGATCTCGTCGAGCAGGAGCGTGCCGCCGTGCGCCCGCTCGAACGCTCCGGCTGTGCGAACCGTCGCGCCGGTGAAAGCACCCTTCTCGTGCCCGAACAGCGCGCTCTCCACCAGCCCTTCCGGCATTGCGGCGCAGTTGAGCGTAATGAAGGGTCCTTCGGCGCGGGGGCTCTGGTCGTGAATGGCCCGGGCGAACAGCTCCTTGCCGGTCCCCGATTCCCCCTGGAGCAGAACCGTAGCCCGAGTGGGCGCCACCGCGGTGATGATCTCCATCACCCGGCGAAACGCCTCGCTCTCCCCGACCATGGCGCGGGTCGAGCGCAGCTTCCGGATCTCGGTCCGGAACGACTCGTTCTCCCGCCGCAGCCGGATGACTTCGAGCGCCTGATTCACCGCGATCTCGAGGGTCTCGGCTCGGATCGGCTTGACCAGGTAGTCGATGGCGCCGCTCTTGATCGAGATGACCGCGTTCTCAATGCTCGAATAGCCGGTCATGATGATGACCGGAACCCGATATCCTTCCTTGTCGAGCATCTTGAGCAGGTCGATCCCATTGAGGCGCGGCATGACGTAGTCCGCGATGATGAGATCCACCGCCCCCCGGGCAACGGTCTTGAGCGCGTCTTCGACGTTCGAGACCAGGAGGGGCCGGTGCCCGATCTTGGAGAGGGTGTGCTCGAGAACGACGCCTACGGACGGCTCGTCGTCAACGCAGAGAATGGTCGCCATGGGGCTCGGTTCCGGGATCGGGACGAGTCGCAGCAGGGGGATGCCACGCGCCGGCTGGATGCCGGTCGACGCCTTGCCGACTCCCGGTCGATACCGGCAAATATTACCACTTCGGGGGCACCCAGGGGAAGGCATCGAGAGGCGAGTACCCAACTCGAGCCGTCGGAGGCAGTTACCGCTCGACCGGCCGCGTAGCTGGATGGGCCCGGTCCTGCTAGGTTGCAGGCCGTGCACGCGACGTTCTGGACTTTCGCTGTGGCCCTCGGCCTGGTGCTGGGCTGGCCGCTTCGCGCCGCCGAGCCCGCTCGTGGTGCTCAGCACGCGGGCACGGTGCGTCCATCCGAAGCCCCGGCCGATATCCACGCTCGGGCCGGCGCAGGACCCACGCTCTGGGCACTAACCCGGGCAGCGGCGCAGCGAGATCCGCACAGCCGGTCGGATCTTCGCTGCACTCTCGTAGCGGTTCCAACGGCGCCACGGCCCCGGACTCCAGTCGCGGCCCGGCGGGCGCCCCCGACCGGCAGCGCAACCCGCCGATACGCCGGCCACTTCCTCTACTTCCCCACGGCGCCTCCTCGCTCCTCCTGAGCGATCCGTTCCCGACTTACCAATCGAACCGGAAAGCGGCGGGGCGAGCGTTTGCGCTCCGCGCAGGGGGACGTCCATGGAAGACACTCAGGATCGACCGGAGGCCGGCGAGCGTCCGGCCAGCACCAGCACCCGCAGCCGCGTGATCTGGATCCTGCTGGGAGGGTCGTTCGGCCCGGCACTGGTTGCGAAATATCTCGTTCCCTCGCTCATGATCCCGATGCTCGTGCTGTCGGGCGTCATGATCGCCGCGGGGGTAGCTCTCATTCTGTGGAGAACGCCCACGGATCCGTAACCCGCGCATGGCTCACGAAACTGCGTTGATCACAACGGTCGCCGCCGGGTTCGGCATGGCCTTGCTATTCGGCCTCGCCGCGACCCGGCTACGGCTGCCGGCGCTGGTGGGATACCTGCTCGCGGGCGTCGCGGTCGGCCCCTCTACGCCCGGGTTCGTGGCGGACGTCCTGGGGGTCTCGCTCGGCCTCTTGGCGCCGGAGGCGCGAAGCCTCGTCCTCGCCGGCGCGCTGTTGTCGATCACGCTGAACCCGGTCCTGTTCGGGGCGATCGACCCGCTCGACCGATGGCTGGGGCGACGTCGGGCACGCCGAGCTAGTCGGGCAGCCGTTGGAGAAACTCGCTGAGGTGCTTCTTCCAGACCTCCGCCTTGGTGTGCGTGCCGTGGCCGACGGTGGCCTCGCCCGCCGGGACGAGCACGTACTTGGCCCGCGTGACCCGCGGCATAGCCGTTCCATAACGCCCAGCTCGGGCGGATTGATCTGGTCGTCGGCGAAGTTGATCGCCAGCAGCGCCCAGAACTACCGTCCAGCGCCTGCTGGCCAGCGGGTCGGGAACCTCATACCATTCACCCACGATCCTACCTCCGGAGAGACCCATGCCGGTCCCGCGCGTGTGCCTGCTGCTCTCGATCACCCTGGCGCTCCTCTCCTGCAAGAGCTCTGTCACCGTCGGCACCGGCCGGACGGAGCGCGAGCGAGACAGCGTCATCGGTCAATCCAAGATACCGGGGGCTGGCGTGGTGCAGCGGGCGCTTCAGGTGAGCGACTCCGCGGCGAGCTGCGGCGGCCGGCTCGACTCGGCGGCTGCCCAACCCTGACCCGCGCGACCCGCCAGCTCCACCCGTTCAGGTCGAGGCCCGATGGCCGCTCTTCGCACCTTTCTCGGTCGCTATACCGAGCAGACCTATGCGCTGGTGCGCATTGTCGTTCCGTTGCTCTACTTCTGCCACGGGGCGCAGAAGCTCTTTGG
>DASQPE010000201.1:0-23333 GCA_035644115.1 Gemmatimonadales bacterium
TTCGCGCGCTTCCGGAGTTCGACCCCAGCCGGCATCTGCTCATCCTGGTCGACGAGGTCGCGCTGCCGCTGGGCAAGTTCCGCCTCCGCGGCGCCGGTTCGGCCGGCGGGCACAACGGCCTCAAGAGCATCGAGGGAGCCCTTCAGCGGCAGGACTACGCGCGGCTCCGGATCGGCGTGGGCCCCAAACCGCCCGAAATGGACGACCTGGCGGACTACGTGCTGGCGGAGTTCACCTCGGAAGAGCGGGAGACGCTCGAGGGCCTGCTCGATCCGATGGCCGATGCGGTGGAGTGCTGGCTCGCCGAGGGCATCGAGCGCGCCATGACGAAATTCAACAAGTAACTGCAACTGCGAACCGCAGAGGTACAGAGGCACAGAGAAAGCAGCGGTCTTTGTGGGTGCGCGGTTGGAACCCCAATGCCAGGCGGACACCCACCACAACAGCTCTTCTCTGTGGCTCTGTGCCTCTGTGGTTCGCAGTTGCTGTTGTTCTGATTCGGAGTTCGCTGAATGCTTCGGCTCGGTATCGTCGGCTTGCCCAACGTCGGCAAGTCCACCCTCTTCAACGCACTCACGTCCGCCAAGGCGCTGGTCGCGAACTATCCGTTCGCCACCATCGAGCCGAATACGGGCATCGTCCAGGTGCCCGACCTCCGGCTCGACGCCCTGGCGGCCATCGTCCGCCCCGAGCGGGTGGTGCCGGCGGCGGTCGAGTTCGTCGATATCGCCGGGCTGGTCAAGGGAGCGAGCCAGGGGGAAGGCCTGGGCAATCCGTTTCTCGCCAACATCCGCGAGGTGGACGCGGTGTTGCACGTGGTGCGCTGCTTCGAGGATCCCGACATCCAGCACGTCATGGGCCCGGTGGACCCGGCTCGGGACCGCGAAGTGATCAACATCGAGCTGGGCCTGGCCGATCTCGCGACGGCCGAGAAGCGGCTGGACAAAACGGCGCGGACCGCGAAGTCGGGGGATCCCCAGGCCCGGATCGAGCTCGAGTTGCTCGAAGCCGTGCGTGAGGCGCTTGCCGCCGGCAAGCCGGCCCGGGCGGTCGTGCCCGACGCCGAGGAAGCGCCGATCTACCGATCGCTCAACCTGCTCACCAGCAAGCCGGTCCTCTATGCAGCAAATGTCGCGGAGTCCGACATCCTGGGGGGGAATCCGCTTGTAGACGCACTCCGGACCGCGGTCGCGCGAGACCGCGAGGAGGCGGAGATCGTCACCTTCTCCGCCAAGGTCGAGGCCGAGCTGGCCGAGCTGGCTCCCGAGGATCGGGCCGAGTTCCTGGCGTCCCTGGGTCTCACCGAGTCGGGGCTCGACCGCCTGGCCCACGCCGCGTATCACCTGCTCGGGCTTCGCAGCTACTTCACGGCTGGCGAGAAAGAGGTTCGCGCCTGGACCATCCATCAGGGCGACAAGGCGCCGGCCGCCGCGGGCGCGATCCACTCGGATTTCGAGAAGGGCTTCATCCGCGCGGAGACGGTGGCCTACGACGATTTCGTCCGGGTCGGCGGCTGGAAGCCAGCGCGCGAGCAGGGGCTCGCCCGGGCCGAGGGTAAGGAGTACGTCGTGCAGGACGGCGACGTGATGCTATTCCGCTTCAGCAGTTAGCTCCCGGTCAGCCGCCGGTTGGGACCACTCTTCCGGCTAGGCGACGGCTCGGCGCTCGGCGATCATTTCGCTGAAGCGGCTATCAAGCGCCGCGATCGCAGCCTCCAGCCGTTCCGCGGCACTACCGGCTCCCACAAGCCCCCCACCCCTCGCCAGCGTCTCCAACACGCCTGCCGCGTCGAGCGCTGGCGACGGCCCGAAGTTCCCCAGCGCTCCCTTGAGCGAATGTGCCCCGTGCTCGACGGCATTGGCGTCCGCTGTCTCGATCCCCTGCCGGATGACATGCAGCAGCGCTGGGAGTTCGTCGCGGAAGGCGGCGACAACCTCCCGGAGAACATCCCCATCGCCCTCGAACTGCGCCAGGATTTGTTCAACGGCCGGGGCGCCAACGTCGCAAGTGGCAGCTCTTCCGGCGTGGTTACCCTGCCGGGGGCGGAACCGCTCGATCGCCTCGAACAACGCTTGCGCAACGACCGGTTTGGGGGTGTGATCGTTCATCCCGGCCTCCAGGCAGGCTTCGCGATCCCCTTTCATTGCTCTCGCCGTCATTGCGATGATCGGCGTATGCGTCCCGCGGGCCTTCTCGATTTGACGGATCCGCACTGTGGCCTCGATGCCTCCCATCATCGGCATCTGCACGTCCATCAGGATCAGATCGAAGACCTCCCGCTCGAACAGCTCGACAGCCTCGCGTCCGTTCGGCACGACGACCACCTGGTGCCCGCGCTTCTGGAGCAGATTGGTCGCCACGACCTGATTGACGGTATTGTCCTCGGCCAGAAGAATGCGGAGCCGGTCGGCCGCGTCGAGCGGTCGAACCGACGATGTTAGTGGGCTGGCAAGCGGTGGTCCCCCGAGTACGTTGCCGATCGCCTGCAGGAGCGTAGCTGGCTTGATCGGCTTGATCAGATGCGATGCGATCCCGAGCGACTGGCGCCGCTCGACGTCGCCCTTTTGTGTAGCGGAGGTCAGCATCATGATGGTCACCCCGGCCAGATCCGAGCGCTCACGAATCCACTGCGCGACTCGGAACCCGTCCATCCCCGGCATGTGCCCGTCGAGCAGCACGAGGCTGAATGCCGCCGGTCCTGCCTCCTCCAGCGCTGCGATCGCGGCCTGCCCTCCGTCCACGGCGGTCGACTGCATCCCCCACCGGGTGAGCAGCGCCTGCAGGATTTGGCGGTTCGTCGCGTTGTCGTCGACGATCAGCGCCCGGATCCGGCTGAGCTCCGGTCGAGGCGACGGGGTCTGCGCCGGCGGCCTGGTGGCGAAGCGCGCGGTGAAGTAGAAGGTGCTACCCTTGCCGGGCTCGCTTTCGAGCCAGATGCGACCGCCCATGAGCTGCGCCACCTGGGCTGAGATGGCGAGGCCGAGGCCGGTGCCGCCGAAGCGTCGCGTAATGGAGGTGTCGGCTTGGGTGAACGACCGGAAGATGCGGTCGTGCATCTCGACCGGAATGCCGAGCCCCGTATCAGCCACCGCGAACTGGAGCTGTACCGTCCCGTCGTCACCGGATGCCTTCGAACACCTGACCACCACCTCGCCCCGCTCGGTGAACTTGATCGCGTTGCCCACCAGATTCACGATCACCTGCTGCAGGCGGCCGGGATCGCCCACCAGGAACTCGGGCACATCCGCCGCGACATCCCACGCGAGCTCGAGGCTCTTGGCGTGGGCCCGGAGTGACAGCGCCGCGAGCGCAGTGTCAAGACTCTCGCTCAGCTCGAACTCGATAGGCTCGAGCTCGAGCATGCGGGCTTCGATCTTCGAGAAGTCCAGGATGTCATTGAGCAGCCCGAGCAGCGACTCGGCGGACGTCTTGGCCGTGGTCAGAAAGCCACGCTGCTCGACCGTGAGGTGCGTGTCGAGCGCGAGCTCCAGCATGCCGAGCACTCCGTTCATCGGCGTGCGAATCTCGTGGCTCATGTTGGCCAGGAACTCGCTCTTGGTCCGGCTGGCGTCTTCCGCTGTTTCCTTGGCGAGACGGAGGGCCTCGGCTTCAGCGATTTTGGCCTGGATCAGGCGGTCGATCATTCCGCTGACCAGCGCGAGCCCGGCGATCATCAGAGCCGCCAGGCTAACGGCGGCGGCAAGCCCGGGAGTGGCGATCGTGCCGCGGGGTAGCGTGGTGTTCCCGGTCGCCATCGGAGTGAACCGGGCCGCCGCCATGCCGGTGTAGTGCATGCCCGCGATGGCCAGCCCCATCACGACTGCGGCGCCCGCCCGGTACTGATGACCCCGCCGTGATTCGTCAGACCGGAATCGGAACGCGAGCCAGAGCGCCGCACATGAGGCCGTGACTGCGATGACGACCGATGCCCCGAAGAGGACCGGGTCGTAGTTGAGCACACAGCGGGCTTGCACCGCCGCCATGCCAGTGTAGTGCATCCCGGCGATGGCCGTCCCCATGCCGAGTCCCGCGACGCCCAGCGAGGGCAGCCCCAGATGCCGCCGACTCACCACGAAGAGGGCGAGGGCGGACGCCGCGATCGCCACCAGCGCGGACAGCACAACGAGCGGCACGTCATAGGCGGCCGGCACCGGAAGATGCCACGCCAGCATGCCGACGAAGTGCATCCCCCAGATCGCAACCCCCATCGAGACTGCGCCACCCGCGAGCCAGGCGACCCTGCCCCGGCCCCGCGCGGCAGTCACCCGGCCCGCGAGATCCAGTGCGGTATAGGAGGCCAGAGTGGCAATGAGAACCGACAAGAGAACGAGCGAGGCATCGTAAGTCGGGACGAGTGGCGCGCCGTGCGGCATGCTGGGCTCCAACCGAGAGAGGGTCTATTACGGTTATCGGCCCGGTCTGTTCAATTCTTTAGGGCAGGAGTCGGCCTACCACGGCAGGCCGACCGGGGCTAGATTGGCTGGTCAACAATTTCCCTCCTCGGCTCCACACCAGGGCCGGGGCGATCAGACCAAAGGATGGTGACATGACCCGCCAGTACGAGGTGGTCTACATCTTCGATAGCGCGCTCGAAGAGTCGGCGATCAACGAGCGCCTCTCCCGGTTTCACACCCTCATCCAGCAGCCCGGTGCCGAACCGCCCCAGTTGTCCCACTGGGGAAAGCGGACGCTTGCCTATCCCATCAAGCGGCACGAGACGGGGTACTACGCGGTCGCCAAGTTCGACGCCGACGGCACTGCGCTCCCGGAGTTCGAGCGCGCCGTCAAGCTGGATGAATCGGTCCTCCGGTTCCTCGTCGTCGTCAACGAGGGTGCCCAACCGGTGCCGGTGACCGCCCCGAAGGGCGAGGAGGATGACGAGGAATGAGGCGACCCCAGAAGACCTGCGCCATCTGCGAATCCGGCGTCCGGATCGTGGACTACAAGGACGAGCGCACGCTGCAGCGGTTTTTGACCGAGCGGGGCAAGATTCTGCCGAGCCGGCTGTCCGGCACCTGCGCCCGCCATCAGCGCCAGTTGAGCACCGCGATCAAGCGGGCTCGGCAGTTGGCGCTGCTGCCATACATCAAGGGCTTCGGCGGCTGACCGACGCGGGCGGAACGAGTCGGCATCCGCCGCGTCAGGGGGTGCGCCCGGGCGTGCTGCTCGTTGCGTTCGCCTACCTGCTCCTGGCCCCCCCTGGATTGCTCCTCGGACCGCTCGGGGGCCTGCTCGCACTCTCCCGCCCCTCGACTTTGCGCGAATGGGCCTGGCTCGTCGTGACCCTCGCCGGGATGGGCGCCTGGCTCGCGCCCACCGGCGACGCTACCGAGCAGCTCCTCCGGGCCTCCGCAGTGCTGGTCACCGGTGGGTTCCTGGCCATCACGCTCGCCTGGAAGGGCTCCGCCTTCCGCCGGGCAGTGGCCGCGATCGGCGTCGCGGCGCTGGCGCTCACGGGATGGTGTATCGCATTTCACGTCCAGTGGCCGGAGCTCAAAGCGACCGTCAGCCACACGGTCGGCCGCAGCTTCAGCGAGCTCGCACGGCAGGCCGACAGCACCGCCGGGGGCGACACCGGCGCGGTGCTCCGTCAGATGGCGGAGAGCGCCCCGTCATGGGCGGCCCTGGCTCCGGCTCTGGTGTTCCTGAACGCGCTGGTCGGCCTGCTGCTCGCCTGGACGCTGTATCACGGCATCGCGGTCCGCCCGTTGGGTGATCCGCCGGCGCCGTTCCGCGGCTTCCGGTTCAGCGACCAGCTGGTCTGGCTTCCGGTGGCCGGGCTGGGGCTGGTGCTGTTCCCGCCGGCGCCCGCGGTGCGGGACCTGGGTGCCAATCTCCTGCTCGTCGCGGTGGCCCTCTACGCGGCGCGGGGGCTCGCAGTGGTGGGCGCCGGGGCCGGGCGGCTGCCCCGGATGATGACCACCTTCATGGCCATCGTGGCGCTGTTCCTGTTGCCGTTCGTGGTCGGCGGACTCACGCTCCTCGGCCTGGCGGACACCTGGCTAGATTTCCGGCGACGCCCCGCGTCGCCCGCGACCGGAGGTTTCGACCGATGATCGAAGTCATCCTACGAGAAGACGTGAAGTCGCTGGGGCGGGCCGGCGAGCTGGTGCGGGTGCGGCCCGGCTACGCCCGAAACTTCCTGCTTCCCAAGGGCCTCGCCTACGAGGCGACCGACGGCAACAAGAAGCGGATCGCCGCCGAGTCCAAGGCGCGAGCCACCCGGGTCGAATCGGAGCGCGCGGAGGCCGAGGCGTTCGCCGGCCGGCTGGGCAGCGTTACGATCACCATCGTCGGGAAGGCCGGCGAGGAAGGCAAGTTGTTCGGCTCGGTCACGGCCCCGGACATCGTCGATGCCCTGGCGAAGCAAGGGCTCGAGGTGGATCGCCGCCGGGTCGAGCTGGGTCATCCCATCAAGGCACTGGGCTTTCACACGGTGACGGTTCGACTGCATCCTGATGTTCACGCCGAGGTTCGGGTCCAGGTCGTGGGCGAGTAGCCCCACCATGACGGTCGGGATCGCCTACGTCGACGGGCCGCGGCTATCCCGTTCGCTGTTCGCGGCGGCCGACTGGGTGGCGGCCGGCCGGGACGAGATCAACCGGATCAACGTCTTTCCGGTCCCCGACGGAGACACCGGCACCAACTTCACCCTGACGCTTCGCGCCGTCGCCGACGCGCTCCGCGCCCTCGGCGACGCGCCGCTTCCCGAGACCGCTCGCACCGCCGCCCGGGCTGCCGTGCTCGGCGCCCGGGGCAACTCGGGGATGATGCTCGCGCACTTCCTGATGGGCTTCTCGGAGGCGCTGGGCGACCGCGAGCAGGCAAGCGCGCGCGACATCGCCGCGGGCCTGCGGCATGGCGCCGACCGGCTCTACGAGTCGCTGGACGACCCCCGCGAAGGGACCATTCTCACGGTGGCCCGCGAAGCGGCGGCCGCGGCCGAGCGCGCGGCCATCGACTCGGGCGACATCGGGGAGTTCATGAGCCGGCTCCTCGGCGAGGCCGAGCTGGCGCTGGCCCGCACCCCCGAGCTGATGGCGGTGCTGAAGGAAGCCGGGGTGGTGGATGCCGGTGGCAAGGGCTTCGTGCGCATGCTGGAGGGCGTGGTTCGCTTCATCGAGGGCGACCCGATTCTCCCCGCGGGGCCGGAGTCCCCGGCGCCCTTCGCCATCCCGGCCGCGATGGTCGACGTGGCGGTCGAGCGGGATTTCCAGTACTGCACCGAGGTACTGGTACGAGGGGAGCAGCTGCCGCCGGCCAACGAGGTGCGGGCGGCCATGCACAATTTCGGGGCATCGGTGCAGGTTGCGGTGGTGACGGACGTGCTCAAGGTGCATGTGCACACCGATACACCCGAGGCCGTCTTTAGTTATGCCGCGCGCTGGGGCCGGATCGAGACCACCAAGGCCGAGGACATGCGAGCCCAGCACCGGCGGCTCTCGCACGGCGAACGCCGCCCGGTCGCCGTGGTGGTCGACAGCTCGGCCGATCTCGCGGATGTCATCCTCGACCGGCATCACATCGCGATCGTGCCGCTCCAGGTGGTGTTCGGCAACGAAATTTTCCGGGACCGCGTAGAACTGAGACCGGATGAGTTCTACCGGCGGCTCCGGAACGCCAAAGATCTGCCGACCACGTCGCAGCCCGCGCCCGCCGAGTTCGTGCGCGTGTTTCGCGACGCGTTGCAAGAGGCGGACGAGGTCGTCGCCGTCCTGCTCTCCAGTGCGCTCTCGGGCACCTTCGGCGGCAGCGGGGCGGCGGCGAAAGCGGCCGGCTTGAGCAGCGTCTCCGTCGTGGACAGCCGGACGGTCTCCCTCGGAGCCGGAATGTTGGCGCTTCGGGCGGCGGAGCTGGCCGAGTCCGGCTGGCGCGCGGCGGACATCGTGACCGAGCTGGAGCGTCTGCGCAGCCAGACCGGGGCGTTCATCACGGTGGATCGGTACGACAACCTGCTCCGGTCGGGGCGGGTGACGCGGGGCAAGGCTTGGGTCGCCGGGCTGCTCGACGTGAAGCCTATCCTGTCCCTGGACCCGGCCGGACGGGTGATGCCGATCGATCGGGTCCGGGGCCGGGAGCAGGTGGTCCCTCGGGTCCTGTCGCTGCTCGAGCGCCGGCTCACACCCCGCCCCACCGCGGTCCGCTTCGGGATCGCCCATGCGGACGCCCCGGATGTGGCCGAGCGGGTCCGGACCGCGCTGGTCGCCGCCTATCGCCCCCGCGATTGCTTCGTTTCGGTCGCGACCGGCGTGCTGGGAACCCATGTGGGCGAGGGCGCCTGGGGCGTCTTCTATCAGGTGGAGGACGGGACGCCCACCCGCTCGGACCGGAGTCGCGTCAGCGAGGGACGGCAGGCCTGATGGCGCGGCCCCCCGAAGCGCTCGGGCTCGCGCTCGAAGCCATCGAGGACCTCAAGGGGGTGCACCCGGTCGTGCTGGACCTTCGGGGGTTGACCGATGCAACGGATTTCTTCGTGATCGCCTCGGGCACGTCGGACGCGCATGTTCGCGGCATCGCGGAGCACGTGATGGAGCGACTCGGGCGCCGAGGCCACCGCACGCACCATGTCGAAGGACTGGGCGGTCGCTGGGTGCTCCTCGACTTCGTGGATTTCGTGATTCACCTCTTCCACCCCGAGACGCGCGCGTTCTACCAACTGGAGCGGCTCTGGGGAGATGCCCCGGAGCTTCTGATCCGGTCTTCGTGAGCGGAGTTCTCTCTATGCTTGGACGCTGGGGCGTGGCCCTCGTCGTCGGGCTCGGGTTCGGTTTGCCGGGGCTGCTCGAGGCCCAGTACTACGGCCAGAACAAGGTCCAGTACGAGTCGTTCGACTGGAAGATCATCCAGACCGAGCACTTCGACGTCCACTTCTATCCGGCGGAGCGGGCGGCGGCGATGGACGCCGCCCGGATCGCGGAGCGATCGTACGCCCGCCTGTCGAAGGTGCTGGGGCACCGCTTCAAGGAGCGGAAGGTCATCATCCTCTACGCCTCGCATTCGGACTTCTCCCAGACCAACACCACCGAAGGCGAAGTCGGGGAGGGAACCGGCGGCTTCACCGATTTCTTCAAGCAGCGCAACATCATACCGCTGACGGGAGCGTACGCGGATATCGACCACGTCCTCACCCACGAGATGACGCACCAGTTTCAGCTGGACGTGTTCTCGAGCGGCCGGGGCGGCTCCGCGCTTCAAAGCATCCTCCAGATCCAACCGCCGCTCTGGTTCATGGAGGGCATGGCCGAATACATGTCGCTCGGGCCGGTGACCCCGGAGACGGCGATGTGGCTGCGGGACGCGGCGCTCGAGAACAAGCTCCCCACCATCGAGCAGCTCACCTACGACCCGCGGATCTTTCCCTACCGCTTCGGGCACGCGCTGTGGGCCTACATCGGCGAGCGCTGGGGAGACGAGGCCATCGGCGAGATCCTGCGGGGCAGCACCCAGGGCGGCATCGAGGCCTCGTTCAAGCGGGTTACCGGCCTGACGCTGCAGCAGCTCTCGGTGCAGTGGCGTGATGCGGTCAACGCCAAGTACCTCCCGGAGGTCGGAGCCCGGGTGCGGGCCCGGGCCGTGTCCCAGGAGCTCCTGACCGAGAAGCGGGACCGGGGCACCCTCCATCTCGCTCCGGCCTTGTCGCCCGACGGCAGCCAGGTGGTGTACTTCGGGGAGCGGGACTGGTTCTTCGTGGACCTGTGGCTGGCCGACGGGAAGACCGGCCACGTGAAGCGGCGGATCCTCAAGTCGACCCAGTCGAGCAACTACGAGACCTATCGGTTCATCAATTCGCAGGCGAACTGGTCGGCCGACGGGAAGTTTCTCGCCTTCGCGGCGAAGCGGGGTCCGCGGGACGTGATCGTGGTAGTCGATGTAGCGCGCAACCACGAGGTGAAGCAGATCGACGTCCCGCTGAACGGCGTCACCACGCCGTCGTGGAGCCCGGACGGCCAGCGGCTGGTCTTCACCGGCTACGATGGCGGCGTCACCGACCTGTTCGTGGTAAACCGCGATGGGACCGGCTTCAAGCGACTCACCCAGGACAAGTACGCCGACCTGCACCCGGTGTGGTCACCCGACGGGACCACCATCGCGTTCGCTACCGATCGCGGGCCCACCACCGACTTCCGGACCCTCAAGTACGGCAACTACCGCATCGCGCTCTATCACGTCGATACCGGGGCGATCGAGGTGCTGCCCCACATGGACGAGGGTAAGAACGTCAGTCCCCAGTGGGCGCCCGACGGCCGCTCCCTCGCCTTCGTGTCCGACCGGAACGGGGTCAGCAACATCTTCCTATACGACTTCGCCGCGAAGGACATCTACCAGCTGACCGATTTCTACACCGGCGCGCAGGGGATCACCCCGCTCTCCCCCGTCCTCTCCTGGTCGAGCGGCGCGGACCGGCTGGCGTTCAACTATTACGAGAACGGGAAGTACGACATCTACACGCTGGACAACCCGCGCGGGCTCAAGCGCTCACCCTACGTCCCCGCGCGAGCCGACACGGCCGCGGCGGTGGCTCAGACGCCCGGGCCGGCTAGCGATACCAGCGTGTCGAAGATCGACCGCAACCCCCAGGTCGGTGAGGGTGGATCGATCTACCGCAGCGCTCAGGGCTTCCGCCCGTCCGCCGATCTCGGGCGGGCCACCGACACGTCGAAGTTCGTTCCCCCGGTGACGGTGGCGCGGCTGCTCGATTCGGCCAACTTCGCGCTTCCCGACACCAGCGAGTTCTCGATCAAGCCGTACAAGGTCGGATTCTCGGCCGATTATGTGGCCCGGCCCCAGGTCGGATACGTCCGCGACAACTTCGGCCAGGGCTTCTATGGCGGCAGCGCCATCACCCTGAGCGACATGCTGGGGAATCACCAGCTGGGCTTCGGGCTCGCGGTGAACGGACGAATCGACGAGGCCCAGGCCATCGCGGTGTACACCAATCTGACCCACCGGCTCAACTGGAGCGCGGGGCTGTCGCAGGAACCGTACTTCTACTTCGACCAGGCGGGCTACTCGGTCGACCCGACCACCGGAGAGCCGCTGTACATCCAGCAGATCCGACGCCTGGTGTTCCGGTCGGCGTTCATCGCGGCCCAGTATCCCTTCAGCCGGTTCTCCCGGATCGAGCTGGGGCTCCAGGCCACCAACGTGAATGATGCGGTGTACCGGATCGTGGAGCCGCTGGTCTCCGACGTCACGATCGACAAGTTCGGCCTTCCGTCGCACAACTATATCCAGCCCCGGGTCGCGCTGGTGCACGACAACGCGGTCCCGGGATATGTCGGGCCGTTGGCCGGCCGGCGCTCCCGGTTTGAAGTCTCCCAGACCATCGGGGGCTGGCGGTACTTCCAGGGGCTGGTCGACTACCGGCGGTATGACAAGGTGGCCGGCCCGATCGTTTTCGCGACCCACGCGCTCTTCCTCGGACGGTACGGCCGGGACGCGCAGCAGTTCCGGAATTTCATCGGCATCCCCGATTTTCTGCGGGGCCACACGTCGGGCTCTTACGATCGCAATGAATGCGCGTTCGTGGCCAACAATATTCCGGCGGGCTCCGAGACCGGCTGCGTCGATCTCGACCGCCTGATCGGGTCACGGTTCGCCGTGGGCTCGGCCGAGCTCCGCTTCCCCATCCTGACCCGGCAGCTCTTTCACAAGCTGCCGTCGGCCGTGCCGCCCATCGAAGGGGCCTTCTTCTACGACGTGGGCATCGCGTGGAACGACGGCAACACGATCAAGTGGAGCCTCGATCCGACGGACGACCGGGAAAACGTCCGTACCCCGCTCCAGGCGTACGGCGCATCGATCCGGACCAACCTCTTTGGATTCGTGGTGCTGCGGGTCGACTACGCGCGTCCGCTCAACCGGGCGATCAAGAGTCTCTGGACGCTGAGCCTGGGGCCGACGTTCTAGCAGGCGGACAGGCGGACAGGCGGGCAGGCGGGCAGGCGGGCAGAGGCTCCGAGCTCGATCAGAGCTCCCGAGTCACTGCCCGTCTGCTCCCGTCCGCCCGCTCCCGCCTGCTCCCGCCCCTCGACTATCTTCTAGCCGTGCCCCCCCGATCCATCACCGGTCTGGCGCTCTTGCTCGCGGCCTGTGGCGGCCACGAGCGCCCGGTCTCCCGGCTTCCTCAGGCGCCCCGTGTGGCGGCGCCGGTCAGCGTGCTGCGATTGCCCGTGGCTGGCGGTCTGGCGCACCTGTACCGGGTGCCCGAGCTGGATGAGTCGAGCTGGAAGGAGGCGGACAAGCTTCCGCCGATGAAGCGCGTGGTGGGGACCGATCTCGAGCAGGGGATCGTCTACGCGCTCGACACCAAGAACAATCTGGTGGGACTCGATCTCGAGTCGCGCCGCGCCCGGACCGTGCTGGGCCAGGTCCGCGAGGCAACGGTCGGACCCGATGGGGCCGTGTATGCCGTGGACACCGGCGCTACCGTCACCCAGATCGTGCGCCGGAGCCCGGTGCGGTTCCGAACCAAGCTCGCGGGCACGACCCGGGGGCTGTTCGGAACCATGAACGGCGCTCTGGTAGCGCTTCCCTCGGCGGCCCACGCGCAGGCGGTGCAGCTCACCCCCGACCAGGCGCAGGGGCGGGTGGCGCTCCCCTCGGGCGCGGCGGCGGCGACCTATCTCGGTGACCTGGTCGCGGTGGCGGCGGACAGCGCGGTGATTCTCTACGAGCCCCAGGCCAAAGAGCCGGTCCGGACGATCGAGGTCTCGGGACATGCCCGTGCGGTGGCGTTCTCGCCGTCGGGGCACCGCCTCTACATCGCGCGCGGCAAGCCGGACATCCGCGTGATCGATCGCTTCAGCGGCGCCTCGCTCGGCTCGATCGAGCTTCCCGGCGCCGCGCGTGAGCTGCGCAGCGACTTCCTGGGAAGCTGGCTGTTGGTACGGCCCGAGCGCGGCGACTCGGTGTGGGTGGTGGACGCGGGCACCGGGGCGGTAAGGGGAACCGTCGCCACCCGCTGGAGCGCCGATCTGCCCGCCGTGGCCGGGCCCCGTACCCTCCTGGTGCGCGCGGGAGGCGACGTACGGGCATTGGATCTGAGCAGCAAGACACTGACGGCGAGCGGCGCCGTGGCGGGCGGCGCCGAGGACCTCTGGCTTCCACTCTCCTGGCTTCCGGTCGAGGAGCAGCAGCAGCTCGCGGCCGAGGGGACCGACACGAGCGGCGCGGTGAGCGATTCCGGCACGGCCGTGCCCGGCATCTTCCTTCAAGTGAGCAGCTCACGCAATCCATCGTGGGCCAACGAGCTGGCGGACAAGCTCAAGAGCGCCGGTCTGCCGGCCTCGGTGCTGCCGCCGAAGAGCGGCGAGGACGCCTACCGGGTCGTGCTCGGCCCCTACGCGAGCCGCGACCAGGCCGAGGCCACCAGCAAGAGCCTCGGTATGCCCTCGTTCGTCATTACCCCGCAGGACCAGGCCCCGCAATGAGGCCTGCGCGCACCCTGGCCCGAGGATGCCCTGCATGAAGCTCACCAAGCTCGAGCTCTCCGGCTTCAAATCGTTCGCCGACACCGTCGCCCTCGA
The DNA here is from genome assembly GCA_035644115.1 of Gemmatimonadales bacterium. GTDB lineage: Bacteria > Gemmatimonadota > Gemmatimonadetes > Gemmatimonadales > GWC2-71-9 > DASQPE01. Next base: position 13,530 of record DASQPE010000201.1, read on the forward strand.
CTTCGAGGAAGGGGTCACCGCCATCGTCGGACCCAACGGCTGCGGCAAGTCGAACGTCTCGGATGCGGTGCGCTGGGTGCTCGGAGAGCAGTCGGCCCGACTGCTCCGGGGCGGGAAGATGGAGGACGTGATCTTCCAGGGGGCGGCCAACCGGCGCCCGGTGAACGTCACCGAGGTCTCGCTCTACCTCGACAACAGTGACGGCGAGCTGCCGATCGCCTATCAGGAGGTCGTGATCGCGCGGCGGCTCTCGCGCTCGGGTCAGAGCGATTACCTACTCAACGGGACCGTCGTCCGGCTCCGGGACATCCAGGACCTGCTGCGGGGCACCGGGCTCGGCAGCGACGCGGGAGTGGTGATCGAAGCGGAGATGATCAAGCTGCTCCTGTCGGATCGGGCGGAGGAGCGGCGGTCGTTGTTCGAGGAGGCCGCCGGCATCGGACTGTATCGCGACCGCAAGCAATCGACCGAGCGCCGTCTGGAAGAGACCGCCGCCGATCTGCAGCGGGTCGAGGACCTCCTGGCGGAGGTCCAGTCACAGATCCGGAGCCTGGCCCGGCAGAAGGGCAAGGCCGAGCGCCACGGCAAGCTCACGGAAGAGAAATTCGCAGTCCAGCTCACGCTCGCGCGCCGCCATCTCGATCGCCTGGCCGAACGAACGGAGGGCCTGGAGCAGCGCTTTGCCCAGCTGAGCCGGTTGCTCCCCGCCGAGCGGCAAGCGCTGGCCCACGCGGAGGCGACGCGCGAGGAGGCATCCCGGGCGCGGGCCACGGCCGAGCTTCAGCGGACCGAGCTCGGCCGCCGTCTCGGCGCCGTCCGGGTGGAGCTGGAGAAGCTGGAAGGCGATCTCGCGCTCACCCTGGAGCGGCTCGGCAATGCCACCGCTCGGCGGCTCAAGGCTCAGGAGGAGCGGAGCCAGATGGAGGTCCGCGCCGCCCTGGCCGCCGCGGAGTGCGAGGCGGCCGCCACCGAGCGGGCCGGAGCCGAGGCGGAGCATGCCAGGATCGAGACCGAAGTGGGCAGCCGCGCCACGGACGAAGAGAACGGCCGGCGGCGCTTGCTGGAGCAGCGCGCGGCCGTCCGACTGCGGGAAGAGGCGCTCCAGTCCCGCGCCCAGGACCTCCGCTCGCTCGAGGGCGAGCGAACTGCCCTGGAAGGCGAGCTCGCGTCGCTGCGGGATCGGGCGTCACAGGCCCGCACCCACCGCGAAAGTCTGCGGACTGAGCTTCATGTGGCCGAGCGGCGACGCGACCACGCGATCGAGCAAGCCGCCTTCCGGAGCCACGAGACCAAGCAGGCTGCTGCGGAGGCGGAGCACGGCCGTCATCTCGTGGCCGAGGCGCGGGAGCGCGAGGCACTGCTCCGCTCCCAGCGACGCCAGGCGGAGGAATCGCTGGCCCAGATCACGGCCCGGCGCGAGGCGCTGGAAGAGCTCGAGCGTGAGCGGGTCGGCCTGGCCCCCGGAGCCGCGGCTCTGCTGTCCGCGCGAGATCGTTTCGGGGACGCCGTCCTGGGACCGTTGAGCGACTTCGTGCGCACCGGCCGGGAGCATGCCGAGCTGGGCGAGCGCCTGCTGGGCGAGTGGACCCACGCGGTGCTGGTGCGCGACGTCGAGTCGGTGGACGCTATCCGCGCCTGGCATGCCGAGCAGCAACCCGGTGCGCTGGTGCTGCTCCCCGCGCACCCGGGTCCCGTGCTGCCGTCGGACGCGCCGCCCCTCGACGGCCGGTTCCGAGCGGAGGGCCCGGCGGCCGCGTGGGTGCGGGCAGCGCTGGCCGGCTCCCAGGTGCTCGACGAGGCAGGCCACGTCCTCCGTCGCGCGAGCGGAGCCATCTTCCTCGGCGGTGCCGCGGCGCCTTCGGGGCCGCTGCGCCGCCGGGCCGAGCTCGAGACTCTCGGGCACGAGGCGGAGCTGGCCAGCATCGCGCTCGGCGCGGCCGAGGCCGATCTCGGCGCGGCGCTCGCCCGCCTGGCGGAGCTGGAGCGTGCGCTGACGGCCACGGCAGGCGAGGTCGACCGGGCTCGCGATGCGGAACGAGCGGCGCTGGCGGCGCAAGAAGACGCGCTGCGCTTCGTCAACAACCTGAGCCGCGAGCTCGCGACCGCCGATGGCGAGGTCGCAAGGCTCGCCGAGCGGCTCGACCGGGCCGAGCGGCGGCTGGTCGAGGTCGACGGAGCCCTGGTCGAGGGCGACGTGGCCCGGGCCCGGCTCGAGGAGGAGCTGGGCGCCGCGCGCGCGGCGCTGGCAGGGCTCGAGAGCGCGCAGGAGGGCGCGCGGGAGCAGCGGGCCCAATGGCAGGTCCAGGAGGCGCACATCGCCGGGCGGCTGCGCGCGGCGTCGGAGCGGCTCGAGCGGGCCCAGGCCGCCCAGGCGGAAGCCGGGGCGAGCGTCCAGGCGCTCACCGGCGAGCTGGCCCAGCTGGATCAGGACGGCACGACGCTTTCCGGCCAGCAGTCGCAGTGGCAGGAGACCCGAGCGGAGCGCCAGGTGGCGCTGCTGGAGCTGGAGACGGCCGATGCCGAGGCCGGAACCGCCCTCGCGGCCGCCGACGCGGCCCTGGACGCGACCGAGCGCGACGTGGCGAGCCGGCGGGCCAGACTCGAATCCCACGGCGAGGAGAGCCATCGGCTCGAGCTCGAGCTCACTGAGGCCACCGGCCTCCGGCGCAGCATCGTGGAACGGATCGAGGCCGAGTGGCGAAAGCCGATCGACCAGCTGCTCGATGGAGCTCCCCTGCTCGACCTCGATCTCGAGACGCTCGAATCAGAGTCGGCCCGCATTGTCGCCGCCCTCGAGGCCATCGGACCGGTGAACCCGCTGGCCGTAGAGGAGCACACCGACGAGGTGAAGCGGTTCGAGTTCCTCTCCGGCCAAAGAGACGATCTGGTGAGCGCCCGCCAATCGCTGATGCAGGCCATCCGCGAGATCGACGGGACCGCGCGCGCCATGTTCCTGGAAACGTTCGAGGCCGTGAAGGCCAACTTCCATATCGTCTTCCAGACGCTGTTCGGCGGCGGCGAATGCGACCTCCGGCTGGCCAACCCCGAGGAGCCGCTCGACAGCGAGATCGAGATCCTGGCCGCGCCCCGCGGCAAGCGCATCCAGCATGTCCGGCTCCTGTCGATGGGAGAGCGGACCCTGGTCGCGACCTCGCTGCTCTTCGGGCTGTACCTCACCAAACCCAGCCCCTTCTGCCTCATGGACGAGGTAGACGCGCCGCTGGACGACGCGAACGTGGGGCGCTTCACCAAGTTGCTCGACGAGTTCAAGCCGAAGACCCAGTTCATCGTCATCACTCACAATCCGCGGACGATGCACGCCGCGGACGCGGTTTACGGCGTGACGATGCAGGAGCCGGGCGTGTCGACGATTGTGGGCGTGCGGTTGGGCGAGGCGGTGGGGGCCGGAGCCTGATACTGTTAGTTATCGGCGGTTGGCCCCAAACGCCGGTACCCGGTTGCTAGCGGGCAACTCACACCTCGGAGCTCCCCGTGCTCGTCGTCATGCGCCACGGCGCCACCGAAGAAGAGGTCCAGCAGGTCGCGGCCGCCATCGAACAGATGGGCTACGAGGCGCGGGTCATGCCGGGGCGCCAGCGGACTACGGTCGGCGTGGTCGGCAACGACGGCCGGGTGGATCCCTCCCGCTTGGCAGGACTCGCCGGCGTGCAGGAGTGCATCCCCGTCACCAAGCCGTACAAGCAGGTTTCCCGGGAGTGGCGCGCCCAGCCCACCGTTGTGTCCTTCCCCGGCGGCCTGACCATCGGCGGCGACGACGTCGTGGTGATGGCGGGCCCCTGCTCGGTCGAGAGCGCGGGTCAGATTCTCGAGGCGGCGTACGCCGTGCGAGACGCCGGCGCCACTATGCTCCGGGGCGGCGCCTTCAAGCCGCGGAGCTCACCCTACTCGTTCCAGGGGCTGGGCCGGAAGGGGCTCGAGCTGCTGGCCCGGGCGCGGGAAGAGACCGGGCTCCTGATCGTCACCGAGGCAATGGACGCGGACGGGCTGGACGCCGTGGCCGACGTCGCCGACTTGATCCAGATCGGTGCGCGCAACATGCAGAACTACTCCCTGCTCAAGCAGGCCGGCCGGGGTCGCAAGCCGGTGCTGCTCAAGCGCGGTCTCGCGGCCACTATCCAGGAATTGCTCCTCTCGGCCGAGTACATCCTGGCCGAGGGCAACCCCAACGTAATTCTCTGCGAGCGCGGGGTCCGCTCGTTCGACTCGGCGACCCGGAACCTGTTCGACGTCGCGGCCATCGCCGTCGTGCACGGCCTTTCCCATCTGCCCATCGTGGCCGACCCGAGCCATGGAACCGGACACCGTGACATGGTCATGCCCATGGCGCGGGCTGCCGTGGCCGCGGGCGCAGACGGGCTCCTGGTCGAGGTCCATCCAAACCCCGAGCAGGCGCTTTCGGACGGCGCGCAGAGCCTCTATCCGGCTCAGTTCGGTCAGATGATGCGGGACGTGCGGCTGATTGCCGAGGCGATCGGCCGGCGGGTCGCGGAGCCGGCGGGGACGCGGGCATGACAGGCAGACAGGCGGAAAGGCGGGCAGGCGGACAGGCGGAGAGAAGGGCAGGCGGGCAGGCGGGCAGGCGGGCAGGAGTGCACAGCGCGCGCGAGCGAATGCTGCACCTGATGCTAGCAGGCCTTTTTCTGTCCGCCTGCCCGCCTGCCCGCCTGCCCGCCCAGGATGCCAAGTCCATCGTCAGCCGGGCGGCGTTCGCCTATCGCTCGCTCTCCTCGCTGCGCGCGGATTTCGATCAGCTGATCGAGAACCAGATGATCGGGAACGCGGCCAGCAAAGGGGTCCTGGTGCAGTCGGGTGAAGCCCGGCTCTCGATGCGGTTCAGCGACCCGGCGGGCGAAGCCATTGTGATCGACGGTCACTTTGTCTGGGTGTACACTCCCAGTACCACGCCCGGCCAGGTCCTCCGGCTCCCGGTGCCGAGCGGCGGGCCGGTTTACGGCTACAACCTGCTCGCCTGGCTGCTGGATCGCCCGGCCGAGCGCTACTCCTCGACCTACCTGCGGCCGGACCGGCTGGACAACCGTGCCATGGACGTCGTGGAGATGATCCCCACCGTGCCCGACATGCCGTTCGGCCGAGCGACTGTGTGGCTCGACCGATCGGACGGGCTGCCTCGACGGATGGAGATCGAAGAGACGTCCGGGCAGCGCCGTACGCTCACGCTGCACAATCTGCGGGTGAATCAGCCGGTGAGCGCGAAGGCCTTCACGTTCGAAGTGCCGGACGGGGTGCGGATCGTCGATCAGGGCTGAGTGGAGCCGCTCCCTACCCCACGTACGCGTCCGCCTCGATCTCCACCAGCATCTCCGGCCCGATCAGCCGCCGCACCTCGACCATCGTCGCCGCCGGCCGGATCTCGGCGAAGATCTCCCCGTGCGCCCGCGCCACGTCCTCCCACCTACTGATGTCAGTGACATACATCCGGGTCCGCACTACCTGGTCGAGTCGGGCTCCCGCCTGCTCCAATGCCTCCGAGATCCTCCGCAGCGCGTGCCGGGCCTGGGCGTATGCATCGCCCGCGGCGACCACCTTTCCTTCCGCATCGGTGCCGGTGGTGCCCGACACGTGGACGTAGGGGCCGACCCGCACCGCCCGCGAGTAGCCGACGGTCGGTTCCCAGGGTGCCCCGCTCGAGATGTTTCGGCGACCGTCCGCCATCGCTGTTCCCTCCAAGACCTCACGAACCTCCCGGGCAGTGACCTCCTGAAGCCCCGCCCGTTGCGCCAGCTCGAGCGCCACCAACCCCAGTGCCCGGTAGAGCGGCCGCCGCTCATCGGGGAGGGCCGCGAGATGGGCTCGCAGCGTCGCCAGATCACCCCGCCTGACCGGCCCGGTAAGAGCATGCATCGCGCCGAGCTCGGCCAGGTTCTGTCCGGCGCCCGCGATCAGTGGCGCGTACATTCGCCGCGCGACATCGGCGGGGATGCCGGCCGCCACCGCCAGCTCCTCTGCAACGCCTGCCAGCGCCGTGGTGTAGTTGGCGGCGAACACGGCGCCTGCGTGGTAGAGCGGCTTGGCACCAGATAAAAGCGCCACCGGCGTCATGCCGAGCGCCAGGGCGAGCCGTCGAGCGACCGCCAATGCCCGCTCGTCGCCTTCGATTCCAGCGCTGGCGCCCCGCAGCCGCTCCGCTGCCCGGGCGGGATCTGCTATGGTCTGCAGCGGGTGAAACGATCCCAGCGCCGCGCCGGTGCCGGCCAGCGGGTCCAGAGCCGATCGGTCCAGCAAACCCGACACGTGGAGCACGGTGTGATCCGGTCCGACGCTTCCTGCATCGGCCAGCGCCCGGGCCACCCCCGCGATCGCGTCATCGGGCGTGGCGATGACGACCAGCGGCGCGCCGGTGACGGCCCCGGCGCCATCGCCCACCCGGAGCTGAAGCTGTGGTGGCACCCGCTTGGGTGTCCGCGAGATCAGGGTGACGTCCCAGCCGTGGGCCGCCAGCGCGAGCCCGATCCCCTGCCCCATCCGGCCCGCGCCCACGATCACGACGGGCTGCCCGCCATCGGTCGGGCGGCTCACGCGGCCCTGAAGCCAGCAGCCCGGTCGCTCCCACTGGGGGGACGACCGGGCTGCATCGGCGCGGAATGACGGTGAGAGCGGCCGCTCAGTTGGTCCTCGCCGCCGCGGCGCTGGACATCGCGATCCCCATCAGGTCCTTGGGCGACTGCGCCTTCCGGAGCAGCGAGAGGCCCGTCTGCAGCTGGTGATCGTCGAGCGAGCGGCGCCGGAACTCGGCCGGGCGACCGAAGACGTAGCGCGCCACCTCGTAGCCCAGCTGTTCGTCCACCAGCTGCCCGGCGCCGTTGAAATCGGCCTGGGTGAGCTCGATCCCCTTGGCCTTGAGACGCTGGTAGACGTCCCGCCGCATCTCGGGCGTAATCTTGAAGTTCTCGCTGGGGATGGCCTTGCTGCGCTTGACCTCGAGCGCGTACGTGGTCAGCACGTCCCGGTATACCGGCAGCTTCGCGCCGAGCGCCTTGGCAAAGGCCCGCTCGTCGGTGGTGAGCGTGTCGGGCCGGATCACGATGTCCGGCACGATGCCGCCGCCGCCGCGCACCGTGCGCCCGCCATCGGTGTGAAAGGCCGGCCGCTGCTTGATCGCGGAGTCCGAAACCGCCTGGCTCTGCGTGCCCACCGCCGCCGATTCGGCCTGAGCGAGCTGATCTTCTTCGTCCTTCGCGGTGCGCTGAATGGTGCGACCGCTGGGCGTGTACCATCGGGCCGTCGTGAGCTTGAGCGCGACTCCATCGCCCAGCGGGAAGAGCGTCTGCACCAGTCCCTTTCCGAACGTGGGGGAGCCGACTACGACTGCCCGGTCGTGGTCCTGGAGCGCGCCCGCGATGATCTCCGCGGCGCTCGCAGTGCCCTCGTTGACCAGCACGACGATGGGGAGGTCGGGCCAGATCTGACGGACGTCGTCGTAGAACTCCTTGCTCGAGCCGCGCGCTCGACCCTTGGTGGACACGATCTCCTGACCCTTGTCCAGGAACAGCTCGGCGACCTTCACACCCTGGTCCAGCAGACCGCCGGGGTTGAGCCGCAGATCGAGGATCATCGACTTCATGCCCTTGGCCCGCATGCCGGTAATCTCGTCGCGCAGCTCCTGCGCGGATGTCTCGGCAACCGGGTTGAGCGAGATATAGCCGACACCGCCCTCGAACAACGTGCCGGGCGGGACCGAGCGGATGTGGATCGTCGCGCGGGCGAGATCGTACGTGATCGGCTCGGTGATGCCGGCGCGCCGGACCTTGATGGCGATCTTGCTGCCGGGCTCGCCCCGGAGCGCTTTCACCGCCTGATCGTTCTTCCAGCCTTCGGTGGACTTCCCGTCCACCTCGATGATCTGGTCGCCGGTCTGGATGCCGGCCCGCTCGGCCGGGGTGTCGGGCAGCGGCGCCACAACCGTGATCCAGCCGTCGCGGACGTCGATCTGGATTCCGAGGCCGGCGTAGTTACCCGAGGTCTGCTCGGTGAGGGCCCGATAGTCGTCGCCGGTGAGCAGGACCGAATAGGGGTCCTTGAGCTCCTCGAGCATGCCGTTGGTGGCCTTGTCGTACAAATCGCTCTCGCCCATCGAATCGACATAGTAGTTATGCACGTGGGAGAGGACGTCGTCGAACAGCCGGGCCTGCTGGTACACGTTGCCGCCGGCGCCGACTCCGCGTTGCAGGAGCCAGCCGCCGCTCAGGAAAGAGATCACCGCGACCAGCCCGATCACGCCCCAACGCTGCTTCATACGTCCGTCTCCCGAGCCGGCGGAGAGCCCACCCGCCGCTCCATCGAAAAGATTGCCGGCGCCGCCGCGACCACCTCTGCCCACGCGGCCTCGAGCACGGCCGCCGGCGACGCCATTCCATCCAAATGTCGCACCCTATCGCCCGTAGCCGCTAGATAGGCCTCGGCCACCCGGCGATGGAACTCCCCGTCCTCCCGCTCCAGCCGGTCGTGCGCCTTGGCACCGGCGACCTGCCGCCGCAGACCGACCTCGGGCGGAATGTCGAGCACCAGCGTCAGGTGTGGCTGAAGCCCCGCAGTCGCGACCCGGTTGACCAGGGCGACCGTGCCTGAGTCCAGCCCCCGGCCTGCGCCCTGATAGGCCAGCGTGGAAAGCTCGTAGCGGTCGCAGACCACTGGGCGGCCCGCTTCGAGCGCCGGCCGGATGACCTCCTGCACCAAATGGGCCCGCGCGGCGCAAATGTACAGGAGCTCCGTGTTCGGAGCGAACCGGTTGGCCGGATCGAGAAAGGCGGCCCGAACCGCCTCGGCCGCCGGGGTGCCTCCCGGCTCCCGAACAGCCACTGGATCCAGGCCCAGCGTCCGCATCCGCCCCACCAGCCCGGCCGTCAGCGTCGATTTCCCGGCGCCCTCGGCTCCCTCGACGACGAGGAAGAACCCTCCGATCACGACAAGGTGATGATGCTGCTGGTGGCGCCCTTCTCCATCCCTTCGCTGATTTGCTGATTCACCTTCGCCATGAGCTTCTCGAAGTTAGCCCGGGCGACGACGTACGCCTGCCCGGAAACGCTCATTTCGAGATCGCGCACCGCGGTTTCGTAGGCTTCGGCGGTGGGTTGGTCGGGCATCTGGCCTTGCGCCACCACCTGATCCACCTGGCGTGCCAGGCGCTGGATCTGGTCAAGCTTGGCCTGGGTATCCTGATCCTCGCGAAGATTGGCCTCCGCCCGCCGCAGGGCCTGGTACTCCGGCGTCTGGCCGATGAGCCGGCCGAGCTCCTGTGCCTTGTCCCAGATCACGGTCTCTCGCTCCTCCGCGCAAGCAGGTACCGCTCACGCCCGAAAAGGTCCACTCTCACTTCGACCGCCCACCAACCCAGCCCCCGGGCGAGTCCGGCCACCACCGCCGCCCGACTGGCATCGAGCTCCAGCGCGAGCCACCCGTCAGAGCGGAGCACCCGGCGCCCTTCATCCAAAAGCCGGACGGTCGCGTGCAGACCATCCGCCCCACTCACCAGAGCCTCCCGAGGCTCCCAACGGGAGACCGCCGGGTCGAGCTCGGCGTACTCCCGCTCAGTGAGATACGGCGGATTGGAGACCAGCGCATCGAGACTTCCGGCGGCGAGACCGGCAGCCAGATCGCCCCGAACCAGCATGACCCCGGCCCCGGCGAGCTGTCGGTTCTCCCCGGCGAGCGCGAGCGCGTCGGCCGATGAATCCACGGCCAGGACCGCATCGTAGCGGCCTTCGGTCGCGAGGCTCAAGGCGATGCAACCGCTTCCGGTCCCGAGGTCGGCAACGCGGCCGCCGC
>DASQPE010000202.1:0-6428 GCA_035644115.1 Gemmatimonadales bacterium
GGGTGGGGCTGCCGCCCTTCTTGGCCCGCGCGGTCAGGAAGTGCCGATGACGAAGCGAGGTATCGTCGTCGGCCTCCCAGGTGATCTCCTTTACCCGCCGGGCCGACTTTACCGTGGTCGGTGGATGCACGTGGTAGAGCAGGGACGAGGTTCCGATGAATCCCTCGTGCCCCATCAACTCTTCGGCATGAAGGCCGCCGTCGGGTTTGCGGAAAGCCGTGTGGCGCTTTCTTGGGATCTGGCCGAGGCTATGGTAGATAGGCATGGTTTCCCCCACGGAACTGCGTAAAAAGTGAAAAGTAAAAAGTGAAAAGGGAGCTCAGCTGCCAGCCGGGACTCCTTTTCACCTTTCACTTTTCACTTTTCACGCTCTTCAAAGATTCCCCCTCGCCGCTTGCTCCCGCTCGATCGCCTCGAAGAGCGCCTTGAAGTTCCCCGCCCCGAAGCTCTTCGCTCCCTTCCGCTGGATGATCTCGTAGAAGAGCGTGGGCCGATCCTCGACCGGCTTGGTGAAAATCTGCAGGAGGTAGCCCTCGTCGTCCCGGTCCACCAGGATGCCGAGCTCCCGGAGGGGGGCGAGATCCTCGTCGATCCGCCCGACCCGGTCCAGCACGGTGTCGTAATAGTTGGTCGGGACCCGGAGAAATTCGACGCCCCGGTCGCGCAGCGCCGTCACGGTGCTCACGATGTCTTCGGTCGCAATCGCGATATGCTGCACCCCCGGTCCGCGATAGAACTCGAGGTACTCGTCGATCTGCGACTTCTTCCGCCCCTGGGCCGGCTCGTTGAGGGGAAACTTGATCCGGCCGTTGCCGTTGGCGACCACCTTCGACATGAGAGCGGAGTATTCGGTGGAGATCGTCTTGTCGTCGAACGAGACCAGGTTATAGAAGCCGAGCACGTGCTCGTAGTAGCTCACCCACTTGTTCATCGCGCCGAGCTCGACATTGCCGACGCAGTGGTCGACGTATCGCAGCCCGACCGGCGGCGGGTTGTAGTGCGATTCGATCGGGTCGAAGCCGGGCAGGAAGGCGCCGCGATAATTTCGCCGCTCGACCAGCGAGTGGATGGTATCGCCGTAGGTCCGGATGCCCGCCATCACGACTTCGCCGTCATCATCCCGGAGCATCGTGGGCTCGTATGCCGGCTGAGCCCCGCGATCGACGGCTTTCTGGAACGCCTCGCGGGCGTCGTCCACCCACAGCGCAATGTCCTTCACCCCATCGCCGTGGACCCTGACGTGCTCGGCGATGGGATGGTCGGGCCGGAGCGGCGTCGTGAGCACCAGCCGGACCTTGTCCTGCTCCAGCGCGTAGCTCGCCCGGTCGCGGGTGCCGGTCTCCGGACCGCGGTAGGCTACCAGGCGATAGCCGAACGCGGTCCGGTAGTACAGGGCCGCCTGCTTGGCGTTGCCCACGTAGAACTCGATGAAGTCAGTGCCGTTGATCGGAAAGGTGTCGGTCGCGGTGGTTGCTGCGCCGAGCGTCTCGGTCTGCATTGGCGGCCCTCGCCTGGCTGTGTCTCCCGGGAAAGCTAGTCGCGGGTGGGAGGCAGCAGGAGGGAGCGGGCCTGGGGCGGGCGGGAGCGGGCGGGAGCGAAAGTCGTGCAAGTCTGACGCGCAGGGGCATCTCCGGTCGGTTCCCGAACTGGAGATTCCGATGTTCTGCAACGCGCGCAATCTGTTGCGCTGCCTGCTGCTGCTTCCCGCCTGCTCCCGCCTGGTTTCTCCCGCTCCCGCCCTCGCCCAGGGCTGGATTGAGATCGACCGCCCCGGAACCCCGGCGCGGCCGGTCGGCGGACCTGTCACCCGCACCGCGTCGGACGTCCACGTCACTATAGACGGTCATGTGGCGCGGGTCGAGGTTCGAGAGCAGTTCCACAATGACGGGGGCTGGCTGGCGGAGGGCAGCTACCTGTACCCGCTCCCCGGCGAGGCCGTGTTCCAGAATTTCTCGTTGTGGATGGGCGAGCAGGAAATCAAAGGCGAGATGCTCAATGCGGACCAGGCCCGGCAGGTGTATGAGGAGATCGTCCGGCGCCGCAAGGACCCCGCCCTGCTCACTCTCGCTGGTCACGGCCTGGCTCGCGCCCAGGTGTTTCCCATCCAGCCCGGCGAAACCCGCAAGGTGGCGCTGCGTTACACCCAGCTCCTGACCCGCGCCGGCGACGCGCTGCGCTTCCGATATGCCATCGGCGACCGTGGCGGCTCCGCAACGCTCGGCTTCCATCTGGTGGTCGAGCACGCCAATGGGTTCGGCGAGCCCTATTCTCCGACCCACCGGATCGACAGCCGGCGGACCGATGGTCGGCTCGAGATCACCGTCGCCCCCGACGCTTCGGGCGACGTCGAGCTGCTGCTGCCGCTCCAGGGCGGCGCAATCGGCACCAGTCTGCTCACTCACGCCCCGAGCGGTGAGGATGGCTACTTCATGCTGCTGGTTGCCCCCGCGGCCGAGAACCAGGCGACGACGGTCCCGCGCGAGCTGACCCTCGTGGTGGACGTCTCCGGCTCGATGTCGGGCGACAAGCTCGAGCAGGCCAAGGCGGGGCTCCGGCAGGCACTTGGCACGCTCGGTCCGGCCGACCGGTTTCGGCTCATCGCGTTTTCGTCCGCCGTCCGCGAGTTCCGGCCCGGCGCGAGTCCAGCCACTCCCGAGATGCTCCATGAAGCACGCCGCTTCGTGGACGGACTATCCGCCGACGGCGGTACTAACATCGCTGGGGCACTGGACGCCGCCCTGGGCGGGCCAGCGGGCGGGGATTCGCTCGGCCAGGCAGAGGACGATCATCGGCTCGGCATCGTGCTGTTCATCACGGACGGAGTCCCCTCCATCGGCGAAACCGCCCCCGAGCGGGTTGCAGAGCGGGCCGCGGCCCAGCTGGGCAGGCGGCGCATCTTCGCCGTGGGCGTGGGCCATGACGTGAACACGTACCTGCTCGACCGGCTGGCGACCCAAGGTCGGGGGAGCGTCGAATACGTGGCCCCCGAGGCCAGCGTAGAAACGGCCGTGAGCGCGATCACCACCAAGATCCGCCACCCGGCACTGGTGAACCTTCGCATCGAGAGCTCGCCGGTCAGGTTGACCGATCTGGCGCCGGGGCGCCTGCCGGACCTGTTCTTCGGGGAGGAGCTGGTCCTGCTCGGGCGCTATCGGGGCCGCGCGGCCGGCGATCTGATCGTCACCGGCGAGCGAAATGGCCGGCGCGAACGCTTCGTCGCCCGAGCCAACTTCCAAGACCTCCGCGACGACAACGACTACATTCCCAGACTCTGGGCCGCCCGCCGGGTGGGGGACCTGACCCGCCAGATCCGGCTGGAAGGCGCGACGCCCGAGCTCGTCGCCCAGGTCCGCGACCTCGGTCTCCGGTACGGCGTACTGACCGAGTACACCTCCTACCTGGTCCAGGAGCCTCAGACCTTCGCTGATGGTCGGCGGCCCGCCCCCATGCTCAGAGAAGACATGGTCGCAGCAACCGGGGCCGCCGGCGCCAACCGCCAGACCGGGCGGGCGGCGTTCGATGCCGCGCAAGTGAGCGCCAAGCTCGCGCAGGCAAAGAGCCTGGAAGGCGTCACCGAAGCGGCGGGGAGGCCCGCGGCTCCCCAAGGCGAGGCTGGCCCGGGTTCTGCAACCCGCGCGCTGGCTGGCCGGGTCTTTATTCGGCGCGGCGGTGTATGGACTGACGCGGGCCATCGCGATACCGTCAATGTGACGGCCGTGACATCCTTCTCGGAGGCGTATTTCTCCCTGGTCCGCGCACTCCCGGAGCTGGTCCCATGGCTCCGGGTGGGTGACGAGGTCCTGATCGCTGGGCGCCGGGTGAGCATCCGGATCGGGCCTTCAGGGGTGCACGGATGGGCGGCTGGGCAACTGGAGCAGCTCGTGCGCGACTTCCGGGGGGCCTGACGTGAGCGCAGACGCGGCATGACCGGTGACGTCGGGCGACTGTTCGCGGAGTACCACGACCCGCTGGTCCGGATGCTCTGGCGCCGGACCGGCGATCGTGACCGGGCGGAGGATATCGCGCAGGAGACCTTCGCCCGGGCAGTGGCGGCACCTCCCCGGAACCCACGGCCCTGGCTGTTCGCCGTGGCCCTGAACCTGGTCCGGGAGGACGCCCGAAAGGCGCTGCGCCAGGGCCGCCGACTCCAGCTTCTCAAGAACGAGCTGGAGGCCGCCGCCCCCCCGCCCGATGAGGCGGTCGAGCGCGGCGACCGGGCTGCCCGAGTGCGGGCCGCGCTGGAGCAGCTCAACGAGCGCGATCGGGAGGCCCTGCTGCTCAAGGCGGAGGGTTTCAATTACGACGAGATCGCCGAGACCTTAGGGTTGGCCAAGGGTGCGATCGGCACCACGCTGGCTCGCGCACGACGCCGCCTGGTCGAGGCGTATCATGATATGGAAGGCCAAACGAAGCATGCCGCACGTTGACGAAGGCAAGCTGCACGCATTACTGGATGGTGAGCTGGGCGCCGCCGAGGTGCTCGAGGTGCAAACCCACTTCGCGACCTGCCCCGCGTGCGCCGCGCGCCTCGATGAAGCCCGCCAGCTCCTGGCAGAGACCGAGCGGCTGGTGACTGCGCTGGAGCCACCGGCCGAAGGCGCGGCTCGCGCTCCGCGGCTCATGGTCGGCCGGCCGATGCTTCCGCTGGACCCCGTCGTGCTGATCCCGGACAACCCCACAGCGACCGAGGTGCGACGGAATCGGTTCAAGATCATGGCCTGGGCCGCCGGTTTTCTGGTGGTCGTAGGTGCGGGGTTTTTCGGACTCGAGATGCGCAGCAGCCTGCCGGGCGGCCGCAAGGCCGGAAACCTCCGGATTCGACCCGAGGAGTTCACCTTCGGGCAGTCGAAGCAAGCGGACTCGACGCCGGCCGCCGCCGCACCCCAGCCGGCTCCGGTCGCTCGTTCCGATGAAGCGCCCCAGCGGCCTTCTCCATTTGCCACGGCCACGCCGCAGCCTTCTGGGGTTCAGCCCCAGCGCGGCGCCGCCGCGGGTCAGACCGACAATGCCCCGCCCGACAAGGCGGCGGCCGACCAAAAAGAATTGGCCGATAAGCCCCCGGCCCCGGTCGAGAAGCCCCCGACCGGAAAGGCCTCAGCGAAGCCGGCGCCGGCGCCGGTGCCCGCCCAGAAATCAGCTCCCCCACCGGCACAGAAGCCCGCGCCGGCCGCCCCCCAGCCTTCGCGCGACCTGGCCCAGGCTGCGGCGCCCGCCCCGCGGAAAGCCGAGCCGAAAGCCGCCGCGCCCCAACCTGCCGAGCCGGTCAGCGCCGACAACCAGGATGCTACCGAGGACCGCGGTACGATCGCCGCCCGGGGCGCGAAGGCGACCGAAGAACTCGACCGGGAGGCGATGCGCCAGCGGGCTGCCCAGGCCACCGCCGACCTTGATCGCCAACGGGAACAAGACCGGGCGGCGGAGGCTCGGCGCCGGGATTCGATCCAGGCCGCCAACGCCGCGGCCCCGCAACGCGCGGTGCCGACCATCGATCAGCAGGCGCGGCTCTCGAGTCGGATCGGCCTGGATGAGGCGGCGCACCAGTTGGGCGGTCCGCTGCACGCCATCGACGGCATGACCCGCCAACTGGTCGGGCTGGTCTCACCCCAGCTCGTGCCCGGCTCGGACACCACCCGGCCGGTAGTCCGCGCGGTCTACGTCGATCGCACGGGACGCACCATCTACCTGGACCAGCAGCGGGTGCGCCCCGGCCAGCTGGATCTTCCCTTCACGCCGCAGACAGGGCCCAACGGGCAGCAGATGTGGATGACAGGTTCGGTGCTGCTGGTGCTGCAGGGTGACCTGGGCCCCGATTCGCTCAGATCGTTGTCCCGGCGGGTACGCTAGAAGTGCTCACGTCGGGATGACGCGGAGCGGCTCGACCACCGCCACGTCCAAGATCAATCAGAGCCGGAAGCGGACGGGATCGATCCCGTACTTACGGATCTTGTAGCCGATTATGCGCTCGGTGGAGTCGAGCAGCCGCGCCGCCTTTGCCCGGTTGCCGCGGCTGGTTTTGAGGGCGTCGCAGATCAGGTCTTTCTCGAACGCGGCCACGGCCGTGCCGAGGACGTTGCGAACCACGGTGCCCGATGCCTCCGCCGTCTGCAGCGTGGGCGGCAGGTGATGAGCGTGCAGGACGTGCTCGTCACACACCACGACGGCCCGCTCGATGGCATTCTCCAGCTCCCGCACGTTGCCCGGCCAGTGATAGCTCACCAGCATGTCGATGCACGGCGTCGAGATCCGGCGCACGCTCTTGCCGTGCTCCCGGGCGTACTTCTCCACGAAGTGATCGGAGAGGAGCAGGATGTCGGCCTTGCGCTCGCGCAGCGGCGGGGCGCAGATGGCGAAGACGTTGAGCCGGTAATACAGGTCGTCGCGGAAGCCCCCCGCAGCGATGGCGCGCTCGAGGTCCTTGTTGGTGGCGG
>DASQPE010000203.1:0-16100 GCA_035644115.1 Gemmatimonadales bacterium
TGGTTGCGGGGCTGCTGGGCGCAGCCGACCGCTGCGAGAGGCAACGCAAGGAGTACCAGCGCAAGATGAGCTGCCGGGCGAATGATGGCGAATGGCATGTCAGCGGTGACGAGGGACTAGCGGGGACGTTAAGGGATGCTAATGGTTTCAGTGCCCGCCTGCCCGCCTAACTCCGCTTCCCGTTGTACCGCTCCATCGCGAGGTTCACGATTCGCTCGATCAGCCTCGGATAGTCGAGCCCGCCTGCCACCGCGGCCATCGCGAACTCGCTGCCCCGCTCCAGGTAGCAGCTCGCGTTCGCCTCGAGCACGTAGATCTCGCCGGTGTCGGTGAGCCGGAGATCCACCCGCCCGTAGTCCCGCACCCGCACCGCCCGATACGCGTCCACCGCCACTTTCTGCAGCCGCGCGCGGAGCTCATCCGGGAGGGTCGCCACGACCGTCTTGGTGCCCTTGTATTCGACGCTGCGCTCCTCCCACTTCGCCTTGCTGTCGAGCACCTTGGGCACGCCCTCGGGCAGGCCGCCAAAGTCCACCTCGATCGGCGGCAGCGCCCTCGGCGGCGAGTTGCCCAGCACCCCGACCAGAAACTCGCGCCCGTCGATGAACTCCTCCGCGATCGCCGAGTCGTTGAGCTCGGTGCGGATCGAGGCCACCTGCTTCATCAGCTGCAGTGTATCGTGGACCAGCGACTTCCCGCTCACGCCCAGCGACGCGTCGGAGCGGAGCGGCTTGACGAAGAGCGGCATGCGCAGGTTGCCGCCGGTCTCGATCTCGGAGTCCTTGTTGAACACCGCGAAGCGCGGATAGAGAATGTCTTCGTAGGAGAGCAGCTTCTTGCTGAGCGCCTTGTCCTGGCTCAGGTAGAGCTCGCCCGGGCCGCTGCCGGTATAGCGCACGCCCAGGAGATCGAGCAGCCCCGTGATCGGAATGTCGCCGAAGATGTTATCGGCGAACATTTCCATCATGTTGAAGACGAGATCAGGCTTGCGGCGGGAGAGTCCGCTGACGATGCGCTTGACATCGCCGTGGACGCCGAGGATCGAGACGCGGTGGCCGAGGCGTCGCAAGGTGCGTGCGACTTGCGGCACGACCGGATCGTAGTCCTTGGAGTTCTCGTCCGGGCTGTCGAGATACGTGAGGACCGTGATCTTCACATCGTGAAGAATGACGGCATTGCGCACGCAATGCTAGTCACGACGCGAGTCCCATCCCCCATCCGGCGAGTCCTGGCGGCAGCGCGCCGAAGCCGAGCAGTGTGGTGTGGAAGCGCTCCAGCGCTGCGCGATCGTCCACTCGCACCTCCGCGGTAGCGCGCAGCGCGAGGATTTCACGCCGGCCGAGCGCGGCAGCGCCGGCCTCGGCCGGCTGCGCGAGAATGCGTCGCACCGCGATCTGGGCCTCGCCCCGTCGGAGCGCGGCCCGACCGGTGAGCAACGCCATTGCCTCCGGCACCGTCATGCCCCGCGCGTGAATCCCCACGTCCGCTGCCAGCAGTCCGGCGGCACGAAGTAAGCGCGCCAGCCGGGCCAGCCGCTCGTAGCCCTCCGTGAAGAGTCCGATATCCGTCATCCACTGCTCGGCGTAGAGCGCCCATCCGTTCAGCGCGATCGGCGTGCGCAGAGTCCGGCGCACCTCGCCGTCGAGCCTCCGCGCGGCGCTCTCTTGCAGATGCCGGCCGGCGAGGGCGGCCGCGGCAACCGCCGGCACGGTGAACCGGCTCAGCCGATCCGCCGGAAGCATGAGGCGCGCGGCGCCGGCCGCCGGCGGATCGGTTGGCGGCAGATAAGCGATCTCGGAGAGCACGCCGCGGAGCAACGGGGCCACGACGACAGGCATCGGCCCGGGCAGGATCGGCACCGCGCCGCCGCTCAGAGCCGTCCGGACCTGCTCGAGCCCCGCGTCCACGGCGGCGACCGCGGGCACGCTCTCGTCGTCGAACCGGGCCACCAGATCGCGCCAGCCCCGCGCCGGGTCCAGCGCGCGTGCCTCCGCCACCAGCGCTGTGTCGGTCTCGTCCAGCAGGCGCGTCGCGTAGCCCCAAAGCTTACCCGCGCCGGCCGGCACCGCGTACCGGTGCTGAATCCGCCGGTCGAACCGCGCCTCGCCCAGCGCGCCGCCCACGCCGGTGTCCGGCTCGACCTCTGAGCGGAGCCAATGCCCGAAACCGGCCAGCGCCTGGAGTGCTGCGGTGACCGCCACGCCGAGCGCATCGGGTCCACCCGGTGCTTCGGGGCCGAGCTCCGCCGCCGCATAGGCCAGCGCCTGGCCGATGCCGCCGAGCTCCGCGAGGGCCCCGTCCACCAGGACCAGCGGCGGCCGCGCGAGCGTGGCACGCGCGACGTCGAGGAACTCGGGAATCGCGGCGATCCGCTGCGCGACTGCGTTGGCCCGATGACCAGGGGCGTCGGCCCGGTCGGGACGAAGCAGCAGCGAGGTCAGCGCTTGGGCGACGTGATCGATCCAGAACGCGGGATTGTGCCGATGCGGCCGGTCCTCCTCCCAGCTGCCGACGGTAGCGCGCAGTTCGTCGAGCAACGCGGTGCGATCGATCTCGTCGTCGAGGGCCTCGACCTCCAGCTCCTCGATCGCCGACGCCGTGGCTTTGAGGGCCACGACATGCTCCCGCACCGACTCGTCGTCGAAGCGACCCAACCGGCTGTCGCCGGAAACAGAACCGGCGGCGCTCGCCGCCGCCGGATCCAGATGCCGGAGCAGATCTCCGTACGACTCGCAGAGCCGGTCGAGCTCTCGCATCAGGTCACAGGCTTCGCCGTCACCTCGGAATGGTCGCCCAGGGTCACGCTGCCGGCGAGCCCCTCGACCAGCACGCTATTACCGATGAGGGCGCGGTCGAGCCGGACGCAGCGCAGCGTGGAATCCCGGCCGACCATCGTATTGGCGATGGTGCTGTCTTTGACTGTGGTCCCCTGCTCCAGCGACACGTTGGGCCCGATGACACTGCGCTCGATCCCCACTCCGTCCTCGATGTACACCGGATCGTGGATGGTGACGCCCGGGAACTCACGCCGGCGGGCTGCGCCTTTCCGGAGGAGGATCTCATTGGTCTCCAGCAGAGTGTCGAGTTTGCCGCAGTCGTACCAGCCGCCCACCTCCGCGGTGTAGATCCGCTTGCCGTGCTCGATCATCCATTGGAATGCGTCGGTGAGATAGTACTCACCCTGGTTCATCGGTTCGCGCAGCACGTGATCGATACCCTGCCAGAGGCTGTCCACCGCCCGGATGTAGTAGAGCCCGATGTTGGCCAGCTTCGAGACCGGTTCCTTGGGCTTCTCGATGATGCGCGTCATGAAGCCCTGGCTGTCGGTCACCACCACCCCGAAGCGCTGATAGTCCTCGACTTCCTTTGCCCAGATGATTCCGTCGGCGTCGAGCCGGTTGATCAGCGTGAGGTCGGCCTCGAACACGGTGTCCACGAAGATGATCAGCACCGGCCCGTGCACGAACCGCCGGGCGAGGTTCACCGCGCCGGCGGTGCCGTCCTGCACCTTCTGCTCCACATAGCGCGAGGGATACGGGTAGCGGGCCCGCGCGTAGGCCTCGACCTGGTCCTTGAGATGGCCGGTGATGAAGATCAGCTCCTCGATGGCGAGGCCCTCGAGCCGGTCCATCACCCAGTCCATCACCGGACGCCCGGCGACCTTGAGCAGGGGCTTGGGGACGAGATAGGTGTGAGGCCGGAGCCGGGTGCCTTTGCCCGCGAGCGGGATGATCACTTGCATGGGTCGGAGCCCCGTCCGTATCGATCTTCCAGCCGGACCAGGTCGTCGAGCTGGGGAGTGGAGGCCTCGAGCACATCGCTGTCCTCGACCGCCTCGATCTGATGAATGAGCTTGGGCGGGATGTGCACCGTCTCGCCGGCGACAAACGGCCGGGCCACCAGCGTCTCGCCCTCTTTGGTGCGCAGCACCAGCCGACCCCGGAGGACGTGCATGGTCTCGTCCTTGAAGTTGTGGTACTGCAGGCTCAGAATGTGACCCGCCTTCACGTGCAGGACCTTCCCGACGTAGCGGTCGGTGCGGGCCCACACCAGCTCGTATCCCCAAGGCTTGTCCACTCGGTACGGGACGTCCGCCATCAAGCCTCCGCGTAGTGGAGCGTGAACGCCGACGGATGTGCGATGCAGTCGCGGACGCAGACCCCGCAACCGACGCAACCCTCCCAGTGCACCGAAGGGTGGCCGGTCCCGTCCATCACCAGCGCTGCTGGTCCGACCGGACAGGCATCGACGCATACCCGGCACGGGGTCCCCCGGAAGGTGACGCAGTGCTCCGGCAGGAACTCGATCTCGCCCAGTCGATACCCCGCCCAGCCCTCGGCCGGCACCGTGAGTGCGCCGGTGGGGCAAGCCCGGGCGCACGGCATGTCCGCGCACGCTATGCAGGGTTGACGATCGGGCTCGAGAAATGGGGTGCCGGCGGCGAGCCCGCCGTTAGGCGCAACGGTCCCGATGGCCTGCACGGGGCAGACCGGTGCGCACGCGCCGCAGCGGGTGCACGCCGTCAGAAACCCCATCTCCGGCAGCGCGCCGGGCGGGCGCACGTACCGGCGCTGGATAAACTTGCGCTCGGTTTCCGCCACCAGCCGCTCGAGCCATTCCCCGAACACGGACTGAAGCAGACCCCGGCGATCGGCGTTGGCAGGCAGCATCGGCGCGTCGCGGGCTAAAACGTGGGTAAAGATAGGCGGGCAGGCGGGCAGGCGGGCAGGCGGACAGGCAATGGGGCGGGCCGGCGGACAGCAGGTGGCCGGAGCTATTCCGCCACGCGCTGCGACCGTCAGATGGCTGCCGGCACTGAGCTTCCGACGATCATCCCGCATGCCCGGCGCGTACGCCAAGCTGCGGGTTCACCTGATCTGGGGCACCCGCGGCCGCCGACCCTGGCTCGACCCTGAGTGGCGAGGCCGACTGTTTGCCCGAGCCGACATCCTCGCCGGGTCGCTCGGCGCTCGGTTGGTCTCGGCAGGCGCCGGGCGGGACCACGTGCACCTGTACGTCGAGCTGCCGGCGGCGCTCGCGCTCGCCCCGCTCGTGGAGGCGGTCAAGGCAGGCACCGCCCGGTGGATCCGGCGCAGCTTTCCCCATCGGGCCAGGTTCGAATGGCAGGCGGGATATGCGGCTTTCAGCGTCACCCCGCACGACGATGCGCGGCTGCTGGATGACCTGCGGCATCAGGACGTACGCCACCGCGAGCGGGACTTTGCCCGGGAATATCTCGCCCTGCTCGAGCTGCACGGGGTGGCGTATGACCTGCACGACGCGCTGGACTAGCCCCTCTCACCTCTACCTCTAACTTCTTACCTCTTACTTCTTACCGTCTTCTCACCGTCCCATCAGTTGTCGTTTCAGTCGCGTCAGCCGCCGCCGCACCGACCCATCGTACACTCGTTCGCCGATCCGGACGATGGCGCCGCCCAGCAGCTGCGGGTCCGCGCTGAAGGTAGCGATCACTTCCTTGCCGAACGCCTTGCTGAGACCGGCCTCGATGCTCCGCCGCAATGCGTCGTCCGCCGTCCGCGCCAGAGTCACCCCGGCCCGGAGCCGGTTGAACTTCACGTCGAGCAAGACCGCGTATTCGTTCGCGATGTAGCGCAGCAGCTGCCCCCGCCCGCGCCGTACCACCGCTTGCAGGAACAGGACAAACTCACGTGGCGCGGTGGCGAGGCCGGCGCCGAGCAGGCGGCTCTTCTCGTTCTTCGGCACCCGCGGCGACGCCAGCATGTCGCTGATCGCCGGCGTCGTCTCCACCACGCCGGCCACTGCATCGACCAGGTTCCCGTAGAGCTCGGCCTGGCCGCTCCGCTCGCCCAGCTCGAACAGCGTCTCGGCGTAGTTGCGCGCGACGGTAACCGGTCTCACCGGCCCGGCTCCAGCGTGGCGAGATAGGCCTCGACCAGCTTCCGGTCACTCTCGCTGCCCAGGCGCTCACCGATCAGTTTGGCCGCGGCCGCCAGCGACACGTCCACCGCCTCTCGCCGGAGCTCCACGATCGCCCGCTCCCGCTCAGCGCCGATCTCCCGCCGGGCCCGCTCCAAAAGGTCTTCCTGCTCCTGCCGGGTCTTCTCCATGGCGAGCGTCCGCTCCTTTTCCGCGGCGGCGCGAGCGTCCGCCAGGATCGCGCTCGCCTGGGTCCGGGTATCGAGCAGCAGCTTCTTGTGCTCCTCCAGCAGGCGCGCCGATTCCATCCGATTGCGCTCGGCTTCGGCCAGCTGCTCTTCCAGCCGCTTCTCCCGGGCCTCGACGGCTCCCAGCAGGGAGGGCCAGGCGAACCGCTTCAGAACCAGAAACAGGAGGATGAAGACGACCAGGGTCCAGATCATCAGGCCGCCGTTCACCACCAGCGGGCCGCTGGCCTCTCCTTCCTGCGCCACCACTGGTGAGGCGGCGCCGAGCGCCGCCCCCAGGATGAGCCAGGTTGCTCTCATCGTTCGTTCTCCATCAGAACGTGACCTTCCCCTGCATCAACAGTGCGATGACGGCGACGAACAGCGCGACGCCTTCGATCAGTGCGGCGAAGATCAGCCCGGCCGTCTGGATCCGCGCGCTGTTCTCCGGCTGGCGGGCCATCCCCTCGGCAGCCGAGCCTCCGATCCGTCCGATGCCGACTCCGGCGCCCAGCACGGCGAGCCCCGCGCCCAATCCGGCGCCGATGAGGCCGTACCCTTTGCCGGCGGTCGCGGCCGCCGCTTCCTGCAGGAGGGCGAGCATGTGCAGCATGTGAGACTCCGGTCGTAAACAGGAGATCGCTGGAGTTTGCGCCCGCCGCGCGTCAGCCGGTTCTCCTGGACCCGGCCTCGCCGCGGTGACCCGCCAATGCCCCCGATACGTGCCCGGGAGCAGCGGGCATCATCCGCCGTCCGGCGGACTACTCGACCAGGACGGCGCGAGCGCCCGGCGTCCTGGGGTTCTTCTTTTTTTGTGTTCACCGCTCATTAGGCCAACAAACAAACTCTCTGCGCCCTCTGCGCCTCTGCGGTGAAACCAAATAAACTTTCCGCTTAGTGTTGCGCCCGCATCAGCCCGATGAACACGGCCGTGAGCAGCGTGAACACGAACGCCTGCAGAAACGCGACGAACAGCTCGAGCAGCATGACCAGCGTGGCCATGACCGACGCCACACCGCCGACTACATAGCTCTGGAACGTGAACGTCAGGCCGATCAGCGCCAGCACCAGGGCGTGACCGGCCGTCATGTTGGCGAACAATCGGACCGCGAGCGCGAACGGCTTGGCCAGCTTGCCGATCAGCTCGATGGGCGTCATCACGACCAGCATGATCGGCTTCATGAAGGTCGGGAGCCCGGGCGGCAGGTAGAAGATCGTGCCGAGATAGCCCTTTAGTCCCAGCGCCCGCATGCCCGAGATCTCGATCACCAGAAACGCGAGCACCGCCAACCCACCGGTCACCGCGATGTTGCCCGTCGCCGTCGCGCCCCACGGCAGCAGTCCCAGAAGATTGCAGGCCAGGATAAAGAAGAAGGTCGTGAGCAGGTACGGCGCGTAGCCCTCGCCGTGAGGCCCCACGTTCGGCAGGACCACTTCCTGGCGTATCCACAACGCGGTCGCTTCCATCGCGCCGGCGAGCCCCTTGGGAGGCCGGCCCTCGGCCTGTGCCCGAGCCACCGAGCGCGCGCTCAGGATGAAGATGAGGCCGACGATCACCGCTGCGATAACCGTGAAGACCGCGTGCTTGGTCGGCGAGAGGTCGATGAGGAAGGGACCGATCCGGACCGGTGGGAACTGCGGCAGTTCCCACGCCTTATAGTACGGCGGCTTCCAGTACGGCAGCTCGATCTCGCGCGTGTTTGCGAGATGGCCCAGAATATCGACCTCGCGCTGACTGTGCGGGTGCCCTCCCTGCGCGGCCCGGAACGCCTCCCGCGTCCCGGCCGCCTCCTGACCAGCTACCGGGCCGGTCGCGAGGAGCACCAGCAGCGTACTGCATCCCATCCACCGGACGAGTCGGTTCATCAGCCCTCGACTCGGGAGCTTTGAATAGCCGATACGACGCCTTCGATCGCGAGCGAAACCGCCAGGAACCCGACCAACGCGAGCAGCACCGGCGCCGCCGACCAGCCGACCATCGGCACGACCACCAGCCCGGTGATGGCGACGGCCACTAGGCGCAGGAGGATGCCGGCCACCCAGATCACCAGAAACCCGTCGGTGCCAAGCGACGCCACCAGTCGCCATCCCAGCGGCGCCTGCAGCAGTAGCGTCATGCCCAGGGCGAGCCACCAACCCGGTCTCCAGCTCTCGGGCACGAGCGTACTCGCCCCCGCAGCCAGGAGCGCGAACAGCGCCGTCGCCGCGAGGTATCGCGTTCCTCCACTCACTGATGGTCTCGATTGTCCTTGTTCAGACTGCGAACCAGCGAATACAGCGTGCCGCCGAAGGCCAGGAAGGTTCCCAGAATCGTGAAGAGACCCCCTGTGCCCGCCTTCCGGTCGGCCCACTGCCCCACCACCACGAATACCAGGATCGTGACCGCAAACTGGATCCCCAAGCCGGCGTAGCGCGCCGGTCCGGGCCCTCCGCGGCCGGGCCGATCAGGGTCTGGCACGGCGCAAAGCTATGCGCTTGTGAAAAGTTTCGCAAGCGGATTCGAACCCGCTCCGCTGTGCCGCGATCCTGGCGCCGCCGGCCCGGTTGCGGATAATGTTGCAGTTGCCCGAAACCCAAGGCGAGCATGGCAGCGACTCAGGCAGTTCCTCAGGATGATGTGCGACAACTCGAGCGGCTGGTCAGCGCGGTCGGCCAGCTCCGGAGCCAGGTGGCGCGGCGGATCGTCGGACAGGACGAGATCGTCGAGGGCATCCTGACGGCGATCCTGGCGGGCGGTCATGCCCTGCTGATCGGGGTCCCGGGGCTGGCGAAGACCCTCATGGTCCAGACCATCGCCGAGGCGATGAACCTCTCCTTCAATCGAATCCAATTCACCCCGGACCTCATGCCCAGCGACATCACGGGCACGGACATCATCGAGGAGGACCTGACCACCGGCAAGCGTGCGTTTCGATTCGTTCACGGCCCGGTGTTCGCTAACGTCGTGCTCGCCGACGAGATCAACCGCACACCACCCAAGACCCAGGCGGCCCTGCTCCAGGCCATGCAGGAGCATCAGGTAACCGCGGGCGGCACCACCTATCACCTGCCCGATCCATTCTTCGTGCTCGCCACCCAGAACCCCATCGAGCAGGAGGGCACCTATCCCCTCCCCGAAGCGCAGCTCGACCGCTTCATGCTCGAGCTCAGGGTCAACTACCCGAGCCGCAGCGAGGAGGAAGCCATCGTCGAGCAGACTACCGGTGCGGTGCGAGCCCGGCTCGAGGCGGTGTTCGACGCGGAGTCGGTGCTCGCGATGCAGGCGCTGGTGCGGCGGATCCCGGTCTCCCGGGGGCTGATCCGCGCCGCGGTCTCGCTCGCTCGACTGACTCGCCCGGCCGATCCGGACGCCCCGCCGTTCATCAAGGAATACGTCGAGTGGGGCGCCGGGCCTCGCGCGTCCCAGTATCTCGTGCTTGGAGCGAAGGCCCGCGCCGCCATGGCCGGGCGGCCCATGGCCGACCTCGACGACGTGAAGGCAGTCGCCCCCGCCGTCTTGCGTCATCGTGTCGTCACCAACTTCGCCGCGGAGGCCGCCGACCGCGCCAGTGCGGACTTGGTGCTGGAGCTCCTGTCCGGGAAGGCCTGGGCCGCTGGCCTCTGACTTGCCCTCCTCCGGGCGACGGGCGCCCGTCGCCCATCGTCATCTCTCGACCTGACAACACATTAACTGCTCGGAGGAGCTCCCGATGACCCTGTCAGCCAGGGGCGCCATGGCGTTGGCCGTTGCGGTTTGCGCGACCGCATTGGCCGGCTGCGGTGGCGATCCCGTCAGCGCGCCGCCCGCCACGTTGTCTGATCCGCCCGGTTTGACCAACGACGTCCAGTCGCTGAATACCCCGTTCCAGGCGCCCATTCTTCTGAGCTTCTCCGCGCTGGGCGGCACGAGCGCCCTGACGGCCCGGACTGCGAGCGTTCTCACTGCCATGGCGCCGACCCGGCCGGCTCTCACGATGCGTGCGACCGCCATTCGCAAGCAAGCGTTTGCGGTCAAGGCGCTCCGTCCCTCCTTCGCCACTGCGCCAACCGGTCCCGGATCGCTGATCGCGGATACGCTCTGGGGCCGGGTGTACGTCTATGACACCTCCACCGGTCAGTATGTCGAGGGC
The DNA here is from genome assembly GCA_035644115.1 of Gemmatimonadales bacterium. Classification (GTDB taxonomy): domain Bacteria; phylum Gemmatimonadota; class Gemmatimonadetes; order Gemmatimonadales; family GWC2-71-9; genus DASQPE01. The sequence continues at coordinate 10,235 of DASQPE010000203.1, forward strand.
GCCGCGACCGGAGGCCCAGCCGCCGGCGTGCGATTCACCCTGTATGCGCTCAACCCGCTGACCAACACTCCGGTCCTGCCGCTCGACCCGATCGGTTACGCCGACCTCACCGACGAGAGCAGCACGACCCAGTACAAGCTCGGCGTGCTGGCGGCGGACCCGACGACCACGTACGCCGACTACGTCATCACCGCGACCGCCACCGAGTCCTCGTTCGCGGCGACGGCGGCCGGCTTCGTGACCGACGGGGCCCATCGGCTCGACTTCACCAACTCGGGCGCGGCGAGCACGAACCATGTCGCGATCGACTTTGGCCTCACGCTCAACCAGCCGGCCGTGTCCGCGCATCTCCAGGCGGATCTCACGCTGGGCAATCCGACGTCCGTGCTGAGCCTCACGTTCGCCGTCACCCGGGGCAGCGAGACGGTGGCCTTGACCGGGACCCTGGGGGTCACTGCGACCCAGTCGGGCCAGAGCGCATCGGCCAACTTTGCCATCCGCGTTAACGGCGGTCAGTTCGCCACCATCACCGGCACGATTCAGTCGGGATCGACCACGGGCTACACCTTCAACGGCCCCGACCGGGCACTGACGGAGTCCGAGCGTCAGGCCATCGACCAGCTCCTGATCGCGCCGAGTGGTCTCGCCGGTGCCCTCGATCCGGTATTCGCACCGGCTGAAGCCCTGGTGGGGACCAACTACTCGTTGGGCCTGTAGCCGCGTCGCCTGGAGCCAGCTCGAGGGCGCGCCGGGAGGTACCCGGCGCGCCCTCGACCCTTTCGGGAGCCGCGCCGTTACCGGTTCGTAACCCTGCGCCAAAACCTTCTACGCAACCTTCTCGTATGGTGGAGGCGTCTAAAAGGCATGTGGCCCCGGTGGGGGGCCCAACGCCATCTACCGGAAGGAGCAGCGCGATGAGGACCCGGATCGCAGCGGTCGGGCTGGCCCTGGTAGCCCTGACCGGCACGGCGTCGGCACAGGATGCCGATCAGAACAAGACCCTCTTCACGGTGTTCGTGAATCAGGTGTACAACGCCGGCGATCTCGCGCTGGTGAACGACATCGTGGCAAACAACGTGACCAACAACGGTGCGCCGCTGGGACGCGAAGGGCTCAAGACGCTGGTAAAAGACATGCGGGCCAAGGCGCCGGGGCGGCAGTTCAAGGTGGAGGACATCGCCACCGACGGCGATAAGGTGGTCGGCCGTCTCAGCCCGTCGGACGCGGGGTCCAGCGCGGGCGAGATTCTGGTGCTGCGCATCCAGGACAACCAGGTCACCGAGCACTGGACCATGGCGGACGAGCCGGCGCTGCGGAAGCAGTTCGGGCTCCGCGAAACCCCGCCCACAACCGGAACGTCGTCGAACTAGTCCCTGCGGTACGCCGTCCTGTTACGCCCTCCCGGCCGGATGACCGGGAGGGCGCACCAGGTGTAACTCTCGTACCACCCGCACAGCGCCCCGCTGCGGCTCGATTCCCCTCCCCCGCCGGACGGCCCAGGTCTGGGTGAACTCGGCGCCCAGCAGCACCGTCATCGAGGAGTAGTAGATCCAGACGAACATGAGCGCGAGTGCGCCCGCCGCTCCGAATGCCTCACCCGGCTTGCTGTGGCCCAGGTAGACGCCCAATAGGAATTTTCCCGCCACAAACAGCACGGCAGTGAAGGCGGCGCCGACCCACACGTCGCGCCAGGCAATGGTGGCGTCAGGCAGCACCTTGAAGATGGCCGCGAAGAGCAGCGCGATCACACCGAAGGAGACGGCGAAATTGATCGCCTCCAGCAGCGTCGCCGAAAGGCCCTCCGGAAGAATACGGGCCAGCGAATCGCTGAAGGCCGCGAGCAGCGCGCTCAGCACCAGCGAGACCAGCAGCACGAACGCGAGACCGAGCACCATGCCGAGGGAGAAGGCGCGCTTGAGCAGAAATTGCTTGATGCCCCCTTTCTGCGGGTCGGGTGCCACCTTCCACGCCTTGTTGAGCGCGACTTGAAGCTGGCCGAACACCCCCGTCGCGCCGAGGATCAGGGCCACCGCGCCGAGGGCCGTCGCCAGGGCCCCCGATCCGGGGCGATGCGCGTGCGCGAGGATGGTCCGGATCTGATCGCCGCCGGCCGGCCCCATGAGGGCCCGGATCCGGGTCTCGAGGGTGCCCTGGATGTCCTGCGGGTCGAGCACGGAGCCGAGCAGAAGCAGCAGGAGGACTAGGAGGGGCGGCAGGGAAAAGACCGTGTAGTAGGAGAGCGCGGCGGCCATAGAGGGACAGTCGTCGTCCAGGAAGTCCCGCACGCTCTCCTTGAGCAGCTCCACCGGGTTAGTCGAGCTGGTAGCCATCACTCGTCCGTCGTCGCCTCTCGCGCCTGTTAGCAGGAACCAGGAGCCCGATCAGCACGCTCGTCCCGGTGGTGAGTACGGTGGGATGCGCGATCAGCCAGGTTACGGCGGCACGCATCGGGCCCGCGATCCGGCCCCGGTTGCGCCGGAGCAGCCAAAGACCGCACACGCCCACGGCCGCGATCGCGAGCACCGGCCCGGCACGACGCTTCAAGCGCCGCGGACTCAACCGCTCCCCCAGCTCGTCGATATCTCGGCCCACCCTTCTCCGAGTCCGCTCGATCACGCGCTCGATCTCCTCGGGGCTGTCGAGGTGGTCGGTCATGGCCGCCGCTCCTTCAGCATCTGGATGTCTTCCTTGATCTCGTGTACCGCGCGACGGAGAGCCGGGTCCATCGCCTTGAGATCTCGCAGGCTGCCGCGCAGCAGGCCGTAACCGGCCATCGCGAGGACGACGCCGACCAGCAGGGCCGCCAGCCAGGGCGCGAGTCCGAGAGGATCGACCAGCAGCAGGACGATCGCAGTTGTCAGAGCGAGCGTCCCGACCAGGCCAACCAGCCCGCCCGCGGCCAGCGAGACCAGGTCCGCGATCACCCGCGCAACCTTCGCCTGCACCTCGGTCTTCGCCAACTGGGCCTCCTGCCGCACCAGCAGCATGAGGTCCTGGCTGAGCTGCCCGAACAGCTCGCCGGTCGAGCGCTCCTGGTTGTCCGGCATGGTCATGGCTTGCTCCTTCGCGGGGATGTCACTATGCCCTGAGGTCCTGGTCCCTGCGGTGCCCGCGATCACGGGGCGGATCGGCGAACCAGCTCAGTCGCCCGCCGGCCGGTCGGCCTCGATCCAGATCCAGACGATCGCTCCCAGCAGCGCGAACAGCGAGGCAATCCCCAACGCGGCCGGCCAGCCCAGCGCCCGGGCCGTGATTGGAACCAGCAGTGCGCCGATCCCGCCGACCACGTTCCCCCCGGTATTGAGCACGCCGCAGGCCGCCGCCGCGTGGCGACCGCCCACCATCATCGTCGCAGCCCAGGCGGCGCTGTCGGTGAACTGCTGGAAGGCGAGGCAGAGGCACAGAAGCGCCACCGCCACGTAGGGGCTGGTCGCCGTGCCGGCCGCGATGATGAAACCGCCGGCGAGTACCAGTCCGGTGATCGACACCAGACGGGGGCCCCAGCGGAACCCATAGCGCTTCGAGATCTGGTCGCACACCACGCCGCCCAGCATCGCGCCAACCGCTCCAGCGATCCAGGGCGCGGCCGCAAAGGCGCCGCCCCGCAGTGCCTCGAACTTTCGCACGTCCACCAGATAGATGTAGAGCCAGTTGAAAAAGAAGTAGAAGACGTAGTTGCTGCAGAAATAGCTGGCGGTGATGAGCAGGACGTTCCGATCTCGAAGCACCAGTCTCCAGTCTCGGAAGGCTGTCTCGTGCCCGACGGTAGGGCGGCCAGCGTCGATAAGCGCGAGCTCCCGAGGGCGAATGCCGGGGTGCTCGTCCGGACGATCCCTCGCGTACCACCACCAGATGCCCGCGATCCCGATGCCGAGCGGTCCGGTCACGACGAACGAGAGCCGCCAGCCCAGCTCGGCGGTCAACCACGCGATCAGCGGCGCCGTGGCGGCGGAGCCAAGGGTCAGACCGCCGTTGAGGAGGCCGTTGGGCAAGGCCCAGCCGGTGACCGGAAACCAGCGGGCGATCGACTGGCCGCTCGCGATTGGGTACAGCGGGGCCTGGGCAGCCCCCATGAGGAAGCGGAGCACCGCGAGGGTGCTGATGATCGCGACCAGCGAGGCGCTGCCCGCTCCGGGCACCAGCCCCACGACCATGTTGAGGACACCCCAGGCCACCGCGATGAAGGCGAGCGCCTTGCGGGCGCCCAGCCATTCACCGAGGATGCCGCCGGGGAGCTGGAAGATGGCATAGCCCCACGCAAAGCCCGCCAGCACCACGCCCAGCTGGATCTGGGTGAGGCCGAGGTCGCGCATCATCCGCTCCCCGGCAACCGACATGTTGGTGCGCAGCAGGTAGGCGACGAAGCTCGCGAGGGTAAGGAGCCCTACGAGCCTCCATCGCACGTAGCTCAGTGAACCTCCACTGCTTGCTCGACCATGACCTGCCCGCCGTTCCGGACCTCGAGGCGTAGCCGGCCGGGCCGCGCCGGTGTCCACTCGAAGTCATGGGTTTCACCGACGCTGGTCCGCACTCGTGCCGGCGACGCCGTCCGGCGCGCGACCGAGAGCGGTGCCGCGTCCTTCGCGATCGGAGTCCACTCGACCGGGATGTCGCCGTCGAGCAGCGCCACGTCGCCCGTGTTGTTCTCGGTGATGTTGATGATGCGGACCCGGTATGAGCGGCCGGACTCGACCGCAAGGCGGCCGGGCCATCGGGTGCCGTTGAGCCGCAGGAATCCGTTCTCGTCGACGTCCTGGCCGCCCACGATCCACACGATCTCGCGCGAGGCGTCGAACCGCTCGCCCGGCTCGAGCACGATGAGCGGTCCTACCAATCCGTTCCCCACCTGCAGCGTCGCCAGGTTATGGGCGTGGTAGATGAAGGTGCCGGCTCGCGGCGGCGTCATCCGCGCCACGAAGGAGTCGCCCGGCGCAATGGTGGGCGCCACTCCTTCCGCGCCGCCGCTCCAACCCGCCACTCCGTCGTAGTAACTGTCGAGCTCGATACCGTGCCAGTGGATGGTCGACGGCTCGTCCAACCCGTTCACCACTGTCACCTCGGCCGGCTCGCCGCGGGTGAGCACGATGGGCGGCCCCGGCGTGCCCACGTCGGGCACGGCGCCATCGGGATCGGAGAGCGATACACCGACCCGGGCACCATAGGGGCGCAGCACTGATGGCCCCAGGACCAACCGGAGCCGGCGACGTGCCGCTACCGCCGCCGCGGGTGGGGCGGCTCCGGCTGCCGATCGTACCCGGATGCCGAGCACCAGGCCGGCCATGTCGTCCATCCCCCCGGTATCGGTGTGGTGAGCGCTGGCCGATGGGGCGTGAAGACCGGTGGACGCATCGAGGAAGGTGTGCCCGTGGATGTGGCAGTGCATGAGCCACTGGCCCGGCCGGTCCGGAGACCACGTCATGGCCATCGTGGCGCCGGGATCCACCCGCTCGGTCACGACCAGGCGGCGTCCCTCTAGGGGATAGCTCGTATCGGCGGCCTCCGAGCCTTTCGAGTCCACTTGGAAGTAGAAGCCGTGGAGGTGCATCGGGTGGTTGTCCGCCGTCGGGTTGATCCAGCGCCAGCGCACCGTGTCCCCTACCACAAAGTCGAACCGCTCGGTCAAGGGCCAGGACCTACCGTTGATCGCTACCGCGAAGACATCGGAGCCGGAGGGCTCGGCATGGGACAGGAAAAGCACGCCCAGCACAAAGATCCGGTCCGGCGGGACCGGACCGTTCGCTGGGTCGACGACGAGAGCGCCGGCGAGCTGGCTGTCGGTGCCTCCCCGGCCTTCGATAGTCGTGCTGTCGCTGGTCGCGGCCCAGTAGTAATAGGTCCCGGGTGCGCCCGCGTCGAACTCTACTTC
>DASQPE010000204.1:0-2230 GCA_035644115.1 Gemmatimonadales bacterium
GTCCTGCACCTTCGACAGGGGAAGGGTCTTCGAGGTGAGGGCGAGGGTCAGGACCGGCGCGTCCGCCGGGTTCGTCTTGCTGTAGACGGGCGGGTTCGGCAGGTCGCGGGGTAGATACGTCGCGGCGGCGTTGATGGCCGCTTGCACCTCTTGCTCGGCGACGTCGATGTTGAGATCGAGCGCGAACTGCAGCGTGATGACCGAGCTGCCAAAGGAGCTGGTGGACATCATCTGGTTCAGGCCGGGCATCTGCCCGAACTGGCGCTCGAGGGGCGCGGTCACCGACGACGCCATGACGTCCGGACTGGCGCCGGGATAGAAGGTGAGCACCTGGATGGTGGGATAATCGACCTGCGGCAACGCGGAAACGGGCAGCTGACGGTAGGCGATGGCGCCGGCCAGCATGATGGCCGCCATCAGCAGCGACGTCGCGACGGGCCGGAGGATGAACAGCCGTGACGGATTCATGCGCTGGGTCTTGAGCCCGAGGCCTCGCCGCCGGGCGTCCTCACCTGCACCGTGCTCCCCGCCCGCAGCTTGTCCACACCCTCGATGACGATCACTTCTCCGGCCGACAAGCCGGCCTCGATCGCGGCGTCGGTGGCGGACGTCGGGCCGAGGGTGACCTGGCGCACGTCGACCGTGTGGTCCGGCTTCACCAGGTAGACGAACGTGCCTTGCGGGCCGCGCTGGATCCCGGCCAGCGGCACGATGACCGCCCCCTTCCTCACGTCGAGCAGCAGGCGCGCGTTCACGAACTGGTTCGGGAAGAGCACGTCATCGTCGTTCGGGAAGATCGCCTTGAGACGGGTGGTCCCGGTGCTCTGATCGATCTGATTGTCGACCGTGAGGAGGGCGCCTGCGGCGATCTTGTTCTGACCCGCGCGGTCGTACGCCTCCACGGTCAGGCGCTCCCCGGCTCGCACCTTCCCGAGAATGGGAGGCAGATTGTCCTCCGGGAGCGTGAAGAGCACCGCGATTGGCTGCACCTGCGTGATGACGAGCAGCCCATTCGGATCGGTAGCGTGCACCATGTTGCCCGCGTCCACCAGCCGCAACCCGACCCGGCCGCTGATGGGGGCGGTGATGTGGGAGTAGGTCAGCTGCAGGCGCGCGTTGTCGATGAGTCCCTGGTCCATCCTGACGGCGCCCGCGTACTGGCCGACCAGCGCGGCCTGGTCGTCGACCTGCTGCTTCGCGATCAGCTGCCTGGCGAGCAGCTCCCGGTAGCGGGCCAGGTTGATCTGTGCGTCCTTGAGCAACGCCGCATCGCGGGCCATCTGCCCCTCTGACTGCGTCAGCTGCACCTCGAAGGGCCTGGGATCGATCTCGGCCAGCAGATCTCCTTCGTGAACGAACTGCCCCTCCTGAAAAGCCACCTTGATCAGCTGGCCGTCGACGCGGCTCTTCACGCTGACGGTATTGAAGGCCGTCACCGAGCCGAGCCCGGTGAGATAGACGGGCAGGTCTCCCTCGCGCGCGGTCGCCACCGACACGGGGACTGCCGGGCCGACCTGCCGCGCCGCCGGCTCGGCGGAGGCCGGCTGGCGGGTCGCCGAGGTGGCGTGCAGCCCATACCCGACCCCGGCGAGGAGGACGACGGCCAGGAGCCACGGCCAGCGGCGGCGTCCTCTCCCACGCGCGCGAGCGATCGGTTCCATGTTCGGCTCACTCCGCCGAGAACGGGTGCGCGGTCGCCCGCTCGAGGGACGCCAGCGCCGTGCGGTAGTTGACCACCGCCTGAACCCGGCTCGCCTCGGCGCTGGTGAGCGACGTCTGCGCGTCAGTGAGCTCGATGATGTTGCCGACGCCCGTTCGATAGCGGCCTTCGGCGATCTCGAGGTTCTCCCGCGCTTGCTGGAGCCCCTTGTCCGCGACCCGGATGCTCTCGACCGCCTGGCGCAGGTTGAGCGTCGCCTGCCGCACGTCGAGCGTGATGTTCTGGCGCGTGAGCTCCTCGTTGGCCTGCAGGTTCTGGAGGTTGGCCTTGGCCTCGCCGACCTGCGCGGTCGTGAGGCCGCCGTTGAAGAGCGAGTGGTTGACGGCGGTTCCGAAGCTCCAGTTCTCCTGCAGGGGGTAGCGCGCCCCCGACCAGTTGTAGGCCGCGTTGCCGGTGACCTTCGGGAAGTAGTCCTTCTCGACCGCCGCGACCCGCTGCGCGGCCGCGTCCACCTGCGCGCGGATGCTGCGCAGCTCCGGCCGGTGCTCGTAGGCGAGCGCGAGGGCCTCG
>DASQPE010000205.1:0-2807 GCA_035644115.1 Gemmatimonadales bacterium
GGCCCCGCGATCTCGACGATGCCGTTCACCGGAGCCGACTCGGCGACCCGACCCACCGCCTTCGCGACGTCCTCCGCCGCTATGGGTTGGAACAGCACGGGGGCGATGCGCACCGTATTCCCGTCGGTGGCCTCGTCTGCGATGCGCTTGAGGAACTCGAAGAATTGCGTGGCGCGGACGATCGAGTACGGGATCGACGAGTTTCTGATCAGCTTCTCCTGGGCGATCTTCGCGCGGAGGTAACCGCTGTCGGGCGCCCGGTCGCTGCCGACGACCGACAACGCGACGTGATGACCCACACCCGCCGCCGCTTCGGCGGCAAGGAGATTGGCGGTGGACGTCTCGAAGAACTTGAGCACGGCCGCGTCCTCGAATGACGGAGAGTTCGACACGTCGACGACGACGGCCGCGCCGACGAGGACTTCGGCCAGGCCATCGCCCGTGAGCGTGTTGACGCCCGAGTCCGGAGACGCCGGCACGGCCTCGTGGCCATGCTCACGAAGGCGGGTGACGAGCTTCGACCCGATGAGCCCGCTTCCGCCGATGATCACGACTTTCATGGTAAATCCCTTCAGCGATTGGTTGAGGCTGCGGCCATCATGCGGTCGCCGCGCCGTGAGGTTTCCGGGGAGCCCCGCAGGAACGCGAGGAGCTCGGCGTTGACCTGATCCTGGTGCGTCGCCGTGATGCCGTGCGGCGCGCCCGGATAGTAGACGTCCTTGGCGCCCTTGATGAGCCGCGCCGACTTCACCGCCGAGTCCTTTACGGGAACGATCTGGTCGTCCTCGCCATGGAGCACCAGCGTCGGGACGTCGAACTGCTTCAGGTCTTCGGTGAAATCGGTCTCGGAGAAGGCCTTGACGGACTCGTACGCGTTCAGGAGTCCGGCTTGCATGCTCCAGGTCCAGAATTGATCGAGCAGCCCCTGGGAGACCTGGGCGCCGGGCCGGTTGGCGCCGTAGAACTGGATGGCGAGCTCCTGGTAGAACTGCGAGCGGTCCCTGGCGAGACCCGCACGGATGCCGTCGAAAACCTCGATCGGAAGGCCCTCGGGATTCGCCGGGGTCTTCAGCATGATCGGCGGCACCGCGGCGATCAGGACCGCCTTGGCGACCCGGGCCGTTCCATGGCGTCCGATGTACCGCGCGACCTCACCGCCGCCGGTCGAGTGGCCCACCAGGGTGACGTCGTGGAGATCGAGCGCCTCGATGACGGCGGCGAGATCGTCGGCGTAGCCGTTCATGTCGTTGCCCGATGAGGCCTGACTCGATCGTCCGTGGCCGCGCCGGTCGTGCGCGATGGCGCGGAAGCCGTTCTGCACGAGGAACAGCATCTGCCCGTCCCACGCGTCGGCGTTGAGCGGCCAGCCATGGGAGAAGGTGACAGCGGGACCCTTGCCCCAGTCCTTGTAGTAGATCTGGGTGCCGTCCTTGGTGGTAATGGTGCTCATGACAGTGCTCCTTGAGAAGGTGTGAACTACGCGGAGCACTATGCGGCCGGCCCACTATTGATCGCATCCGTCGAACACCCCAGTCGGCCGCCTGGCACGACGACCGGGGGCGGGGGTTGACTAAGTATCACCTGTCAAGGAACTCCAGGAGATCAGCCATCGTAAACTTCCCCGCCACTCGGGACGGCAATTCGGGACGCCAGTCCGGCCGCGACCCGCGGAACGAGCCCGGGTCGTGATCGAGGAGACCGACCAACACCTCCCCCAGGATGCGGCCCCCGACCTCGCCCAATCGGTCACCGTTGCTCTGGACCTCGGATTCCTTCAGGACGTAGTACCAGAGCGGGGTTTCCTGCTCCCAGCCCATCGAGCCGAGAGCGGTCTGCTCCCGGGTGAGGGGGGTAGCGCCGATATGGCGCGCGATGGCCGGACGGGAGGCCAAGGGCGTGGCCCCGCTGGAGATCGCGCGCGCCCAGGCTGTGAAAGGCCTCGACCTCGATGTCGCCGGTAAGCGCCTGGGGGAGGTGCATGATGGAGCTGCAGAGCCGGCCATCGAGTTTCTTGGCGCGCTGGGCCGGCGGACGGCCGGGAAGGTCGAAGAGCCCGGCCCAGTCCACGACCCGTGATGCAGGAACCGCCCGAAAACCAATGAGATCGGGGAAGAGCGGCACCGGTGGGTCCCTGGGTCTGACCCGGTAGCTTTAGTAGCGCGGCCCGCCGGCCAGGAGTGCGTCGGTCAACCCGTCACCGATCACCTCGGGGAGAAATTCCCGCAAGATGATCCACTGGTAGTGCCAGACGACCAGTCGCTGGGCCTCGGTGAAAATGGTGTGTTCCGCCGTGCCCTTCTCGCGTAGCCAGTCCACGATCCGATTGTGAAACTTGGTGAACAGCACCTGCATCTGCGCCATCAGCAGGTGCGAGTCGTTTCGGGGGTCGACGATGATCGCGATGCCCGGGGCATTGCGCTGGAGATCCTCAGCCTGGCCCGCATCGTTGAGCCCGAGGAGGAGTTTGGCGGAATCGTGAACGTCGTACAGGAAGCACCACACCAGGGCGGGAATCGTATCGATGATAGTCCGGAGCGGGTTCTCCGATCCGATATCCGCACTTCCACTGGGTGAGTAGCCCATAGGCCCCCTTCGGCTCATAAGCTATCGCGTGCGACGGCCGGGGGGCGAACGCGAAGCGCTGGTGCGGCGCAGCCGGCGACCGCCCCCTCGGCGGTCACACCTGGGTGTGACTCCGCTCGCAATGGATCCATTCGCGGATGTAGCGCGGGCAATGCTGGAGCTCGACGCCTTCGGCTTCACGCGCGGCCAGGAATCGCACCACCTCCCGGTCTACCAGCGTTGCC
>DASQPE010000206.1:0-7445 GCA_035644115.1 Gemmatimonadales bacterium
ACGTCAATCCAGTGGTGGCGCTGTTGCTCGGCGCATGGCTCGCGCATGAGCCGCTGGGCGTCCGCACCCTGCTGGCGACGCCCGTGATCCTCCTCGGCCTCGCGCTGGTGCTCCGGTCCAGCGCGGCACCGGCGCAGCCCCGCCCTGCCGACCAGAACGGCGGCCCGTCGTCGGGCCGCAACGTCAGCTGCGCTCCGGCGACGGATCCGGTCAGCTGACCGGCAGGTACCGTGGGCTCTTTCGCGCGGGGCAGCCACGATAGTAGACATTCGCGGTGACCGAGCGACTCTACTACGCCGACTCCTATCTCACCCGCTTCGACGCGGCGGTGATTGACCGCGCCGAAAGCGGGCGCCGGGTGTATCTCGATCGCACTGCGTTTTACCCGACGTCCGGCGGTCAGCCCCACGACACCGGGCGCCTGGGCGACGCCGACGTGGTGGACGTCGTGGACGAGGGTGAGCGGGTCGCCCACCTGTTGGCGGAACCGCTGGCGACCGAACGAGTGACGGGCCGGATCGACTGGGCTCGTCGGTTCGACCACATGCAGCAGCACACCGGCCAGCATCTTCTGTCGGCGGTGGTGGCCGAGCTGTACGGATTCCCTACCGTCAGCGTCCATTTCGGCTACGAAGCATCCACCCTCGATCTCGACACTGCCGCTCTTACCCCCGATCAGGTCGCTGCCGCCGAGCTGCGGGCCAACGCCGTCGTCACCGAGAACCGCCCGGTCACCGTGACCTTGGAGGACGCGGCCGCGGCGACGGGGCTCCGAAAGCCATCGGATCGCACCGGGGCCATCCGGGTCGTAACCATCCGCGACCTCGACCGGAGCGCCTGCGGCGGCACCCATGTGCACGCCACCGGCGAGATCGGCCCGATTCTGATTCGGAAGGTGGAGCGGGTGCGGAAGGCGGTGCGACTCGAGTTTCTCTGCGGCGAGCGGGCGGTCCGCCGGGCGCGCGCGGACCACGATCTGCTTACCCGCCTGGCCACGCTCTTGTCAGCGGCACCAGACGAGCTGCCCGCGCTGGTCGAGTCGCAGCGGGCCGAGCTCAAGGAAACCGCGACCGCCCGCCGGGAAGTCGAACGCGAGCTCGATCGCTTGCGAGCACGGGAGCTGTACGCCAGCGCGACGCCCGACGCCTCCGGCGCTCGCTGGGTAGTGGTCCGGGACGGTGACGCAACCGAGCGCCAGCGCGGCCTGGGACAGGCGGTGGCCGCGCTGCCGCGGGCCGTGTTCGTTGGTGCAACGTCGAGCCCGCCGGGACTGGTGCTGGCCGCGTCGGAGGACTCGGGAATCGATGCGGCCGGGGTGCTTCGGGCCGCGCTGGCCAACGTGGGAGGCCGAGGCGGAGGCAACCCCCGGCTGGCTCAGGGCACGGTCCCCGCCGACGCCCTCGAGCGTGCGATCGCGAGCGTGCTCGGCCGCTAGTGGGCGCCGACCTCCCGGGGCGCCTCTCTCGCCAATAACACATCGCCCTCCATCAGATCTACCGGACCGATCGTGACGGCCAGCGGAGTGGTCCTGACGAACTGCGCGGCAATCTGCGCGGATTCGGCAGCGCTCGCCTTGGTCTCGAACAGACTGACGGTGAGCAGCTGGCGGCCATCGACGTTGCACAGGTAGTAGCCGTGGAATCCGGGCAAGTGCTCGATCTGGCCGACGAAGTCGTGCTCGATCTGGTTGGTCAGCTTCGCGACATCGGCGGCGGATGGAGTGGTCGTAAAGTCGTAACGGCGGATCGAGGCAAACATGGGACTCCTCTGAAAGCGGGGCCCCAAGTTCAGACTCGGGACCGAGCCCGTCAAGGGGCATGTCCATCGCCGGCGGCGGAGCGCGGGAGCGGATCGGGCAGATCGGCTACTACGTAGGCCATCACGGCCAGCGCGGCCACACACCGCGCCATCTCGGCTCGGTCGATCTTGTCGAAGGTGTCGCCTTCGGAATGGTGATACCAGAAGTACCGGGTCGCATCGACCTGGAGTCCCATGCCCGGCACGCCGCGGTCCGCCAGCGGCTCGACGTCGGCCTCGGGCCCCTCCGTTACCCGCTCGATGGTGGTCGCACCGACTGCCTGGAGCAGCCCGGCGACTTGGCGCGCCACCGCGAATGCCGAGTCGGAGCCGCGTATTCCGAAGCCGGTCGGCGCGAACACACCGTTGTCCGATTCGATCGCCAGCACGTGCTTGTCGAGCTCGGCCTGGTGCTGGTCGCGATAGGCGGACCCTCCCTTGGCGCCGGTCTCCTCACTGGTCCAGAGCACCACCCGCACCGTCCGTCGCGGCCGGAGCCCGAGCCGCCGCATCAGCCGCACCGCTTCCCACGAGGCCAGCGCCCCGCCTCCGTCATCCATCGCACCCTGGCCCACGTCCCACGAGTCGATGTGCCCGCCCAGCACGACGACCTCGTCCGGTCGCTCCCTTCCCGGTAGCTCCGCCACGACGTTGCGTGACGGGGAGTCGGACAGCGACCGTGCACCCATCGTGAGCCGCACCGTGACCGGCTCGCCCCGGTTCTGGAACCGATGCAGCAGCTCCGCGTCTTCCACGCTCAGCGCCGCGGCCGGGATCCGGGCGACGGTCGAGTCGTAGCGCATGATGCCGGTATGAGGACTCTGGATCGAAGCAGACGCGACCGAGCGGATCAGCACCGCCCGCGCGCCGACCCGGGCCCCGGCGATCGCGCCGTTGACCCGGTACTGTACCGCCTGGTCGTAGGCCTCGAAGGGGGGCCGGTCGGTAGCGAGAGGCACGTCGAACAGCACGATCTTCCCCTTCGCTTCCGCCGCTCGCCGAGTCAGCTCGTCGAAGCTCCCGACGACGAGGACCGGCGCCGTGATACCCGCAGCCGGCGTGCCCGCGCTGCCACCCAGTCCCAGCAGGTGCAGGGCGAGCGGGCGAGGCTTGACCAGCTCCGCCGATTCCCGGCCGCGGACCCAGTGAGGGACCATGACCCGCTCGCCCCGGACCCGCTCCAGCCCGTCACCCTTCATCTGGCCGAGCACCCACTCGATCGCCCGCTCGAGCTGTACCGAGCCGCTCGGCCGGTTGCCGTAAGTGTCCACCAGGAGCCCGAGCCGGTGGTATGCCGTACTGTCGGCCAGCGCCGCACCGATGAGGCTGTCGGCGACGGCGCGGTACCGGTCGGCAATCAATTCACTGGATGCGGGGTTCTGCGCCGGAGCGGGCGCAGGGAGACACCAGGCAGCGGTGGTGAGGATCGCGGACAGCAGGGCCCGGCTCATCAACGTTCCCGTACGCCGCTCGTTACCAGGCCGGCATCGCGGAGGAACAGGTCGCCGCCCGAGAGTCGGCCTCCCCGGCGCTCGGTGCGGGTGAGCACCAGCCGGTCCTTGGCCCGGGTCATCCCGACGTACAGGAGGCGGCGCGCCTCCTGAATCTCCAGCTCCCGCTCCTCCGCGAGTGCGTGCCAGCCCGGAAGCTGGTTGTCTTCCACTCCCACGATGTACACCCGGGAGAACTCCAGTCCTTTGGTCGAGTGCAACGTAAGCAGGCTCAGCCGCGCTGGATCGGTCTCGACTCCCTCGCTGGTGGACAGCGCCACCCGTTCGAGCAGGCGGTCGATGCGCTCGTCGAGCGTGGCGCCCTGGCTTCCTTCCATCAGCGCGTTGAGCCGCGCTACTGCCTCAGGATAGCGCTCGGCGGCGGTCCGCTCCGCCCGCAACCGTTCCATCAGCCGGCGCCCGCCGAGCCGCTCGATCAGCTCCTCCACCGGCGGCGCGCCGGGGGCGCCGGTTTCGATCTCGGCCGCGTAGAGCTCGAGGCAGTCACTGTAGCGGCCCAGTGCGTGCGGGAGCGAGAGCTCGCGCATCATGCGCTCTTCCGCGGTCGGCTCCGGCGCCTGGTCGAGCGCGAGCGCCAGGCCGAGGAACCCGAGCCCTTGCGCCAGCGCCGTCTTGCGCCCGCGCATCAGCTTGAGCTCCTCCAGCCGGGTCAACACGCCCGCGAGCGCCAGCGCGTCGTCCAGCGCGTGGTGGGCCCGGCCCAGCGCGACGCCGAACCGTTCCGCGAGGTCTTCCAGTCGGGCGCTCTCGTCCACCAGGGAACGCGCCAGCGGCAGGGTATCGAAGAATGCGAGATCCTCGGCGCCGCCCCACTCGGCCGCGAGGCGGCGGAGGACGGGCACGTCGAAGCGCTGGCCATTGTGCGCCACCAGCAGGTCGGATCCGACGAAGGCGCGGAAGCGGGGCCAGACCTCGCTGAACCGAGCCGAGTCGCGGAGATCGTCGTCTCCGTAGCCATGAATGGCGCGGGCCTTGGCGCTCACCGGGCGAGTGCATCGCACCAGCTCGCGAAACCGCGCGACTACTTCACCGTTTCGAACCCGGACCCCGGCCAGCTCGACCACCTCACACGCGGTGACGTCGAGGTCGGTCGTCTCCAGGTCGAACGCGACGTAGTCGAGCAACCGGCTACCCAGGCTGCGGACCTGCAGGAGCTGCAGCGCCTTGAAGAGCAGCATGGGCCAGCGGCTGCCCGCCGCACCCGGGGCCCGGAGAACCAGCTCGCCCGGTGCCGGCTGATCCCCGGGCAACAACCGAGCGACGTTGGGCACGCCGCACTTCCGCAGCATTGCCTGAAGCGCAATCTCGACTCCCCGGTCCGGCTCGAGCCACACCCGCGCACCGGAATGCACCACGGCCCCCAGTCGCTCCGCCAGCTCCTCCGCTCCCGGGTAGCCTGCCGGATCGCTGAGCTCCTGGTGTCGCTCCTCGAGCGGGTTGCGATAAGGCCCCACCCGCTGGGCGAGCAGCTCGTCCACCAGGGGCTCCAGTGACTCGTGGGCTCGGCGCAGCGCGCGCAGGTTCTCCACGGCGTAGACGAACCGCCACGCCCGGCGAGCCTCGGCGTCGCCCCGGGGCTGCCGCCGGGCGAACCCGCGCAGCACGGCGAGCAGGTCGCCGGCCGGCTCGCTGATCTCGAGCCGCTCCAGGAAAGGCCGAGGCAGCACCCGCCCGGCGAGGGCCTCGACGGCAACCGGGTCGTCCGGAGAGCGGACCACCCGCAGCGAGGCCACGACCTGCGCGATCACCTTGTCGTCGAGCAGCGCCTGGCCCCGGGCGAGGCGGCAAGGGACCCCGGCTTCCAGCAGCCGCACCTCGAGGAACCGCCCCAGGCTGTGGCGCCGGTACAGCAGCGCATACTCGCCCCACGGCAGCTCGGTCCGCGCGTGATCCTCCAGCAGATCCGCCACCAGCCAGCGCGCCTCCGCCGCCTCGTCCTCGAACGCCTGGGCCGTGACCTCGTGCTCCGAGTCGCGGTGGGCCACGATGTCCTTGACGAACAGGCGCGGATTCCGCTCCACCAGGTGCCGAGCGACCTCGAAGATCTGACGGGAGCAGCGCTGGTTGAGGTCCAGCACGATCCGGCACCGGTTGGGGAAGTCCTCCTCGAATCGGACGAAGATCTGGCTGTCCGCTCCGGTCCAGGAGAAGATCGACTGCTCGTCGTCGCCCACGACGAAGAGATTGGCCTGGTCGCCGGCGAGCAGCTTCACCACGCCGTATTGAGCGAGGTTGAGATCCTGGAACTCGTCCACCAGCACGTAGTCGAAGCGGCGCTGCCGGTCGGCGGCGATATCGGGATGCTCCCGCAGCAACCGCTCGGTCAGGGCGATGAGATCATCGAAATCGACCAGGTTGCGCGCGCGGAGGGTGGACCGGTAGGACTCGAACAGCTCGCGGTCGCCGGCGGTGAGCGGACGCTGCTCGAGCCGGTGTCGGCCAAAGAGGACCAGCAGCTGGCCCTGCCGCTCTTCCCGGACTCGTAGCCGGCGCAGGACGGTACGCTGGTAGTCGTCGTCGGCCACGCCGAACCCGCGCCGGAGACCAGCGGCCTCGGCGTGCTCCCGTAGAATGCCGAGGCAGAGCGAGTGAAGCGTGCCCCCGACCACCTCCTCGCCGTCACCGGGCAGGGCGCGGTGCAACCGAGTGGCGATCTCCTCGGCGGCCTTGTTGGTGAACGTCACCGCGCAGATCCGGGAGGGCGGCATGGCATACAGCGTGATGAGCCGTTGGATTCGCTCGATGAGGCAGTAGGTCTTTCCTGCCCCGGGGCCGGCCACGACGAGCACCGGCCCCAGCCGGGCCTCGATGGCCCGGCGTTGCTCCTCCGTCGGAGTGAAGCCCACCTCGACCTCAGTGGTCATCCGAGGCCCTGCGCGGCCGGCCACGCCGCGATGGTGTCCGCCAGCTCGGCCAGCACCTCCGCCTCCGACCGGCCCGATCGCTTCAGCACCGCGAAGGAGTGGTCGCCGCCATCCACCACGTGCAACGTGGCCCGCTCACCCAGACGCTCGCAGACCGTATGCATGAGCTCGAGACCTGCCAGCGCATCGCGAGTCCCCTGCAGAAACAGCATCGGTATTCCGACTCCGTCGAGATGCTCGGCCCGCTCGAGGCCGGGCCGACCGGGGGCGTGTAGCGGAAAGCCGAGGAACACGAGCCCGCGCACGCCGGGCAGCGGAGTCTTCGCGGCGGCGGACGAGGTCATCCGGCCGCCCAATGACTTCCCGCCCGCCAGGAGCAGCAATCCGGGCGCGGCCGTGGCGGCCGCCGCGACCGCGGCCCGAACCGTCGCCTGGAGCACGCCGGGCGGATCGGGCCGGCGGCCACCGGCCTCGGTGTAGGGGAATTGATAGCGCAGGGTAGCGACATTCCGCTGCGCCAGCGCCTCCGCGACCGCCGCCATGAACCGATGCCGCATTCCCGCCCCGGCTCCGTGCGCGAGGACGTAGAGCCAGCGGGCGGCAGGAGGGCGGATCAGCACGCCGGAGACCCGGCCGACCCGCTCCCCCACTTCGATCGACAGCTCGGAGCCGGTGGTCGCGGTCACGCGGGTCCTTTCGCCTGGCCGCGCGCCGCGAGCCGACCGAGCACGCCGCCCAGGTCAGGCACCAGGTCGAGCACCTCGTGCATGGGATCCGTCTTCCGCCGCCTCATCCTCTCGGGCACCGTGCGAATGGTAAACGCGCGGATGTCGAGCTTCTTAGTGACCTCGCGCCAGTCGAGCGGGGTGGAGACCGGAGCGCTGGGCAGCGGGCGCACGCTGAAGGGCGACGCGATCAGCTGGCCCGAAATGTTCTGCAGATAGTCGATGTAGACCTTGCCGCCCCGGCGGGACACGGCCCGGGTCACCGTCGCGATCTCCGCCAGCTGACCGGCCACCAGGCGCGCGAGGACCTCGCCCAGCGATCGCGACTGCTCGTAGGTCAGCTGTCGTCCCAACGGGAGCAGGACGTGCAGGCCGGACGAGCCGCTGGTCTTCACGAAGTTGGGCAGCTCTACCTCGTCACACAGCGTTCGCAAGGCCTTGGCAATTTCGACCACGTGCTCGAACGGCGCCCCCTTCGGGTCGAGATCCAGCACACACCAGTCCGGCCGATCGAGCGTCGGCACCCGGCTGCCCCACACGTGCAGCGG
>DASQPE010000207.1:0-2442 GCA_035644115.1 Gemmatimonadales bacterium
CGGCAACGTTCATGATGCGCCAGACGGTCCCGCTCTCGTCGGCGGCGAGGTACAGCGACCCATCGGGCCCCACGGCAAGGCCGGAGGGCCGGATCGCCGTGGGGTTCTTGCTGGGAGCGGCGAAGGTCTGGTACTTGCCCGCCGGGCGACCGTTTTCCAGCGGCTGCCAGACGATCCGGTATCCCTGCTCGGGAAGCGGCGCCCGGTTCCACGAGCCGTGGAACGCGATGAACGCGCCGCTCGCATAAGTCGGCCCGAGCTGCCGCGCTGGACCGAACGCGATCGCCAGCGGCGCCCAGTGTCCCGGAAATGCGAGCAGGGGCGCCTTCGCGGCGGCGCAACGGCCGATCTGCTTGCCGTCGCCGCCGTACTCGGGCGCCAGCACGTTCCGCCCAAGGTCGACGTCAAAGTAGCAGTAAGGCCACCCGTAATCGTCCCCACGCTCGATCCGGACCATCTCTTCGCCGGGATTCTCGGCGCTCTTCTCAGGCGTGAAGCCCCAGTTGTCGGCCAGCTGGTCGCGCCCGAGGATCACTCCGTACAGCCCCCCGGCCGGGTCCACGGCGAGCGCGACTGTGTTGCGAAGCCCGGTCGCCCAGCGCTCGCCGTCGGCGAACCGCTGCCCCCGCTTCTCCGCCGCGAAGCGCCAGATGCCGGCGCGGGTCTCGAGCTCCGTACACGGGTCGCGCCCCGGCGAGCGCGAGGCCCGGTTCTGTTCCTGACAGCTGTTGGTGGCCGATCCGATGTTGACGAAGAGCGCACCCCCGGGGCCCAACGCGATGCTCTTCGCCGAGTGATCGCCGCCGCCCGGAAGGCCGGTCACGATCGGTTCGGCATCGCCCTGCGGCTCGAGCTGGCCCGGCCGCCAGGAGTACCGATACACTGCGTCATTGGTGGAGTAGTAGAGAAATCCCGGCGCGAGCGCGATCCCGGTTCCTCCGCCCTTGCCGAACGGCCGGGTGACATCGGCGACCCCGTCACCGGAGGTATCGCGCAGCGCCAACACACCGCTGTTTTTCCGGTTCACGAAGACGTCGCCATTGGGCGCAACCACGAGGTGACGCACCGCTCCGATGCCGTGGGCCACGACGAGGGCGCAGAGCCCTTTGGGGAGACTCAGACCGCCGTTATCCGGCAGGCACGCCGGTCGCTCGGCGTGGTGCGCGGGCTCCCGGCGTGGGCGAGAAGGCACGGCCCCGGCGAGGAGCAGAACGCCGAGCGCGGGCAGCAGGAGACCCGGTCGAGGGAGGGAAATGCGGACCGGCATAACGGTCTCAATATGGCGCGGGATGGCGCCTCCCAGCTACGCCGCGCGGGGCACGAGGGCGGCTCACCCTATTGCCGTGGGGGAAAACAGCCATACTTTGATGGGCGTTGGATTCATTCCTTCGGAGGGCACGCTCGGTTTCCACATCCTCAGGGAGACTCGCGATGGCAGCCAAAAAGAAGTCGTCCAAGAAGGCCAAGAAGTCCACCGCCAGACGTCGGGCGGCAAAGAAGCCCGCGAAGAAGAGGACGGCAGCGAAGCGGAAACCCAATCCAGCGTTCATGAAGGCGATGCATCCCAGCGAGCAGCTCGCGGCAGTGGTTGGCTCGAGCGCGCTGCCCCGGACCGAAGTGACGAAGAAGCTGTGGGCGTACATCAAGCGGAAGGGCCTGCAGGACAAGGTGAACCGGCGAAACATCCACGCCGACGAGGCGCTCCGCCCGATCTTCAAGAAAGACGTCGTGAACATGTTCGAGATGACCAAGCTGGTGAACAAGCACCTTAGCTAGGTCGTCCGGCCCGCGCAGACACGAGGGCGCTCCCGTCGGGGCGCCCTTTGCGTTTCCAGCGGTTTATCTTCCGGCCCCTATGGCCGGCGAATACATCTTCACGATGCGCGACCTCCGAAAGGTCGTGCCCCCCAGCAAGGAGATCCTCAAGGGGATCTATCTCGCGTTCTACCCGGGCGCGAAGATCGGCGTCCTCGGCGCCAATGGCGCGGGGAAATCCACCCTGCTTCGCATCATGGCCGGCGTGGATACCGACTACTTGGGCGACGCGCGCCCGCTGCCCGGCACCAAGATCGGTTACCTGCCGCAGGAGCCACACCTGGATCCCTCCAAGGACGTGCGGGGCAACGTGGAGATCGCGGTCGCCGAGCAGCGGGCGCTGCTCACCCAGTTCGAGGAGTTGAGCGCCAGCTTCGCCGAGCCGATGGATGACGACGAGATGACCCGGCTGCTGGAGAAGCAGGGCAATCTCCAGGAGCGGATCGACGCGCTCGGCCTCTGGGAGCTCGACCACAAGGTCGACCTCGCGATGGATGCGCTGCGGCTCCCGCCAGGCGAGGCCGACGTCGGCAAGATTTCCGGGGGCGAGCGGCGACGGGTGGCGCTCTGTCAGGTGCTGCTCGCGCAGCCGGACATGCTGCTGCTGGACGAGCCGACCAACCATCT
>DASQPE010000208.1:0-9317 GCA_035644115.1 Gemmatimonadales bacterium
GCGGCAGGGGAGGCGAAGGCCGGGACCCTGCGGGCGGTGCTCGAGGGACCCTTCGTGCCGGACCAGCTGCCGGCCCAGGCGGTCCGACCGGACCCGGGGCGACTCTCTTGGCTGCTCGATGCAGCGGCCGCCAGCCGGCTCAGCCCCGACGTCCGAGCTTCCGGAAAGCCGCCGCTGCGGGGGGAGGCGCCCTAGGGAGGTCCTGACGCAACGCTGCCGGGTTCTCGCGCGTACTCTGTACCAGTTCTTCACCCCCAAGTGGAGCAGCGAGCGTGACCGAAGACATCACAGCCCAGCAGACCCGCCAACGCCTTCTGGACGCAGGGCTGGCCGTCTTCTCCGAGGTCGGCTACCACGGCGCGACCATCCGGGAGATGGCGGGCCGGGCCGGCACCAACATCGCCGCGATCAGCTACCATTTCGGCGGCAAAGACGGCCTCTACACCGCAGTTGTGCGGTCCGCCTTTACTTTGGCCGCCGGGGACTTGTCCACCTCGATCGCAGGCTCGGATCTCCCCGAGGAGCGGCTGCGCCGGCTGGTGCGAGCGCTGGTCTGTGGGGCGACCGACGACACCCTGGACGTCCAGCGCGCCCGCCTGCTCGCCTGGGACACGCTGGAGCGCACCACCCGCGGGATGACCTGGAGCGCAGGATACCAGCCCCCGTTCGTGACGACCATGAGTCACGCCATTGCCGATGTGCTCCACACCGATGCGGCGCCCGGCGAGCTCAGCATGCTCGCGATCTGGCTCGTGGGCCAGTGTCTGGCGTTCCAGCAGGTGCGTCACCTCCTACCCGAGCGGGAGGCCCAGGCGATGATGGATCCGCAGGTGCGCGACGCCATTGCCGAAGTGGTCTACTGGCTGGCGCGGGCGGGGCTGGCAGCCTACCGAGGCGAGCCCGAGCTGGCGGCTCACGGCGCGCGCATGGCGGCAGGATGAGGCGCGGCCGTCTGCGGGTTCTCTCGATTCTAGGCTTGATGTCCGTTCTTGCCGGCGGGAGCGCGCTGGCGCAGGATGCGGGCGGCTACCGGCCGTCCGGCGGAACGATGCCGAGCGAAGGCGCCTGGGATGGCGGGGGCGGTCGCCACATGGGGCGCCCGCCCTTCGACCCGTCCGATCTACCGTCGCCCGAGGAGATCGAGGGACCGCCTACGCCCGGCACGTTCCGCCAGCTGCTTTCGCTCACCGATCCGCAGACCGAGCAGTACACCCGGGCGTGGGATAGTCTCATGGCCGACACCAAAGCCCAGCGAGACAGTGCCCGCGCCGCGCACGAAGCCATGCGGTCGGCGTTTCGGGATCGCAACCGCGATGGGGCCCAGCAGCAGGCCCAGCTCCTCACCCGGCTGGGGCAGGATCTCCGGAAGCGGGACAACGCGTTCGACAAATCGCTCGGGTTCCTGACCAAGGATCAGCGGAAGCAGTACGAGGAAGTCAAAAAGGAGCAGAAGAAGGCGCGTGAGGAGGAGCGCCCGCGACGCTCCGGCGACGGCTCAGGCGCTGGCCAGCCGGGGCCCCCGTGACGCCTTCCTCATCCGCCGCCGCGGTCCGCCGGGATCCACCGGCAGATTCCGACCCGCAACAACACGAGGGCCCAGCGCGTACTGCACACGTGCCCGACACGGAGCTGGTCGCCCTTCTCGTTGAAGGAGACGAGGAGGCGTTCGGGCGTCTCGTCGCTGAACACGCTCCTGCGGCGCGGCGCTTAGCGCGCCTCGTGCTCCGCGATCCAAACGACGCCGACGACGCAGTCCAGGACGGACTGCTGGCGGCTTGGCGCTCGATCGGGCGCTTCGACCCGCGTCGGCCGTTTCGACCGTGGCTCATGCGGATCGTGTTGAACGCCGCCCGCGATCTGCGGCGTCGGCGGACCGTCCGGGAGACCCAGCCCTTGGGTGGGCACGAGGCCACCCGGGAAGCGGCACCGGACCGCCAGGCCGGCCGCGCGCTACTGCGGGCTCGGCTGGCCGAGGCGCTCGCAACCCTCCCTGAGCGCGCGCGAGTCGCGGTCACACTGTTCGATGCGGAGGGGTATTCCCACGGCGAAATCGCCGAGCTGCTCGATGTGCCCGAGGGCACCGTGCGCTCCGACGTTTTCCACGCGCGGCGCAACCTGCGCGTGTTGCTGGCGCCCTTTCTCGAGGAGGTGCGATGACTGCTTACGATTCGTTCGACCATCGGCCGGACCCTACGATCGGCCAACTTCTTCGTGACCACCTGAGTGGCGAGGGCGATGCCGCGTTTGTAGCCCGGGTGCGCCTGGCGGCCCGCAGCTCCAAGTGGCGGGACCGGCCGGCACGCGGCGAGTGGGACCTGCTCGCCGGCTGGTTCAGGCCCGGCATTGCGGCGGCGGCGGCAGTTTTGGTGGGAGCGCTGCTGGGCGTGCGGGCCGGGGACGGCAGTTCCTCGACCATGTCGCTGGCCGAGGCGCTCGGCCCGGTCGAAGCACCGGCGGAGCTCCTCGCCGCCGATGCGCAGCCTGATCCACAAGTGTTGCTGTCGCCGCTGCTGGAGGCGCGGTGATCGCGGGACCTCGGTGGCGGGCGGCGGCGCTGCTGTTCGGCGCGTTCCTCGCCGGCATTGCCGTCGGGGTGATCGGTGGCCGCTTCCTTGGTGGGCGTTTTTGGGAGCGGGGCAGACCGACGCCGGGGCACGCGGTCGAGATGCTGAGCCATCGGCTCGGTCTCCGTCCGTCGCAGCGAGACAGCGTGAAGGCGATCTTCGAGCGGCGCCGCCCGACATTCGATTCGTTGTGGCGGGACGTGAGTCCCCGGATCGACTCCCTGGAGCACACTGTGAGCAGGGAAATCGAGGCTCAGCTCGATCCCGACCAGCGGACCAAGTACACCGAGCTGCGGCGGCGGTTTGACGAGCGCCGCCACCGGGGCCCTCCACCGATGCCCCCGCCGCCGGACTGAGCCGCGCGACAGTTTCGTCTGCGGTGTGAACACCGCGACTCCGGAGCCGTGCTTGGCTGGCTCCGGGGTCGCGGTCATATTGGCCAGAGCATGAGCGGCCACCAGCCCGCCTCCGAACCGATGGATCTCCCCGCCCTGGCCCGAGCTCATCGGGCTCCCATGACGCGCGCCCCCGTCGCCGTGCTCGGCCTCGTCGCTTGCTTCGGCGGTGCTCCCAAAGGGGCCGCCCCGGTTCCCGGCTCCCGCCAGCTGGTCGTGGTCACGACCAGCGACTGGAACGCGACCACGGGGTGGCTTCGGCAGTACGAGCGCGTGGCGGGCCATCCCGCCTGGCGGCCGGTGGGCGATTCGGTACCGGTGGTCGTGGGACGGGCGGGCCTGGCGTGGGGCCGGGGGGTGCGGGTCGATCCCCGCCCGGATGACCCGACCAAGGTCGAGGGAGACGGCAAGTCGCCGGCCGGCGAGTTCCAGCTCAGCCACGCGTTCGGATACGCGCCCGCCGACTCGGCGCGTTGGCTGCGGCTCAGGTATCTCTGGGCCACCCCGGCGCTCAAGTGCGTGGATGACCCTGCGTCGGCGCGATACAACGAGCTGATCTATCAGCCGGCCGAGGGGCCGCCGGAGTGGCAGAGCGCGGAAGACATGCGACGGGCGGACGAAGCCTATCGCTGGGGAATCGTGGTCGAGCACAACAGCGGGTGGGCCCGCGAGCCCGGCGCCGGTTCGTGCATCTTCCTCCACGTCTGGAGCGGACCCAGCTCTTCCACGGTCGGCTGTACCGCGATGGATGCCGGGAGACTGGTCGAGCTCATGCGCTGGCTCGACCCGCTGCGGACTCCGGTACTGGTCCAGCTCCCCCGGGGGGAGTACCAGCGCCTCCGCCGCGAGTGGGACCTCCCCTAGCAGCGAGGGGCGGCTGGACGACTCGCAGCCCGGGTCGCTACACTCCCTTATGCGCTTTCACATCTCGGCTGGTGCGATCGGCGCGCTGCTCCTGGCGACGCCGGGTCTGGGCGCGCAGGCGCCCGCCGGCGAAACGGTTCCCGCACCGGTCGTGCCGGGGCGCCTCTCCAACGCGGGCGCCTATCGGGCTGCCGCGCGGGTCGACTCGGTGTATGTGGAGCGGGTCAACCATCAGGCCTTCGTCGAGGGCGCCGACTTCGCGTCGTATCTGGTTGCCCGGCTCGGGGTGAGGCCGGTGCCGGATAACCTCGCCATCGATGTGGGGGTCGACACCGCGGCCGTGACGCTCAGCAGCCAGGTACAGCAGCTCCCGCCGGCGGTGAAGGCTGCGCTGGGCCCGGCCCTCATGTTTCTCAGCGATGAGTCCGTGATTGCCGCGGACATTGCCCTGGTCCACAGTCAGCCGGGCATGGTGCGGTTCCACCTCCGGTCCTTGCTGCTGAATGGCGGGGCTCTGCCGGAGGCGCTGCTGGCGCCGCTCATGGCACAGGTGGGTGCGCGATACCCGGCGCTGACCAGCACCGGTCGCGACCTCCTGGTCGCAATTCCCGAGGACGGCACCATGCGGCTGGAGCAGGGCGGGGTGCGAGTGGCGATTCGAGGGAAGCCTGCGCCGTCCAAGGTGAGATCCTGAGGGGCTGAGCCATGGAGGCGCGCAGCACCGGGACGCTGGTGATCGTCGTGGGGCTGGCCGTCGTGGTCCTCGGCGTGCTGATCTGGTCGGGCGCGCTGAGCTGGTTCGGGCGCCTGCCGGGCGATGTCCGGGTCGAGCGAGACGGGCTTCGGATCTACTTCCCGCTCACTTCAATGATCCTGGTGTCGATCGTGCTGAGCCTGCTCTCGTATCTAGTGCGGCGTTTGTTCTAGCCCGCTACACCCCCCTATCTTCGTCCGGGAGGCCGAATCTCGGCTGATTGCACTGAACGCCAACCCGAAGGAGCGCCCATGTCGGATCCACAGGGCGGAACGCTCAAGCCCGTGACCCCGGCCCGAGTGGCCGAGGAGCTCAAGCGACTCAGCGCGGCGCGGAAGAGCGGCGAGCTCGACGCGAGCGGCTACGATCAGCGGTTCGCCCGGATGATCGGTGAGTTGCGCGACCGCCGGATCGAGGGTTCCCGCGCGGAGATCCTCGCGGCCCTAACGCCGCTCAAGGACGACGGGACCGTTGCCCTTTCCGATTGGAACCGACTCGCCAAACAGCTGGGTCTTGCATAGCCGCCCGCTAGGGCCGGACGCTCCCGCCGTTTCCGCCATCGGATTCGGCGGGATGCACCTCTCCCTCCAGGATCGACCGTCCGACGAGCAGGGTGTTCGCGTCATCCACGCCGCGCTGAACGCGGGTGTCACCCTCATCGACACTGCCAACGTCTATTGCCTGGATCAGAGCGACCTCGGCCACAACGAGCGCCTGATCGCCCGCGCGCTGGCGTCCTGGCCGGGGCGGCGCGATTCGGTCATCGTCGGAACCAAGGGTGGGCTCACCCGGCCGGGGGGCGGATGGGAGCGGGATGGCCGGCCCGCCTCACTCCATAGGGCGTGCGAAGAGTCGCTTCGCGCGCTGGGTGTCGAGCGCATCGACCTGTATCAGCTCCACGCGCCCGACCCGAACGTGCCGTTCGCCGACAGCGTCGGCGCGCTGGCAGAGCTGCGGAAACAGGGAAAGATCCGCTGGGTCGGGCTGTCCAACGTATCGGTGGGGCAGATTCGGGACGCGGAGGCGATCGTGCCGGTGGTGACGGTGCAGAACCGGCTGAACCCCTTCTTTCGGGAAGCGGTCACCGAGGGTGTCGTCGACTACTGTGCCCGGCGTGGCATTGGATTCCTGGCCTACAGCCCCACCGGCGGCGGGCGGCTCAACCGCAAGCTGCCGGAGCATCTGGTGCTGAACCCGATGGCGAAGGACCTCGGATTCTCGTCCCACGCGCTCGTGCTCGCCTGGGTGCTGGCCCAGGGCTCCACCGTGATCGCCATCCCCAGCGCCCGAACGGTCGAGCACGCGGTGGACAGCGCAACGGCGGCGGACATCGAGCTCAGTTCCGCGGACCAGCGGCAGATCAGCGAGGCGGAGTTTTCGAGGGCATGAAGAGCGTGAAAAGTGAACAGTAGACAGTGAACAGGGGGCTTCGGGCATGAAATGGGGCTCCCTGTTCACTTTTCACTGTTCACTGTTCACGCATTTAGCTTTCCCCCATGCCCGTCCTGACCCGCCGCTCCACCCCCACCGCCTGGATCGACCGGGTCCCGGTGGGTTCCTGCCATCTGATCGTGGTCCAGTCGATGACCAACACCGACACGGCCGATGTGGCCGCGACGGTGCGTCAGGTCGCGGCGCTGGCGCGGGCCGGCAGTGAGCTGGTCCGGGTCACGGTCAACCATGACGCGGCGGCCGCCGCGGTCCCGGAGATCGTGGAGGGGCTGGAGCGGATCGGTGTCGATGTCCCCATCGTGGGCGACTTCCACTACAACGGACATCTCCTCCTCACCAAGTACCCGGCGTGCGCCCGGGCCCTGGCCAAATACCGGATCAACCCCGGCAATGTGGGCGGGAAGCGCGCCGACGAGCACTTCCGCTCGATCATCGAGGTCGCGCTCCGGCACCAGAAGCCGGTGCGCATCGGGGTGAACTGGGGGTCGCTGGATCAGATCCTCCTGACCGAGCTGATGGACGCGAACGCCAGGCAGGCGGAGCCGCGCGAGGCCCGCGACGTCACCATGGAAGCCATGGTCGAGAGCGCGGTGCGCTCCGCCGCCTTGGCGGAGCGGATCGGCCAGCCGCACGATCGGATCATCATCAGCGCGAAGGTATCGGGGGTGCAGGACCTGGTGGACGTCTATCGGATGCTCGCGGCCCGCTGCGACTATCCGCTGCACCTCGGCCTCACCGAGGCGGGAATGGGCATGAAAGGGATGGTCGCCAGCACGGCGGGACTCGCGGTCCTGCTCCAGGAAGGGATCGGCGATACCATCCGGGTCTCCCTCACACCCGAGCCAAACGGCGATCGGACGCTCGAGGTGCAGGTCGCGCAGCAGGTGCTCCAATCGCTCGGTCTCCGGAGTTTTTCCCCGCAGGTGACCAGCTGCCCCGGCTGCGGCCGGACCACCAGCACTTTCTTCCAGCAGATGGCGCTCGACATCCAGGAGTATCTGCGTGAGAAGATGCCGGTGTGGCGGGAGGAGCGGCCGGGGGTGGAGGAGCTGCGGGTGGCGGTGATGGGCTGCGTGGTGAACGGCCCCGGCGAGTCGAAGCACGCCCATCTGGGCATCTCGCTGCCGGGAACGTTCGAGGAGCCGAAGGCGCCGGTCTACGTGGACGGCCGGCTGCTCACGACCCTCAAGGGCGACCGGATCGTTCCCGAGTTCCTCCAGATCCTGGAGGAATACGTGGAAGCCCGTTACACAGTCGGGGCCCGGGACACTATCTCTCGCTGACCGTTGGCAGCCGTGAACGAGGAGGACGCGTCACGCCTAGTCTCCTCGATTTCGTTTCCGCTGCCCTCGGCAGTCGCTACACGATCGAGCGTGAGCTCGGCCGCGGCGGCATGGCAACTGTGTACCTGGCGCGCGATACGAAACATGGCCGCCCGGTGGCGCTCAAGGTGTTGTGGCCGGAGCTTGCCGCGACGCTGGGCGCGGAACGCTTCCTTCGGGAGATCCAGGTGGTGGCGCGTCTCACCCACCCGCACATCCTGGCATTGCACGACTCCGGCGCATCCGACGGGCTGCTGTACTACGTGATGCCCTACATCGAGGGCGAATCACTGCGTGACCGCTTGACCCGGGAGAGTCGGCTTCCGGTGGATGAAGCCGTAAAGGTCGGGCGCGAGGTGGCCGATGCCCTCGATTATGCCCACAGCCGCGGCGTGATTCACCGCGACATCAAGCCCGAAAACATTCTGCTTGGTGCCGGGCACGCGATCGTGGCGGATTTCGGCATCGCTCGGGCCGTGAGCATCGCGGGCCTGCCCACCGTCACCGCCGACGGTGCCGTCCTGGGGAGCCCGGCGTACATGAGTCCGGAACAGGCGACCGGCGACCCGGACATCGACGGCCGGAGCGACATCTATGGCCTCGGCTGCGTGCTGTTCGAAGCGCTGGTCGGCCAAGCACCCTTCACCGGCCCCACCGCGCACGCGATTCTGTTCAGCCGGCTTACCGAGGCTCCGCCACGGCTTCGTACCATCGACCCCGCGATCCCACCCGCGCTGGAAGCGGTGGTGGCGAAGGCGCTGGCGCGTAATCCGGCGGACCGATTCGCCACGGCAGCGGACCTGTCCGCTTCCCTCGAGGGCGCGGCCAGACTGGGGACGATTGAGGCAATCCAGCTCTCCGCGCCGCGGCAGCCGGCCGATGCGTCGATCGCCGTGTTGCCCTTCGCAAACCTGAGCTCGGACCCCGAAGCCGAGTACTTCAGCGACGGGATGACCGAAGAGATCATCAACGCCCTGAGTCAGGTGCGCGGATTGCGAGTCGCGGCACGCACATCGTCGTTCGTGTTCAAGGGCAGGCAGGTGGACGCTCGTGACATCGGCAAGCAGCTCCGGGTACAAACGCTGCTCGAGGGAAGCGTGCGGAAGGCGGGCGACCGGATCCGGCTCACCGCCCAGCTCGTCAGCGCCGCCGACGGCTATCATCTGTGGTCCCAGACCTACGAGCGCACTCTTGCGGACGTCTTCGCGGTCCAGGACGAGCTGGCCCGCGCCATCGCCGCGACCCTGACCCCAAAAGTCGTCGGCAGGTCGAGCGACCCGCTGGTTCAACCACCAACCGAGAATCTGGACGCGTACACCCTCTATTTGAGGGGCCGTCATGCCTGGGCGCTGGCCTCGATCGAAGGATTTCAAGCGGCCGCAACCTGCTTCGAGCAGGCAGTTGCGCTCGATCCCGAATACGCCCAGGCCCAGGCTTGGCTGGCGTATGCGTACGCCATGCTCGGGTTTGACGAGTTCGGAGTCCTGCCCCCCGCCGAGGCCATACCCCGGGCCAAGGCGGCGGCGATCAAAGGCATCGAGCTGGATGATTCGCTCGGCGATGCGCACTTCGCGCGAGCTATAGTCGCCATGCTTTACGACTGGGATCTTGGCTTGGCGCGCGATCAGTTTGAGCGAGCGATGAGCCTCCCGTCCATGACCCCGTTGACCCAGCACTGGTATGCCATGTTCCTCTGCACGACCGGCCGCCCCGAGCAGGGCCTGCAGGTGGCCCGGCGAGCCCAGACCCTCGATCCTCTCTCTTTGACGGTTCAGGCAACCGTGGGTCGCTGCTTGTACTACGGGCGCCGCTTCGAAGACGCGATCTCCGTCTTCCGGGCCCACCTCGACGAGAGCCCAGCGTCGGTCCAGGGCTACGTGGCTCTGGCTCGGGCCTACAAGGCAATGGGGATGTTCGCGGACGGCCTTCAGCAGCTCGAACGCGGTCTCAATATCGCCGGACGGGT
>DASQPE010000209.1:0-2403 GCA_035644115.1 Gemmatimonadales bacterium
GTCAGCAAGGCGCGGTTGCGCTTCACGGAGTCGGGCCGCGGCGCGCAGCCGGCGGCCTCGGCAACCGCACCGCATTCGTCCAGCAGCGCCACCGCGAGGTCGGCACCACCGGCGGCGACGATGTCGCCCACCGGCGCCCGCATCAGGCAGGTGATCCCGGCCCCGGCCGCGATGAACACCCACTTCTCCCACATCTCCTGCAGAATTTCATCGCTGGCGCGCGCGTCGAAGCGGGCGCCGACCATGGCGGCGGCGATGGCCTGAACCCGGGGGGACCTCGCGCCGCCCCGCTCGCCGAAGGAGACGGTGTGGCTCTCGTTCAAGTGCACGATCACCCCACCGGGGTCAAGGCTGGCCGAGATGAAGCACTGACCGCCCAGCACCGGGTCGCCGCCGAATCGGTCGGACAACCGGTCGAGATGTCTCAGCCCGTTCAGCAGCGGAAGGATTGCGGTGTCCGGGCCGACCGCCGGCGCGAACGACGCCATGGCCGGCTCGAGGTCGTAGGCTTTGCAGCTCAGCAGTACGACGTCGAAGGGGGCGGAGAGCTCCGAGGCCAGCACCCGCGGCGGAGACGCCAGCGCGACATCGCCAAGGCGACTGCGGATGATCAGACCGGTGCTGGCGAGCTGGGCGGCCCGCCCCGGCCGCACCAGGAAGGTGACGTCCCGGCCCGCCTCGAGCAGCCGGCCGCCGAAGTACCCGCCGATCGCACCCGCACCCACCACCAGGAACCGCACCGCTCCCTACCAGCGCCGCCGGAGCACCACCAGCTCCCGCGCGAGCACGATGCCGCACGCCATCGCGAGCAGCGCGAGCCCGACGCTCAGGATGACATAGAGCGCAGCCCGACGATACTCGCCGTCGTCGACCAGCCGCACGGTCTCGTAACTGAAGGTCGAGAACGTAGTGTAGCCGCCGCAGAGGCCGGTCGTGAGCAACGCCCGCACGTCGGCGCCGATGGCGGGCGTCTCCAGGGCATAGTGCAGCAGGAACCCGAGCAGCAGCGACCCGCTGATATTGATCACGAGCGTGCCCAGCGGAAACGAGCTCCCGAAGCGATCCTGCACCCACCCGCCGAGCAGAAGGCGAGCGGCCCCGCCGAGGCCGCTGCCGAGGGTCACATACCAGACCATTCGCATGGGCTCAAAGCTGCTGGGACGGGAAGCGGCGTCAAGCGCTCCCACTGACCTCCGCCGTCTCCCGATATATGATTCGGTCTGCCGACATGAATCGCTGTTTCCTGGTGCTCGTGGATGGACTGCGTCGCGACCTGGCGGAAGCCGAGCTCGCGGCCGGCACCCTGCCGAACGTCGCGGCCATGGTGGCGCGGGGTGGTAGCACCTGCGCCATCACGGCGTTTCCGTCCACCACCAGCGTCTCGTATCTGCCGTTTCTCACCGGGTGCATGCCCGGCCGCTGCGACATTCCCTCGATTCGCTGGCTGGACCGGCGCCAGTACAGTGGCCGGTGGTGGCGGGACCGCGCCGCGGTCCGGAGCTATTGCGGCTACCAGGCTCCCCTGCTCGACGCC
Source organism: Gemmatimonadales bacterium (assembly GCA_035644115.1). Lineage (GTDB taxonomy): Bacteria > Gemmatimonadota > Gemmatimonadetes > Gemmatimonadales > GWC2-71-9 > DASQPE01. The sequence continues at coordinate 1,535 of DASQPE010000209.1, forward strand.
GACCTGGCGCCCGAGATCCGCACCATCTTCGAGCTGGTGCCCCAGAGTCTGGGCCTGTTCACGCCGGTGGCGCGGGGGCTTCCGGCCGACCGCGATCCGACCCGGCTGGCGCGCAAGCTTTGGGGAGCACTGGCCCACTACGCCCAGTGGCATCAGCCCTCCGACGATGCCGTCGCACGCCACCTGCTTGAGGCCGCCGGCGGGCTGGCCCGCTTCGTCTTCGCCCAGTTTCCGGCGGTGGATGGCTACACCCACCAGGATGGTCCCATGGCGCCCGCGGTGCGGCGGGCGCTGCACCGGGTGGACGCGGTTCTGGGGCAACTGCGAGAGCAGCTTCGCGCTCGCGGCGAGCTGGAGCACTCCCTGATCCTGATCGTGAGCGACCACGGCGCTTCTCCGGTGCACAGCCATCTCGATCTGGCCGCCTGGTTCCGCGATCGCGGCGTGCCGACGCTGGCGCACCCGGTCATCTGGAGCGGAGCCCCCCGCGCCGCCGTGATGGTAGCGGGCAACGGATCGGCGATGGTGTACGCGCGGCCGGAAGAGCCGCGCGACCGCCGCTGGCCGCTGTCCCGGTTGCATCGACCCGAGGCTTTCGGAGCACGGGAGGATCTCGTGGCCGCGCTGCTCGTCGAGCGGGCGGTCGGTCTGGTCGCAGCGGAGGATGAGGACGGCGCCGTGCGAGTCGCCTCGCGGGAAGGTGAAGCGGAGCTGCGGCGGGTGGGCCCCGGCATCGCCTATCGCCCACTCACCGGCGACCCGCTGGGCATGGGACGGTCGTGGGTAGCGACGGAACGCGCCTGGCTGGAAGCGACCTGGGACGCGGACTATCCCGATGCCGCCTACCAGCTCCTGGATCAATTCCGCTC